>CAURMP010000058.1:0-8827 GCA_963526005.1 uncultured Streptococcus sp. | reverse complement strand
GGTCAAGGAGGTCCAGGAGGACAACCAGGCCAAGGCGGTAGACCAGGAGGCAGATAAAATCGATAAGAATTTCTAGGGAATCGTGAAAGGGGTGAGTCCACCAAAATATGAAGATGAATAATGACATTGAAATGAGTGCATTAATAAGTGAGGTGGAGCACCATGAAATAAAGATGATTCAAGAGGTTAAAACTAATTTAGACAGAAAGGGGTGAGGTTACCATAATATAAAGTCGATGAGACCGTTCAAACAATAGACGACAATCAGGAGTCGATTAAGTAACAAAAGTTCTCAAAAAATAACAAAAACTACAGCACACAAAACCAAAAAACGGGGTATTATCTCAGCTATCGAAAGCTTAACTGAGACAACACCCCGTTTTCATGTTATATTATCTAACATAAGAGGTAAGGGCAGTTTTGACAAAAGATGAAACTTTTATTTACAATAACCCTATAAAGGAGTAAGACAGATGGGTGAAAATGAATTACGACGTTCACTAGCCTTCTTTACGATCGGAACAGTCATGAATCTGACCGATTTATCAGCACGACAAATTCGCTATTATGAAGAACAGCGCTTGGTCATCCCGGAACGCTCTGAGACGAACCGACGCATGTATTCATTGAATGATGTCGATCGCTTATTGGAAATTAAAGATTATTTGGCCGATGGGTTAACCATTATGGCCATTCAGAAGATTTTCAATAAGAATACAAATCCCGTATCGAAGGAAAGCGTAAAAGAGGCGCTGACGGATGAGGATGTCCGAAGAATCTTTTACGACGAGATTATGCATATTAGCCGCTACTCTGGCGGAGAAAAATGGAACTTATAGGAGGAAGCAAATGATTACACATGAAGAAATTAGAAGACAGGTAGAAGAGAAAGATGTTCGTTACTTACGATTAATCTTCACGGATATCCTAGGAACGATTAAAAACGTGGAAGTGCCAATTACGCAATTAGATAAAGTGTTGGCCAACAAAATGATGTTCGACGGTTCTTCAATTGAAGGATTCGTTCGTATCGAAGAAAGTGATATGTACTTATATCCAGACCTTTCAACATGGGTAGTATTCCCATGGAGCAGCAAACACGGGACAATCGCACGCTTAATCTGTGATGTATACAAACCAGACGGAACGCCATTTGCGGGGGACCCTCGTTCAAACTTAAAACGTGTCTTAAATGAAATGAAAGAATTAGGCTTCTCAAACTTCAACTTAGGGCCAGAGCCAGAGTTCTTCTTATTCAAATTGGATGAAAACGGCGAACCAACGCTTGAAGGAAACGACCAAGGAAGTTACTTTGACTTAGCGCCAATCGACCTTGGGGAAGAATGCCGTCGTGAAATCGTTCTTGAATTAGAAAAGATTGGGTTCGATATCGAAGCAAGTCACCATGAAGTAGCTCCAGGTCAACACGAAATCGACTGGAAATACTCAGATGCAGTTGCGGCTTGTGACAACATCCAAACATTCAAATTAGTAGTAAAAACAATTGCGCGTAAACATGGATTACATGCAACATTTATGCCAAAACCAGTATTCGGAATTGCTGGTAGCGGAATGCATTTCAACTTATCTTTATTTGATGAAGACGGAAACAATGCGTTCTTCGACGAAAATGGCGACCAACGTCTAAGCGATACTTGCCGCCACTTCATCGCTGGGGTCATGAAACATGCCAAAGCCTTAACTGCTGTATGTAACCCAACAGTAAACTCGTACAAACGTTTAGTTCCAGGATACGAAGCACCTGTATATATTGCATGGTCTGCACGTAACCGTTCACCGCTGATTCGTATTCCAGAATCTCGTGGCATTTCAACTCGTATCGAATTACGAAGTGTGGATCCATCTGCGAACCCATATTTAGCAATGGCTGCGATTTTAACAGCTGGTCTTGAAGGGGTTAAAGAAAAAATGGAAGTTCCTGCAGCTATCGACCGCAACATCTATGCGATGTCTGCTCGCGAACGTAAAGAAGCTGGAATCGATGATTTACCAGGAACATTAAACGAAGCGATTGAATACTTGAAACAAGACGAAACCGTTCAGTCAGCTTTAGGAAGTCATATTCTAGACAACTTCATCGAAGCAAAACGTTTCGAATGGGCTGCTTACCGTAGTCAAGTTTCACAATGGGAATTAGACCAATACTTGAAACTATTCTAAAAATGAAATGGAGAGTGCACTAACAAGGTGCGCTCTTTTTATGTTCTATTTTATTCTTTGAGATAAATCTTGTATAAGACCGTCTTCTGTTGATACGTAAAGCTTTTTCTTTGTTAAAGTTTTGACATATTTTGCTGAAAATGTAATACTGGTAAGGAAACGTAAAAAGGAAAGAGAGTGCTCACATGTATATAAAAGAGATGTCGAATGCGTTAGAAGAGTATCATGCTTTTATGGAAACTCAAGCCAACAGAACGGTTTTCCAAACGCCTGAATGGGGCGAAGTGAAGACGGATGGCTCATGGACAAGAGACGTACTACTAGTCATGTCGGATAATCATGAACCTGTTGCGGCTGCGATGATTCTTTATCGTAAATTACCTGCTGTGAATCAATATTTAGCGTATGCACCGCGCGGAATCGTAACGGATTATACAAATGCAGAACAATTAAAATCTGTGTTTGCGACTTTAAAAGTGTATTTGAAATCTAAAAATGCATTTGGATTAAAGATTGACCCAGAATTACAATGGCGTGAATGGACAAACAAGTTCGAAATGGTTGAAGGTGGATTCAATAATGAAGAATACCGCAAAAACATTTTAGCGGCTGGATTTGTAGAACGCCCAATGGACTTAGGGTTTGATGGAATCCAACCACGTCTCACAATGATTTTACCGTTGAAAGACGAAGGGAAAGGTATCATCGAAACGTTCAATAAGAAAGAACGTTATAAAGTGAATGTAGCGAAGAAACAAGGGGTTGTTTGCTACAAGGGAACACTTGAAGATATGCCAATCTATGATGAGTTAAATAAGATTACGGCTGAACGTGATCAATACGTGGCGCGTAGCATCGAGTATTTAACAACAATGTATCAACACCTTCATCCTAAAGGCATGGTGGATTTATACTTTGCGAAAGTGGACTACAATGTGCAGTTAGCATTTGCGACAAACCGCTTAGAAACAGCGCAAAAAGAATTCGATAAGTTAACAGGGCAATTGGAAACATTGAACAATCCAAAACGTATCGAAAATGTTCAAAAGCAAATCGAATCATTAAAAGTCAATATCGCTAAATACGAAAAAGAAATCGAACGCGTGAAAGGTGACTTAGAACAATATCCAGAAGGAAAAGTAGTCAGCGGAGCGTTTGTGGTAACGTACTTAGATAAAGCGTACTACTTATATGGTGCGAACATCACTGACGATGGTGGATTGAATGCCAACAAGGCGCTTGTGTCTTGGATCATGCAAACTCTTTATGATGAAAAAGGCATTCGTTCGTTTGACTTCTTTGGAGTTTCTGAAGACCAAGAACATCACGGCGGAATTAACGGCTTCAAGCAATCGTTTGATCCAGAGTTAGTGGAATATATCGGTGAATTTGATATGCCGATTTCGAAGTTCTGGTTTGAAATGTTCCATACATGGGCACCAAAAGCCGTGAGCTTGAAAAATAAATTATTAGTAAGACGTAGAAAATAGCAAGAAGAGGCTGGAAAGAGTTCCGGCCTTTTTTAGAAAATAGGAAAGGAGAATGGAATGCAAAAAAGTAGCAATCTTAGAAAACTTGTCTTTATCGCGTTATTAACAGCACAAGGGATTATCCTTGGATTACTTGAACAAGCCATTCCGTTTCCTTTTGCATTTGCGCCGGGGGCAAAGCTAGGATTAGCCAATATCGTAACGCTCATCAGTTTATATACACTGTCGTTTAAAGAAGTGGTTCTAGTTGTAGTGATGAAAACATTGATGACGAGCGTTCTTGGAGGAACATTCTCAACCTTCCTCTATAGTGGGATGGGCGCTCTTGTCAGCTTTATTGGAATGTATCTAGTGATGCAACTGGGTGAGAAGCGCGTCAGCATGATTGGCGTCAGTGCCACAGGTGGGATTTTGCACAATGTCGGTCAATTAATGGTTGCGAGCTGGATGGCAAAATCATGGACCGTGCTCTTATATTTACCTGCGATGTCAATCGTCGGAATCTTTGCTGGGGTCGCGATTGGGATTGCAGCGAACTATGCAATCACTCATGTAAAATTGCTTAAAAATTACGCAGATAAAAAAGTCGGAGAAACTTCGTGAAATAAATGGCAATCAAGATGGACAAAAAGCGCAGAATAGAATATACTACTAAAGTGAGAAAAATCAAGGAGGATTTGCAATGACAAAAACAAACATTGTAGTAATCGGTGCCGGATTTGCCGGGGTAGCCGCTACAAAAACATTGTCACATAAGTTGAAAAAGAATAAAGATGTCACAATTACATTAATTGATAAACATCCTTACTTAACTTACATGACTGAATTACACGAGGTTGCTGGGGGACGTGTTGAGCCAGATGCGATTCAATACGACTTACAAAAAATCTTTGCACGTTCTAAAAATGTAAATTTAGTAACCGATACAGTTACTAGTCTTGATAAAGAAAATAAAGTGGTTCGTACAAAACATGGCGAATTCTCTTATGATTATTTAGTACTTGGTATGGGTGGAGAAGCCAATGACTTCGGCGTTCCAGGTGTTAAAGAGCATGGATTTACGTTATGGTCAATGGAAGACGCAGTGAAAATGCGTAAACATATTCTTAGCTGTGTAGAAAAAGCAGCTAAAGAACATGACCCTCAAAAACGTAAAGCCTTATTAACGTTTGCGGTTTGTGGTGCAGGGTTTACTGGGGTTGAATTAGTCGGTGAATTAATGGACTGGATTCCAGTGTTAGCACATGAATACAATTTAGATAAAGACGACTTCGAGTTATACATTATCGAAGCAGTTCCAACAATCTTAAACATGTTAGATGCAAAAGATGCGGATAAAGCAGAAGCCTTCATGGTAAAACGCGGCATCAAAGTGATTAAAGGAAACGGAATTTCTGAAGTGAAGCAAAACAGCATTCGCTTAGCGGACGGCACAGTAATTCCAACTTACTCACTATTCTGGACAGCAGGGGTTAAAGCCAACACAGAAGCTGAAGTGTTTGGATTTAAAGCAGCTCGTGCAGGTCGTTTAGTGGTTAATGAAAACATGTTAGTCGATGGCGAAACAGATATCTTCGCAATCGGTGACTTAGCTTACTACGAAGAACCGGATAAAGGAAATGCTCCACATCCACAAATCGTACAAGCCGCTGAACAAACTGGTAAAACAGCAGCGAAAAACATTATCGCTTCAATTAATAACTCCGAAAAAGTAGCCTATAAAGGTAAATACGATGGATTCATGGTTTCTATCGGTTCCCATTATGGCGTTGCTTTCTTAATGGGCAAATGGCACTTAAGTGGTTTCTTTGCAATGTTGATGAAACACCTCGTAAACATCAAGTATTTCTTAGAAATCTTCTCACTATACTATGCAATTCAATATGTGTTCCACGAGTTCTTCCATATTAAGAACCGTCGTAACATCTTCCGTGGACACTTATCACGCTACGGTAACGTATTATGGTCTGTACCACTTCGTTTATTCTACGGTGGTATGTGGACAATCGAAGGCTTGAAGAAAATCTTCGGTTTATGGGGCGCAAGCAGCTGGATTGATGGTAGTCATTTAGCATTCCCATTCCCTTGGTTAACAGAAGCAACAAGTGCAGCAAGTGGTGCAGCAGAAACTGTAACAGCAGCAAGTGGTGCAACAGAAGCTGCAGCGCAAACAGCAACACAAGTCGTTTCATTCGGTTTCAACTATTCATATGGTGAACAACCAGCAATGGTCATCGAAAAAATGCCAGACTGGTTCGCATCCATCATGCAAATCATGATTCCAAACGTTGAAGTCGCTCACTTAATGCAAAAGGTGATGTCATTCGTAGAATTAGCTATCGGTTTAGCAATCATGGCTGGTTTCTTAACATGGATCGTTAACGCAGTAACAATCGGTTTAGTCGCAACATTCTGCTTATCAGGTATGTTCTACTGGGTAAACATGTGGTTTGTTCCTACAGCGATTGCGTTAATGAACGGTTCAGGTCGTGCATTCGGTCTTGACTACTATGTGATTCCATGGTTCCAAAGAACTGCAGGTAGCTGGTGGTATGGTAAGTCGAAAGCAATATATGGATTCGATAAGCAAGGGCACCAACTCGTTAAATAAGTATGTTATAATGAAGTCGGCATTTTTTGTCGGCTTCTTTTTTAGAAGGTCGACTAGAAGGAGAAAACTATGACAATCGTACATCCAATGTGGATGGAGTATCCCGAATTACATGAAGAATTAAAACAAGTAAAAGCGATGATGCATGAATCTGTCACGATTGAAAATCAACAGATTCGTGAGGCTATTTGGGCTGTCCTTGAATCTGGTGGAAAAATGGTACGACCTGCTTATTTGATTTTATTCTCAATGTGGAACGAAAATCGAAACAAGGAAGAAGTCCATGCTGTGGCTGCGGCGCTTGAACTACTTCACGTAGCGACGTTATTACATGATGATGTAATCGATGAAGCCGATACAAGAAGAGGACAAGAAACGATTAGTGCTCGATTTGGGAATCGTGTGGCGATTTATGCAGGCGACTACTTATTGACAGTGTGCTATCAGTTGCTTTCAAAATATAGTCCAGATTTGGCGGGTATCCAACTTCCAACAGATGGTATGATGCGTGTGGTTGAAGGCGAATTGTTGCAAATGGAAGAAAGCTACAAAACCGATGTGACCGTGCAAGATTACTTGAAACGTATCGACGGAAAAACGGCTCAACTCTTTATGCTTAGCTGTATGATGGGAGAACGTTTTTCAGGAATGGGCGAATTAGAACGATCTAGACATATCGGAAATTCTATCGGGATGGCGTTTCAACTGTTAGACGATATTCTCGATTATGAAGTGACATCAGATCAATTTGGCAAACCTGTCCTAGAAGACGTCGTTCAGGGCGTTTATACGATGCCGCTGATTGCGTCTTTACCGAAGTGTGAAAAAGAATTACTTCCACTGTTGGAAAAGAAAAATCAGTTAACAGTGACAGACCGACTAGCCATTCAAAAGTTGGTCGTAAATGCAGGTGGCGTAGAAACTGCAAAAGATTTTGCGGAGAAATATACCATGAAAGCAATCCATCAAATCGAGAAGTTGCCTGAAGCTGATGTGAAGCCTATGCTTTTAAAAATCACAAATCAGTTATTACAACGAAAATCATAAAACAAAACAATTCACAAACAAGGGCATTTTCTGAAAAGGAAATGCCTTTTTCAGTTTAATCTTTCAAGTGAAAAGAAAAACAATTTTACAAATATTACCTAGACTTTTATCCGAAATATGCTATAATAGAACGTACAGAATGATTAATTCTAAATAAGAAGAGAAGGATGGGTCTGAATATGACTTTTAAAAAATCATTATCTACAGCAGCAGTATTATTATCATCTGCATTTGTATTAGCAGCATGTGGCGGAAACAGCAAAACTGATTCAAACAAAACAACACAAGCAGCTACAACACAAACTGCAACTACACAAGCAGCAACACAAAAATCTAATGCAGCTTTAAAAGATGGTACTTACAAATTAGTATCAGAAGCTGACAAACGTGGATGGCACGTAGAATTTACGATTACTGTTGAAGGTGGCAAAATCACTAAATCTGATTATGACAACTTAAACGATAAAGGTGAACGTAAATCAGCTAACGCAGAATACGAAAAAGCAATGAAAGATAAAGTGGGTACTGGCCCAGCAGAATACTTCAAAGCTTACAACGAAGGTTTAGTTGCTAAACAAAACCCTTCAGACGTTGAAGTTGTTTCAGGTGCAACTAATGCTCATACTTCATTTGTTGAATATGCAAACAAATTAATCGAAGCAGCTCAAAAAGGGGACACTGCTGAAATCAAAGTAGCAGCTCCACAAAGCTAATTCATTTTAAAATAACCATTTCGACTCCTGTACGGTAGTGCAGGAGTTTTTTATTCGGATTACAAGTCACGGGTTTCGTTTTATCGTGAAATAAGGTACAATACTAAAGAATGATTTTTAGAAGGAGAGACATATGAAAGCTAAATGGATGAAATGGGGACTTTTGGCAGTGATGTCGACATCAATTTTAACCGCATGCCAAAGTCAACCGAGGAATGAAGCCGACACTGTTTCAGGCGCATCAATTAAGACTCCAAGAGAAATTATTAAATCACCTGTGAAGAAAACAGACTTCTTACTCGGAACGGCGGTAGCTTTATCGGTATACCATCCAAATACAGAAGAAGTGATCACAAATGCCTTAGAAATGATTAAAGACTTAGAAAAACGAATTACCGTGAATGCTTCTGGCTCTGAAGTGGATGAAGTAAACTTGGCTGCTGGGGAAAAGCCGGTAAAAGTCAGCGCGGACGTATACGAGTTGATTAAACTCGGCTTGAAATACAGTGAGGAGTTCGACGGGGCCTTCGATATTACGGTTGGACCGTTGACACAGTTATGGCATATCGGGTTTGATGATGCGAAGAAACCAACGCAAGAGGAAATCGATGCGGTGTTACCGCTTGTGAACTATAAAGACGTTGAATTAAACGACGCGGAACAAACCGTCTTCTTAAAGAGAAAAGGAATGCAACTGGACCTTGGAGGGATTGCTAAAGGATATATCGCTGATAAGGTTTGGGAATATTTTGCAAAAGAAGGCATCACAACAGCAGTCATTGACC
>CAURMP010000057.1:0-8910 GCA_963526005.1 uncultured Streptococcus sp. | reverse complement strand
CGATAGTACCTACTACTTGAAATAATTTACGTACATTTTGAACAATAACATCTCCATTGACATTTCTGCGTTCAAACCATTTTGAAGTGACCCATGCTCCAATAACAGCACCTGCTGCTAGAAGAAAACTTGCACCTTTGAAACTATTTTTTGATTCCATATGAATCAGGCTCCTTTATTTGTTATTCAGGTTGTTTAAAAGCTTTTCTATCTTGTGGGAAAATCACTTCCACACGATAAATTGGATGACCTTTTGCTGAGAATTTCTCTTCGTATTCTGTCATCACATTTCCTGGAAAATCCACTTGATGTAAATCTAACCAAACTTGTTTTAACACAAGTCCAAATTGTGAGAATGAAGCAAGGCTGTATTCAAACAATCCACGGTTATCTGTCTTGAAGTGTAATTCTCCAAATGGTGGTAATACTTTTTCGTATCCAACTAAGAAACTTTCATGAGTCAAGCGACGTTTCGCATGACGTTTCTTTGGCCATGGATCTGAGAAGTTCAAGTAAATTTGGTCTACTTCACCATCTTCGAAGTAGTCTGTTACTTGTCCACCATTTACATGTAATAATTGTAAGTTTGGAACATCTGCTGCAAGAGCTTTTTCAAGTGCGACTACAAGGACGCTTTCTTGAATTTCAATTCCAATATAGTTAATATTTGGGTTTTGACGAGCCATGCCGCTCACGAATTGACCTTTCCCAGAACCAATCTCGATATGGATTGGATTGTTATTGCCAAAACGCTCATGCCATCTTCCCTTCCACTCTGCTGGATTTTGGATGACCCTTTCTGGGTGAGCCGCTAAAGCATCTTTTGCCCAAGGTTTATTTCTTAATCTCAAAGTCTAACTCCTGTCTATTCTTCTGTTGGCTTTCCAATACGATTATTGTAAATTGATTTCACCAAAAGAATTTTCTCATTCATTTCAAGGTAACGTCCCTCGAAGTGCGATTTTTTAATATAATTCAAGCAATTCATGAGAGCATACCATTCAATTCGTTGATAAATATTTGTAGACAGTTGTAAGCCATACATATCTAGCCATTCACCCCATTGATGAACAGGAATGTATTGCGTCAAAATCATCGTCAAATCCGAAACTGGATCGGCGAGGCGAACCATTTCCCAGTCGACAAGGTAGAGCTTCTCGTCTTCAGATAACATAAAGTTACGACGGTCTAAGTCTCCGTGACAAACTGTTTTTCCAACTTCACTCACAAGCGGAATGGTTTCAATTAAGTAATTTAATACTTCGTTTAAGAAACGGTGGGTTTGTAATCCTGACTGTAAATTATTTAAATATTCATCGATGAATTTTTGTGTGCTATACTCTTCACCTTGAATTTGTTGCAACATTTGTAAAAGATTTGGGGATTGATGAATTTGTTTTAACAGCTCAATGACTTCGACGGACCCCATTTCTTCCTTAGTGAGGGATCTTCCAGACAACCATTCTTGAGCTGTAATGACATCACCATTACCCGCACGTTTGGTCCATATTAACTTAGGAGTGATACCTTCACCCGATAGCACCGCTAAAAACGGTGAAGCATTTCTCTTTAGAAATACACGTTCATGGTCTTTTACACCCATGTACGCTTGACCGGTGTCCCCACCAATTGGATGGAGATCCCATCCTGTGTCCATGTTATATTCCATCTATTCCATCCCTAACGACAAATTCTGTTTCCTTTAATAAATCTATTCTTTTATTTTATGGTTTTATACCATTTGAGTCAAGTTTGTGCGCTACTTAGTAGCCTACAAACTTAAATTTTTCTTCTCTTCTTAAGGAATCGATAACGTAAATAAAATTGTGTAAAGAATACTCCAAAAATCGGATAGAAAATAATCCCTACTAATCCAATCATTTCACGCATCCCCATCACTGAAGAAATGCCCAGTACAACACCGGATGCGACCATCGTCATCATGAGGACTGATAAATTATCCTTAAGACGAGTGTTACTATCCACTAAAGAGGCAAAATGACTATTTTGCGTGTTGGCACTTTGGATAACTCCAACAAGTTGAAATCCTAATAGCATTACAAGTAACGCATTGACAATAAAGTTCCAATAATACTCTTGAGAAAACAATGCAACTACAAAGCTGACAACTGCGAGTTGTAATAATAAACTCATATATTGACTCGTACGAACGACCGTACGACTCACTAAATAGCGATGACCACTTGGATTCTTTCCAACAAGTACCTTCAATACGCCATCTAAATATGAACGGCGATGCGCTTGTGGTTTATGCACCATTGGCACATCCACAAACAATGCATATAGGCGATAAATTCGTTGTTGTCTTTCTAATTCCGACTCAATCATAGAATCGAATCGATAGACAAAGGCCGCTTTTCCATAATAGTACTCGATAAAAACACTCAGAAGAATTGGAATCACTAATAAAACAAATGACCAAGCTTCAGAAATCCATAAAAACATTCCGAAGAAGTTCGTTACTGCAATCACGTAAATACCGAGTTTTTCCTTCCATGTAAAATGAAGCACTCCACGATAAGCGTATTTCGTACAACGGAATAATAAGTCTTTAAAGAGCACTTGTAAGAGGAATAGCTTTACGAACATACTCATATTCGTTCCAAAGGCTTGTGCTACGATTGGAAAGACAATTCCTGTCGAAGCCAGCATCACGAGTAGCGGAAGCGCCCAACTACGACGAATGGCTTTTTGTAAATACGCCTTAAAGTCTTGCCCCACTACGGATAAAAAGATTCCATCGGCTGGTTCAAGCAACGTTGCTACTCCACCAAAGAATGGAACACTCGCTAGTAAAGCTCCAAGCAATCCTAACAATGGTAATTCCAACACACGAATCGATTGAATCCAACTCGAATATTGCACCATGATAAAGCCAAATAAGAAAAATAAAACAATCAAGAAATGGTCATTCAGTACATAACGCATATACTTCATGCTTTTCTTTTGATATTTTCTTACTCGAGTCTCAAAAAGCTCTGCACTATTCATCGGCATCGTCCCCTGTCGTTAATGCAAAGTAGATTTCCTCTAAAGAAGATTCTTCAATATTCGAAGTTGCGCGTAAGCCTTCGATATCGCCTTGCGCAATTACTTTTCCTTCATGTAACACGATGAAACGATCACAATACTTCTCAGCCGTATCTAAAACGTGAGTCGACATTAAAATCGCTGCACCCTTTTCCTTCTTCTCTTTCAAAACTTGAAGCAAGGTACGAATCCCTAGTGGATCAAGTCCTAAAAATGGTTCATCGACCACATAGACGGGCACGTCTAGCATTAACGCGCAGACGATGAGCACTTTTTGCTTCATCCCTTTTGAGAAATATGCTGGGAACCAATCCAATTGCTTCGTTAAGCGAAAAGCTTTCACGAGTTCCATTGCATGAGCCATTGTCTCTTCGTTCATTTGATGATACGAACGAGCCACAAATTCAATATGTTCTCTAAACGTTAACTCTTCATAGAGAACTGGACTTTCTGGAATGACCGCAATCGACTGGCGGTAACCACGTTGGTTTTCGAGAATACTTAGTTTCTCTACTTCCACTCTTCCGCTAAAAGGGGTAAGTTGTCCAATAATCGTTTTAATTGTCGTACTCTTACCGGCACCATTGAGCCCGATTAGCCCGCAAATCTCGCCTGGATTCACATCAAAAGTGATGTCCGTAATGACAGGAACTTTCGTATATCCTGCAGTTACATTGTTTAATTGTAGTGACATATAGATTCTCCTATCTAACTATTCTCCTCATTATACCATAAAGCAAAAAAAGTGTGAAAGAACGCAGGATTAAGCGCACTTTCACACTTCTTTTTAAAATCTATTCTGCAAGACTTCTCTTTATTCGTTCTTCATCAATTCGTCCTAATACTTTATCTGAAAATTCTACTAAGTTTTCATCTACAAATATTGACCGACCTCTTCCCGCTCCTAAACGCGAAAAGAACTTAGTCATTGGAATCGCCAAATATAAGTACATGACGATTTGTGGTATGACAAATGTTAAGGCCAAAATAATCACTGATGTTAAATAAGAACGCATATGAAACTTTCTGAATAAAGTAAGCATTTCATCTCTTCTCTCATAATCAGCATCCGTCAATGATTGTTTCAATACAAAATAGTTTTCGATATCGAACAATACAGAAATGATTGCAATCAAAATTCCGTATGCTAGCACAGAAATCACTCGATTTTCAAAACTAAATAAGAATTTTGTAAATAAAGGGATGAGACAGATTCCCAAATGTGCTAATAAATCAATCAACAAAATCGAGAAAGAAATTCGTTTTGAGCGTCCAAAGAACTGCGAACGTTCAAACCAAAAATTTGCAATCACGACAAAACTTTGCGCAAATAAAAAGATTTCCTTTGCAAACTGCCACATACCCTCCATCGATGTTGGTGTATTGATTTCTAATACTAAAACGGTTATCGCAATAGCAATAATCGCATCGCTTAATGCATCTAATTTTCCCTTCATGAAGACTCCTCGCTTTCACTCTGCTATTTTAGGGGATGCTCCTGTAAAAAGCAACGAACTACTACTGCTTCTAGTCTTTCATTTTACAGCATTTTTTGATACCATAGAGATACGAACTCAAGGAGGAAACACCATGACAGATTGCATTTTTGATAAAATTATTAATAAAGAAATTCCAGCACATATCGTGTATGAAGATGACGTAGTACTTGCGTTCCTTGACATTTCGCAAGTAACACCAGGGCACACACTGGTCGTTCCTAAGAAACACGTAGCAAACATCTTCGAATATGACGAAGACTTAGCAAGCGCAGTGTTTGCACGTATTCCAAAAATCGCACGTGCCGTTCAAGCGTCAAACCCAGATATTAAAGGTTTAAACATTTTAAGTAATAACGGGGAGTTGGCCTACCAAAGCGTCTTCCACTCTCACATCCACTTAATCCCACGTTATACAAAAGAAGATGGCTTTGGATTAAAATGGGAACCAACAAATCCAAGTTCAGAAGTATTAGCAGAAATCGCGCAATCAATTCGCGAACAAATGGAGGCATAATCAATGAGTAAATTTCTAAAAGGTTTTATTTTCGGTAGTGTGATCGGTGGAGCCGTTGCCCTACTAAACAACCCAAGAAGCGGTAAAGAAAATCGTGAAATCTTAGCTAAACAAATTCAAGAAGTGACACAGGATGTTACAGTGATTAACACTGGTAAAGCTACTCTTGAAAGAGGCATTAAAGAAATCCAAGAAGTGATTGTTCCACAAACAATGGAAGTTGTGAACTCTATTCAAGAAGAAGTCGCAAAATTCCAATTGGAAAACAAACCACGTTTCAGACGTATTCAAGATAAAATTCAAACATTGCAAGCACACCTTAAAGAAATGAAATAGAGGGTTTGCCCTATGATTAAATTATTTGCATCGGATATGGACGGTACTCTCCTCACAAACCACGTAGAGGTACATAAAAACAACATTCAAGCGATTCGAAAACTCCAAAAACAAGGGAAGCACTTCATCGTTTGTACTGGACGCGATTATCTTCAAGCCAATTTCGCTCTCGAACAAGCAGAATTGCATCTTCCTGTCATCGCCATGAATGGGGCACAAATTTTCGATAAGAACCACGACATTATTTGGGAAGTAACGATTCCACACGATACCGTCTATACTCTATTAGACTACTTCAATTCGATCGATTTGGACTGGCAGCTCGTGACTTCTGAAGGAAACTTTAGAAAAAACTATGCTCTCTTTATCAACAAAGTAATCGAACGAAAAAAGGCTGAAAGAAATAATCTATCGCCTGAACAATTGAAAGAGGAAATCAGACAGCTAAAAAAACTTCTAGAGGCAACCGATGTGACTACTGCCGAAGAAGTGCTATCGATTCCAGATATTAAAGTGTTCAAGATTATCGTCTCTCACGATGATGGGCCAGCCTTTTTCAAGCCCGTTCGTGAACATATCAATCAAGCACATCCAAACCTTGTCGTAACTTCTGCATTTATTACGGATTTAGAAATCAATCATAAGGATGCACAAAAAGGCATCGCAGTTGCTCACTATGCAAAAACTCTTGGCTTATCGATGAAGCAAGTTTTTGGCATTGGAGATAACTTCAATGATGTGTCGATGATTCGTGATGCTGGAATTGGTGTTGCGATGGGGAATGCTCCAGACGAAGTAAAAGCCATTGCTGATTTTGTAACAGACACCAATGTTAACGGCGGTGTGGCAAAAGCCATTTGGCGTGTCCTTGAACAAGAAAAATAAGCATCACTCTCTTCTCTTTCATGAGAGAAGGGAGTTTTTTTATACTCAAAAACTCATGTTATAAAATGTAACATGGAATGAGACTAGATTTTTGCATTTCCAGAAAAACTTCCATTATAATAGAAAAACCTTATACGTAAGGTAGATTTGGAGGAATATGTATGAACATAAAAAAATTGAGCTTGGGAGCTGTTCTAGTCACTCTATTGATGACTCTTCTATCCCTCGTTTCTCCGACAAGTTCTGTTAAAGCAGAAACTAAAAAATATGTAATCGCAACAGATATTACATTCGCTCCATTTGAATACCAAGATACAAATGGTGAATACGTCGGAATTGATATTGAATTAATGAAGAGTATCGCAGAGGCTGAAGGCTTCGAAGTAGAATTCAAACCACTTGGCTTCAATGCTGCCGTTCAAGCACTAGAAGCTGGACAAGTAGATGCCGTGATGGCCGGAATGGGTATTACGGATGAACGTAAACAAAAATTTGACTTCACAGATAGTTACTATGACAGCGGAATCGGGATGGGAGTTTCTAAAAACTCTGACATCACAAGCCTTTCTGATTTACAAGGTAAAAAAGTTGCTGTTAAATTAGGAACACAAAGCGCTACTTACGCAGAATCTATTAAGAGTCAGTATGGTTTTACAACAACAACATTCGAAGATTCATCTAGTATGTATCAAGATGTGATGGTAGGAAACAGTGATGCTTTATTCGAAGACTATCCTGTTCTTGCCTACTCAATCAAAACGAATAACCTATCCTTAAAAATGACAGACCATAACGAAAATAAAACGGAATATGGTGTTGCTGTCAATAAAGGTGACAATGCTGAATTTATCACTGCTTTCAACAACGGTTTGAAAAAACTAAAAGAAAGCGGTAAGTATGATGAAATCATCAACAAATACACAACGAATGCTAGCGAAAACACTGAAGCAACAAGCATTCTAGGTTTAATCAAAACAAACTGGCACACTCTTGCAACTGGTTTATGGAACACAATCGTATTAACCGTTGTTGCTTTAATCTTTGCAAGTTTAATCGGTATTATCTTTGGTTTAATGAAGACAAGCCAAAACAATATCGTACAAGCTATCGCAGGATTTTACATTGACATTATCCGTGGTGTTCCACTAATCGTTTTAACATTCTTCATTTATTTTGGAATTCCACAAGCATTTGAAATTACGATGCAACCATTCGTCGCAGGTGTCATAACCCTCAGCTTGAACGCTTCTGCTTATATCGCTGAGATCATTCGTGGTGGTATCCAAGCCGTTGATAAAGGTCAATACGAAGCCTGCATGAGTTTAGGCCTTCCATATTCAAAGAGCATGCGTAAAGTAATCTTACCGCAAGCGATTCGCATTATGGTTCCTTCATTCATTAACCAATTTGTGATCACATTGAAAGATACTTCTATCCTTTCAATTATCGGTATTGCCGAATTAACACAAACAGGTAAAGTCATCATCGCTCGTAACTTACAATCAAGTCAAATGTGGTTAATTGTCGGCGTGATGTACTTAATCGTGATCGTTCTATTAACGAAACTATCAGCTCACTTAGAAAGGAATTTAAAATAATGGCTATTATCGAAGTTCAAAAACTACAAAAGAAATATGGCGACTTAGAAGTATTAAAATCCATCGACCTTTCTATTGAGGAAGGCGAAGTAGTTTGTATTATCGGGCCTTCAGGTTCTGGTAAATCCACTTTCCTTCGTTGCTTAAATCGTCTTGAAAAAATCAATAGCGGTCATATCATCATTGATGGCTATGATTTAACAGACAAAAAAACAAACTTAAATAAAGTTCGTGAGGAAATCGGAATGGTGTTCCAACACTTCAACCTCTTCCCTCACCTAAGCGTTCTAGAAAATATCATTTTAGCTCCTGTAGAATTAGGTCGTGAAACAAAAGAAGCTGCAACTGAACATGCAATGGAACTTCTAGGCATGGTTGGTCTTGCAGACAAGGCTGATGTCTCTCCTAAATCTCTTTCAGGGGGGCAAAAACAACGTGTGGCCATTGCCCGCGCGCTTGCAATGAAACCGAAGATGTTATTATTCGATGAACCAACTTCGGCACTCGACCCAGAGATGGTTGGGGATGTATTAGAAGTAATGCAAAACCTAGCTAAAGAAGGGATGACGATGGTTGTGGTAACACACGAGATGGGATTTGCGCGTGAGGTTAGCGATCGCGTTATCTTCATGGATGGTGGTTATATCATCGAAGAAGGAACTCCTGAAGAAGTGTTTGGTAACCCACAAAACGAACGTACTCAAAACTTCTTAAACAAAGTCTTACATTAAAATCAATACTGCTCCTGGTGCCAATTGGTGCTGGGAGTTTTTTGTAACATAAGATAAATAACGTTTAAAGAAATAATACTTTATTTGTGCTCTTCAAAAGGAAAAAGATAGACTTGCGTCTTTTTGTTTTTTATTGAAAGAGTCATAGTGGGGCAACGGTTCGAGCCTAGGTCTCTCACCTTTGAAGCTTCAAAGCTGGAGTAAGGAATCAATTCCTAACTCCAGCTAATTCACATTCAATGCTATTCCCCACTATTCTTTCAATAAACAAAAAGACTCGTCTATCTTCTTTGTTG
>CAURMP010000056.1:0-8914 GCA_963526005.1 uncultured Streptococcus sp. | reverse complement strand
GAAAAAATCAGAGGCAGCTCGTAAACGTAAGTTCTAGTCAACTCTGTGTATCATAGACTATGTCAGGCTGGGGCTATTAGTCCCAGTCTTTTTTTATCAATCAAACGAAATTATAAGAATGGAGAGATTATAATGTCATTAAAAGAAACAATTAATAACGATATCAAAACAGCGATGAAAGCTAAAGATAAAGAAACTTTAGCAGTATTACGTATGATTAAAACAGCGATTCAAGCTGCTGAAATTGACAAAAAATCAGATTTAACACCTGAAGAAGAATTAACAATTTTATCACGCGAAGCAAAACAACGTCGTGATTCGATTGCTGAATTTGAAAAAGCAAATCGCCCAGAATTAGTTGAAAAAACACAAGGCGAATTAGCGATTGTTGAGAAATACTTACCAGCGCAACTTTCATTAGAAGAAGTTCAAGCAAAAATTGCCGAAATTGCTGAACAAGTAGGAGCAACAACACAAAAAGAATTCGGTAAATTAATGGGTGCCGTAATGCAAGCTCTTAAAGGACAAGCAGATGGTAATGTCATTAAAGAACAAGTAAAAGCACACTTAAATAAATAAGTGTGGATTGGAGGATAACTGATTGGAAAATGAAACCGTAAAAACAAGTGTTGAATTAAGTGATAATCCTCAATTAATTCAATTATTTGGTTCTCAAGATCAGAATATTCGTTTTATTGAAGAGTCATTTCAAGTACAGATTACCCATCGTGGAGAACAACTCTTTATTACGGGTGAAGAAGAGGCCGTTTCACAAGTTAAAGAATTACTAAATCAACTTCAAGACTTAATTGCACGTGGAATTAGTATTTCTAAAACAGATATCATTACTGCAGTAAAAATGGCGAAACGTGGCACTTTAGATTACTTTGTTAATTTGTATAACGAAGAAATCGGACGTACATTTGCTGGAAAAGCGATTCGTGCAAAAACGTACGGTCAACAGCAATATATTCATGCGATCAAGAAGACGGATGTGGTATTTGGTATCGGACCTGCCGGAACTGGTAAAACGTTCGTAGCCGTAGTGATGGCTGTTCAAGCGTTGAAAAAAGGTGAAGTGAAGAAAATTATCTTGACTCGTCCAGCCGTTGAAGCCGGTGAAAATTTAGGATTCTTACCAGGGGACTTAAAGGAAAAGGTAGATCCTTATTTACGTCCGTTATATGACGCGTTATATACCGTATACGGTATGGAGCATACGAATCGTCTCCTTGAACGAGGAGTTATTGAAGTTGCGCCATTAGCGTATATGCGTGGACGTACATTAGAAGATTCATTTATTATTTTAGATGAGGCTCAAAATACAACAAGAGCCCAAATGAAGATGTTCTTAACACGTCTTGGATTTGGGTCGAAGATGATTGTCAATGGAGATAAATCTCAAATTGACTTACCAAAAGGGCACCAGGCGAGTGGACTTTTAGATGCAGAACGCAAACTAAAAGGAATCAATGGAATTGCCTTCGTTGAATTTGATGCAGGAGACGTCGTTCGTCATCCAATCGTATCAGAAATTATTAATGCCTACTCAGCTTCTAATAGTATTGAGAAGGAACGAGGTGAAGAAAGTGAGACAAAAGCTCCGTAAGTTTCAAGAAACATTAGGAATTTTATATGTACCTGCGCTGTTAGGTGTGACATTCCTTTTCTTATTAGTATTAGGATGGAGTAATGTTCAGCCAACTTCTTATTCTTTTGAATTAAATCAAGTTGCAAAAGAAACGATTCGTGCACCTAAAACAATTGAGGATAAAGAGCAAACTGAGAAAAATCAGCAGATGGCGATGGATGGCGTTGGAGATATTTATGTCTTTGACCAAAGTCGCCAGCAACAACAAATTGATAAAGTAAAGCAGTTCTTCCAAGCAATCAAAACAGTAGCTGCGAAAGCTTCCAGTGAAATCTTTGCGACTGATTCTACAACGACGACTTCTGGGGAAGTGTCAACAAGAGTAGCGACGATTCAAGATCGACTCACTTATTTCAAGAAGAGTTTAGAAGCGGAAAATAAAGCCATTCGTGATTTTGCTTTGTATATACCAGATAGTGTTATCATTCAATTGCTTTCTGTTAGCTCAGATAAATTAGATGATTACGAAGCAGCTCTTGAGAGTGCGATTAAAGAGCAAATGGCAAAATCTATTACGGAATCGAATTTGCTTCAGGCGCAAGAAGCCGCAAAGAAATCATTATTTAATGGCGGATTTACAGATAATGAACGAGAAATGCTAGGACAATTATTAACGAACAGTATTGTTGTCAATAATGTTGTTGATAAAGATGCAACGAATAGTGCAAAGGAAAATGCAAAACAAAGCGTTTCTACTGTTCGAATTTTACAAGGACAAGTATTAATTCAAGAGGGGCACATTATTACCCAAGAAGACTTACGTATTCTTGAACTATTAGGAATCGATGTCAATTCAAGTAATTACCATCAACTTTATAGTTATTTGTTATTCCTAGGAATTTTAATGATTTCGCTATTAGCATTCACTTTCCGCTTTAAGCTGAGTGCATCTAAGAAAGAGTGGGATACACGAGTTAATGAGTTGACTGTTTTCTCAGTTGTATTTACGATTGGTGCAATCTTGCTGAAGATTCTTTCGTTTCTTCAAAATCGTGGGATTGAATATATTGGTGTTGCATTCCCGATTGCAGGATTCATCTACATCATTTATAAGTTAACGACGAAGTTTTACTTCACGATTATTGCGATGGTAGTATACCCAATTTTAGTCTGGTTTATGTTTGGCAGTGATAGCATTAATACGGAAATTGCCTTAACCACCGTTTTCTTCTCGCTAGTTGCATGGCTAGGAGTGATACAAGAAGTTTACTGGAAAGACTTATCTTGGATTAAACAGTTACTATTACACATTTTTATTCCGGTTGCATTGATGCCTCCGTTTATATTCTTTAGTAACTATGAATTGATTTCCACACAATCAGGTTGGTTAATTGCTTTTGCTGCAATCAGTGGATTTTTATCGTATTTGATACCGGTTATTTTAATGCCGTACTTTAATTACTTATTTGAAGATAGTTCAGTATTATTATGGGCAGAATTATCAAATCCAAATCAACCGTTGTTAAAAGATTTAATTACAAAAGCTCCGGGAACTTATCATCACAGTTTAATGGTGGCAAACATATCAGCCAACTGTGTAGAAGCGATTGGTGGAGATTCACAATTGGCAAGAGTGGCTTGTTATTATCACGATATTGGTAAAACAGAGCATCCATTCTTCTTTATTGAGAATTTACCAGCTCATATGGAGAGCCCTCATAAGATGATTGGACCATATGAGTCGAAAGAAATTATTTTTGATCACGTTCGTAAAGGGGTAGAAATTCTTAAACAACATCAATTGCCACAATCAGTGATTGATATTTGTGCGGAACACCACGGTACAACGTTGATGAAATATTTCTATGCAGAAGCTTTAAAAGACAATCCAGATGCAGATGAGGCAGATTTCAGATATCCAGGACCTAAACCTCAAACAAAAGAATCTGCAGTCATCAATATCGTGGATAGTGCTGAGGCGGCGACTCGTGCGATGAAAGAACCAACGCTTGAGAAGGTTCAAAACTTAGTGCATTCGATTATTATGAATCGCTTAGAGGATGAGCAATTTGTAGAGTGCGATATAACATTGAAAGAGTTAGCGATTATCGAAAAGAATATCGTGGCTTCATTAAACGGAACATTCCACTCAAGAATTGAATATCCAAAACTTCCTAAAAAACAATCGTAAAAGATTCTCTCCCTTCAACTCGTTAAAGTTGAGGGGAGTTTTTTTAAAAGCAAACTTTAAGACCGTCAAAGTTCCAATAATGTAGGGAGTTTGTTACAATATTAGTGACGCTAAAAAAGGAGTTTTTAATATGATTATTGAAATTATCGATGAAACAGAAGTAGTACCAGAAAGCCATCAAGAACTTGTGCATAGTGTGGTTAGTTTTGCTGCGGATTACTTGAAAATCCCTGAAAACAAAGAATGTAGTATCTCATTTATTTCTAGCGAACGTATTCGTGAAATCAACCGTGAGTTTAGAAATATTGATAAAGTGACAGATGTGATTAGTTTTGCGTTAGATGATTCAGATGATGACTTTGAAAGTATGAAGTCCATTATGGAAGAGGACGATAGCTTTGTAACTTCGATTGGAGATATCGTTATTTCTTTAGACCGTGCAAAAGAACAAGCAGAAGACTATGGACATTCGCTTGAACGTGAACTTGGATTCTTGGCACTGCATGGCTTCTTACACTTAAATGGTTATGATCACCAAACAGAAGAAGAGGAAGCTGAAATGACAGGATTGCAAAAAGAAATCCTAGAAGCATATGGGTTGAAACGTGATGACGCATAAACAAACAGAAAAGAATTCTAACTTTTTGACCTCACTAAAGCATGCCATAGATGGTATTAAAACAGTGATTCAAGAAGAAAGAAACATGAAGGCGCATCTCTGCATTGCAGGGCTAGCGATTATAATTAGTTTTTTCTCTGGTTTATCAGCAGTCGAGTGGTGTTTTATTTTACTATGTATTTTCATCGTATTTCTCATGGAAATCTTAAACACCGTCGTTGAAAATTTAGTCGATTTACTAGTGAAGAAGGAATATCATATTGAAGCAAAGAAGGCAAAAGATATTGCAGCTGGTGGAGTGTTACTCAGCGCTAGTTTTACTGTAGTTATTGCAATGATTATTATTTTGCCAAAATGGATTCATTTTTAAGGAGAGAGTATGACAAAACCATTTAAATCAGGATTTGTGGCGATTGTAGGTCGTCCTAATGTCGGCAAATCAACATTTATGAACTATGTGCTTGGTCAAAAGATTGCCATTATGTCTGACAAAGCACAAACTACAAGAAATAAAATTCAAGGGGTTTATACAAAAGATGATGCGCAAATCGTCTTCTTAGATACTCCAGGGATTCATAAACCAAAACATGAACTCGGAGAATTCATGGTGAAGAGTGCTTATTCTGCGCTAAAAGAAGTGGATGCAGTCTTATTTATGGTGAATGTTAGTGAAAAACGTGGACCAGGAGACGACTTCATTATTGAAAAACTAAAAGGAATTAAGACACCGATTTTCTTAGTATTAAATAAGATTGACCTTGTCACACCAGAAGTGTTATTAGAACGAGTTGAAAGTTATAAAGATGCACTTGATTTTGCTGGTGTATTCCCAATTTCAGTACTACAAGGTAATAATGTGAACGAACTAATGGAAGGTCTGATTAACGCACTTCCTGAAGGACCACAATATTATCCAGCAGACCAAATCACAGATCACCCTGAATACTTTGTTGTTTCCGAATTGATTCGTGAGAAAATTTTACAGTTAACACAGGAAGAAATTCCTCACTCAGTGGCTGTAACAGTGGATAAAATGCAAAAAGATGAATTCGATAAAGTACATGTGTATGCGAATATCATTGTTGAGCGAAAATCGCAAAAAGGCATTATTATTGGTAAAGGCGGCCGTCTCTTAAAAGAAATCGGGACGAGAGCGAGACGCGATATTCAACAATTACTTGGAAATAAGGTTTACCTTGAACTGTGGGTAAAAGTTGAGAAAGATTGGCGTAAACGTAAGAGTAACATACAAGAATACGGATATCGAGATACAGACTATAGAGATTAGGATGGAATCAAATGGATTATTATCACTATTTTGATGGAATTGTCTTAATGCGACAGGCGTATCGCGAGAAAGATATGCTTGTTAAAATTTTGACGAGAGACCACGGAAAGTTAATGTTCTTTTTACGAAATGCACAGCAAAGCAATCATCCATTAACAGCTGCAACACAGGTGTTTACAAGAGCGACTTTTCTTGGGCATATTCATCAAAATGGGTTTAGTTTCCTAAAGGATAGTCACGATATAAAGCCTGCGACGATTGTCTTGCAAGATGTAAAGGCACAAGCGGTTTTAGCGTATTTAACGCAATTAACAGATGCGGTGATGGATGACCATATTGTGAACAAGACGGTGTTCCAACTGCTTTGGGACTCTATTGAAGCCATTAATAATGGAGTCGATGCGGAAGTGATTTTGCGTTTCTTTGAAATCAAGATTCTACGTTACTATGGAGTCGAGGTGGAATGGCAACATTGCGTCATTTGTAATAGAGATACAGACTTAGTCGATTTTTCAATTCAGAAGCATGGATGCCTGTGCAAGAATCACTTAGACGAAGACGAGTATCGCATGCAGCTTTCTAGAAAGGCATTGTATGTCGCAAGGCAGTTAGCGCTTGTATTTTCTCCAAAACAAATAGGGTCTATTCAGTTATCGAGTGAGACTACAAGTGAGTTAAGACGGTTGTTTGACACCATTATGGATGAGTATGTGGGCATTCGATTGAAGAGCAAAAAATTCTTAGATCAGATGGTCGAGTGGGAAACGTTAATGCAGAAAAGAGAACAAGATTAAGAGTAGCGCAAAACGCTGTCTTTACTTGACTTTTTAAGCAATTATCGGTACTATAGTGAAAGATTAATAGGACGTTGACAGTGAGATTTTTAATGATAAAATGTCAAAGAGAGTATGGGCTGGTGGAATCCATATCATGGTTCATTAAAAATGGCGCACTTGAGTCTATCAACAATGAAGCTTGGTTTTAAACCAAGAAATTAGGGTGGAACCGCGATTAGTCGTCCCTATGTATGCTTTTTGTGTACATAGGGACTTTTTTATTTAGTCAAAGGAGGAAATAGTATGGATTTTACAATGGTCATCCCAGCTTCAGAATTCAAAGATTTTCAATTGAAGGTGGTGTCATTAGCGCCGATTAAAGTCAGTGTGATCGGTCATGAAGATGAAGTGTTGGAGCAATTCCAAACAAGTGTTAACCATTCAATGTACGGTTTTAAAACGAAAAATGAAGCGATTAAAGAAGTGAAATGTGAAGTGATTCCTGGTGTGATTTATGAATTCTATCCAGTTGTGAATGCACAATAGAAAGGGGAACAATTATGGCAAAAAAATTAAGTGTTCAAGAAATTATTTTAACATTACAAAATTATTGGTCAAACCAAGGATGCTTGCTTCTTCAAGCATACGATACTGAAAAAGGGGCAGGGACAATGAGCCCTTATACATTCCTTCGTGCCATTGGGCCTGAACCATGGAATGCAGCATACGTGGAACCTTCACGTCGTCCTGCAGATGGACGTTACGGGGAAAACCCAAACCGTTTATTCCAACACCACCAATTCCAAGTGGTGATGAAACCATCTCCTGAAAACATTCAAGAATTATATTTAGGAAGCCTAGAAGCTCTTGGAATTAACCCTTTAGAACACGATATTCGTTTCGTAGAAGATAACTGGGAAAACCCATCTCTTGGTTGTGCTGGTTTAGGATGGGAAGTATGGCTTGACGGAATGGAAGTGACTCAATTTACGTACTTCCAACAAGTAGGTGGACTAGAATGCCACCCTGTAACAAGTGAAATCACTTACGGTTTAGAACGTCTTGCTTCATACATTCAAGAAGTAGAGAGTGTATATGATTTAGTTTGGACTGGAGATGTTAAATACGGAGATATCTTCACACAACCTGAATATGAACATTCTAAATACGCTTTTGAAGAAAGCAATGTAGAATTATTAATGCAATTATTTACAGACTTTGAAAAAGAAGCCACTGTATTAATGGAAAAAGGCTTAGTGCACCCAGCTTATGATTATGTATTGAAATGCTCTCATGCATTTAACTTAATGGATGCTCGCGGAATTATTTCTGCAACAGACCGTGCTGGATTCCTTGGCCGTATTCGTAAGATGGCTCGTACCATCGCGAAAACTTTCGTGGCTGAACGTGAAGCATTAGGATTCCCATTATTGAAAGAGAAATAAGAGAGTTTGGAGGAGAGAGAATGACACAATCATTATTATTAGAAATCGGTTTAGAAGAATTACCTGCTCAATATGTTCGAACAAGTTCTGAACAATTAGCAAAACGTGTGGAAGACTTCTTCAAAGATGAAAATTTAGCATTTGAATCCGTTGAAGCATTTGCGACTCCAAGAAGATTGGCAGTTCGTGTCAATGGATTAGTAGAAGAACAAGCTGACCGAGAAGAAATCTTTAAAGGACCATCTTTAGCAATTGCGAAAAAAGATGATGCTTGGACAAAAGCAGCTGAAGGATTTGTTCGTGGTAAAGGATTAACAACAGATGATATTTACGTTGAAGAAGTGAATGGCATTGAATACATTCATGTGAAACAACATATCGCTGGTAAATCAACAAAAGAAGTGGTTAAAAACCTATCTTCTGTGATTACAGATATGAAATTCCCAGTAACAATGCGTTGGGCAGCTCATACATTTGAATACTTACGTCCAATTCACTGGATTGTTGCGTTATACGGCAATGAAGTCATCGAAGAAATCGGCGTATTAGATGTCAAAGCTGGACGTATTTCAAGAGGTCATCGTTTCTTAGGAAAAGAAGCAACGATTGAAAATCCAGAAAGTTATGAAAAAGCTTTAGCTGAACAATTTGTCATCGTGAACCAAGATGAACGTAAAGCCTTAGTTCGCAAGCAAATAGAAGAACTAGCTGCTAAAAACAACTGGATTATTCCAATTGATGAAGACTTATTAGAAGAAGTAAGCTCAATCCTTGAATACCCAACAGCATTTGCGGGTACTTTCGATGAAAAATACTTAGTCGTTCCAGAACCAGTATTAGTCACATCAATGAAAGAACACCAACGCTATTTCGTTGTGTATAACCAAGAAAAACAATTATTACCATTCTTCGTTTCAGTTCGTAACGGTAATGATTACATGATTGAAAATGTCGCAAAAGGAAATCAAAAAGTATTAACTGCTCGTCTAGAAGATGCTTTATTC
>CAURMP010000055.1:0-8925 GCA_963526005.1 uncultured Streptococcus sp. | reverse complement strand
GTCTCCGATTGAGGCTAACAAATAAGACATTAGTGACTGAAAAGCAATAAACTTCCCAAAAGTTATATCTCCATCTATAATCAATAGGCTTCCTATTAACATAATCAACAGTCTAGAATATTCTTGGATTGTATTTTTAAACACATGAAAATAAATATTGAATTTTTCTTTTTTATATTCTGCTTCCAAATATTCTGTGAATTTTATATCTATCATATTGCTTCTTTGCTTTTCAAGACCTAGCGCTTTTATAGTTTCAATCCCAGTTAAATCTTCAATTATAATCGATGTTAATTTTGAATTTGTTTCTAAAGAGTTACTGGTCAAATTATAATAGTATTTCTTTGATAGAAGAATAAAAAGCAACACCACTGCGATTAATCCAATACTTACAAAAAAAAGAAAAGAATTTTGTATGATTAATACAATCGAAATAACAATTCCTGTAATTAAATTAATAAATGTGCTGGAAATCGCTTGTGACAATACATCAATTAAAAACATGGCATCCGCAAATCTTGAAGTTATTTCACCTATTTTACGCGTTTGAAAAAAATTCATCGATAATTGAAATACATGCCTAATATACGACAACAAAATATTACCCCTCATTTTTTGCCCTAATAATAACAATAAATATGATTTAGAGTAATCCAACAGTGCTTTCATAGTATAAACTATTACTAATCCGAGTGATAATATTATAATACTACTCTTTAATCCTGAGGGTATAAATTCATCAATAATAACTTGCATGAAATAACTACTTAAAATTGTAATCAAAGATATGATAGTTGAGCACAATATGATATACATAACTGCCTTGCCATCTGTAAGCAACAATCTTACCATACCTAATAATGCTCCACTTTTTTCCGTTATAGGTTGATATTGAGGTGCTGGAGTCAAGAACAACAATATTCCCGTCCAACATTTATTAAATTCCGAAATTGGAATTGAATAGATACTTTTGTCTGGATTAGGATCTGCAATGGTTAATTTATTATTTTTACATTTAGTTATCAAACAAAAATGAAACTCATCATTTTCATTTTTTATATGAGCTACAATTGGAAACTGAATCTTCTCATTTCTGAAAATATTTCTATCTGCTTTAATTGCTTCCGAATCCATCCCCAGAGTCTCTGCGGCTTTAACTAGTCCCCACAAACTTGTTCCATCCATTGTAGTTTTAGCTAATTCTCTCAGCGAAGCTATACTGATTTGACTACCATAGTGTTTTAATATCATAGACAATACGGCTACTCCACAATCTCTTTGATCTTGTTGGGGAGTATAATTTTTACGTTTAAATCTCATACAAACTCCTAAAAATACAATAGAGGTCGTCAACCAACCTCTATTGCTTTCAAATATTATTTAAACCATGATTGAATCCATCTAGCAAGATTCCATGAAATTGGAATCACTGGACCGCCGCCACCAGCTCCTGACTCAAAACGGTCAATTGCTCTTTGATGATATGACCAACCACCCATAATAGATTTCAATTCTTCATTCGATAACATCTTCTTCATAAATTTACTCCTAACTTATTCTCATATATTTTGTATTGTCATAATTCCTATTATTAACAAACCATTGGATAGACTGTGGAGTAGTATCGAATCAAATAAACTGTATCTTCTTTCGAAAATAAGCTGAAGTCCTATAGCCAATGATAAATACCCCAGAAATTGAATGACATTTCTTATGTTATAAATATGCATTATCGTAAATATAATAGACACTATTAGTACTCTAATAACACTCTTAATTCTACCCTCAAATGCATTATTCAAAATCCCTCGAAATAATATTTCCTCAAAAATTGGCGCAAAAACAACTAGCTCGAAATATTTCTCCATATTCAACCATTTGTCAGTAAAAAACGGCCCTGGTGTAGAAAAAATAAATTTCTTGAACGGCACAGATACTGTTCCGTATATAGCCGAGCTCCAGACTATATGAAAATAATAGCCAATCACCAATAAAAAAATATACGTAAAGAAAATTAATAAAATATCATATAAATTAATCTTACGTTTGATACTTTTCACTCTATTCTTACGATAGAATCTATAGCTAAAGTAGATTAACATTAAATTAAACGACATTTTAATTATAAAATACACAAAATTTGTATTTGGATATGAATAATTCTCTAACAATATGTCTGTCATAATTTCCATAACCATAAATGCACTAAAAAATGCAATAGCAACAGTTATCGATTTAATACTTGATTTCAAATTTCTCTTCCACATCCTAAATTATTATTACCATCCAAACCAACTTCTAATCCATTTACTTAAAGCTCTTGTAATAGCGGGTCTCGCATAAGTTGCACCTGCATAGTCTGTTCTATCCATTGAACTTATAGGTGAATTTCCGAAGTATCCACCGTATATCGTATACATTTCATTTTTTGTAAGAATCTCTTTTTTCATAACAGTTTCCTTTCATTTATTATAATCATGATTACGCATTCATTATAATTTGTAATGTTTAAAATAAGAATGTTTTTTTTTTTTTCTATTTTCATGTCTTTTTTGTGAATTGTGATGTTCAATAGCTATAAAATTTTTGTTGACTATTAAGTAATTATTATTGTTACAATTAAAACTAACTTGGAAATATACAGATTTAAATTAATCTTTATCCCTATGATAAGAATAAAAAAGAGTGGCAAATCCACTCTTTCTTAAGAACATATTATTCCGCTGTTTGTTCAAAGTGTGCGACTAAGTCGTTGATAACGCCACTTGATACAATCGTTTCGATTTGTTTCATCGCATGGTACACGCTATCTGATTTTGAAGAACCGTGTGATTTCACAACTGCTCCTTTAAGACCAAAGAGCACCGCACCCCCGAATTGTGAGTAGTCCAATGTGTTCTTTAATCCGTAGAAGGTATTCTTCAATAAGAGCGCGCCAAGTTTTCCTTGAATTCCTTGCCCTTTGATGCCTTCTTTTAGAAGTCCCATCATCGCAAGCGCTGTTCCTTCAATTGTCTTGAGGACTGCGTTTCCTGTAAATCCATCTGTTACGACCACATCCGCAGCACCTGTTAAGATGTCACGAGCTTCCACGTTACCGACGAAGTTTAAGCTATCGTCTTCTTTTAAGAGTCCGTATACTTCTTTTGCAAGTTCGTTCCCTTTTCCTTCTTCAGCTCCATTATTTAATAAGCCGACTGTTGGGTTCTCGTAACCAAGAACATATTTTGAATAATAACTTCCAAGAATCCCAAATTGGTGAACGTTTTTCGGTTTACATTCCGCGTTGGCACCAACGTCCATCATAATAAATTGACGGTTTTCTTTTCCAAGAACAGGCAACACTGGCATTAATCCTGGACGGTCGATTCCTTTAATACGGCCAACTACTAGTAATCCTGCCGTTAGAAGAGCCCCTGTGTTTCCGCAAGAGAAGAGCGCGTCGGCTTCCCCTTCTTTCACCGCTTTAGCCGCAACGACCATTGAAGCGTCTTTCTTCGAACGAATCGCTTTAACCGGTTCGTCATCAGACTTGATTTTTTCTGAACAGTGAATCACGCGAATATTTGGAAGAGATTCCTCCAAGCATGCGTTCACCTTTGCTTCGTCTCCGTATAATTGAAACTCGACAGTTGGCATTTCCTTTGCTGCAAGGACGACCCCTTGGACGATTTCTTTTGGAGCATTATCTCCACCCATCGCGTCAATTGCAATTCTTACCATTGTTGTTCCTCCTCTTCTAGCCACGTGGCCGTGAAGTTATCCATTGATTTCTTTCGTTGTTTGTTCGATAAATGCCTTCATGCGTATTGTCTCGTCTTTTTCTCTTGCTGGATCTTCCGAGGCATAAAGGATGGCATCTTTACGTGCTTGTTCTAGTATATCATAATCTCGTATTAAATCGGCAATCTTAAAGTCTGGAATACCGGACTGTTTGACCCCAAAAACATCCCCAGAACCACGTAGCTCCAAGTCTTTTTGACTGAGATAAAATCCGTCTGTTGACTCACACATAATGCGCATGCGTTCTTTCCCGTTTTCAGTCTTTGGACTCGCCACTAAAATACAGCTTGAGGCATGTTGTCCACGTCCGACACGTCCCCGTAACTGGTGCAGCTGTGCTAACCCGAATCGGTCTGCATCTAAAATCACCATCACAGTGGCATTTGGCACGTCCACCCCAACTTCGATAACCGTTGTGGAAACGAGTACTTGTAGCTTGTTGGCTTTAAAGTCCGCCATCACCGCTTCTTTTTCTTCAGCCGGCATTTTCCCGTGCAAGAGTCCCACTTTCACGCGGTCTGAGAAATGCGCTGAAATCATGCGGTAAATCTCTTCAGCATTTTGCACATCGAGATGTTCCGACTCTTCAATCAGTGGCGAAATCATATACGCTTGCCGCCCTTCTTGAATTTGACGTTCTACAAAATTGAAAATTTGCTCCATTTCCTGCTCGCGTACCCAAGACGTCTTGATAGGCTGGCGACCACGAGGAATTTCACTCAAGATAGAAGTGTCCATTTCCCCAAAAGCCGTAATCGCAAGCGTACGAGGAATTGGCGTCGCCGTCATTTGAAGCACGTTCACGCCCGCTCCTTTTCCAGCGAGTGCCTGACGTTGTTGCACCCCGAAGCGATGTTGTTCGTCAATCACAATAAAGGCCAAGTCTTTAAAGTTCACGTCTTGTTGGAACAAGGCATGTGTCCCGATAATTAGGTTCGCCTTGCCACTCTCAATTTGAGCGAGTAACTCTTTTCGCTTCTTCTGCGAACGATTCATACTTCCCGTTAACAAGACCGCCTTCAGAGACGTCCCTTGAATCAATTTTTCAATCGTCAGCATATGTTGTTCCGCCAGGATTTCTGTAGGAACCATGAGCGCTGCTTGCTTGCCTGTTAGAGCCGTTGCGACCATGGCAATCGTCGCCACAATCGTCTTCCCGCTCCCTACATCCCCTTGCAAGAGACGATTCATCTCGTAAGGCGCGCGTAGGTCAAAGCAAATCTCATTCACGACTTTCTTTTGCCCGTCTGTCAGTTCAAACGGCAGCGTCTGTATAAAGGCCTTCAATGCGGCATTATCATACAGCACCGCTTGCCCTTTGGTTTGCTGATGACGCTTCTGACGCATCCATTGCAAACGCAGTTGATATAAGAAGAGCTCCTGGTAGACGAGCTGGTATTGCGCACTCTGTCTTTCCAATTCATCTTTTGGAAAATGCATTGCCCGTACAGCATCTCTATGCCCCATTAAGTGGTGCGACGCCGTCAACTCTTTGGGCAATACTTCTGGAATTTTATCTTCAAAACGATCCATCGCCGACCGAACGAGTTTGAGAATCGTCGCCTGCTTCAACGATTTATTCGTGCGATAAACCGCCTCAACTTGGTCTCCTTCTTCGTCCTCCACGTTTCGGTTCGATAAGATTTTCATGCCCATCAAGGTAGAACGCTTCGCATCCCATTTCCCGTAGATGGCAATCTCTTCGCCCTGAACGACTTTCTCTTTTAAATACGGCTGATTAAAGAACGCAACTTGGATGACTTGTTGGTCAATCGCCATGCGAAACGCCAAACGGTTCTTCTTGAAGCCGTAGTAGCTGACAACTGGTTGCGTCGCCACAAGCCCTTTCAGCGTGACTTTCTCTTGATCCATGATGGTGTTTACATCACGAATTTGAATATCTTCATATCGAAATGGGAAATGCGTTAACAAGTCATAGACTGTTTCGATGCCCAGTTCGGCTAATGGTTCTAATCGTTTTGGTCCAACGCCTGGCAAGACTTGCACACTTTGAAAGACTTCACTCATCCAATCACATCCTTTCTACTTTAATAAGTGTAATTCATGTTCTCTTTAATCGTCAAGAGGAAGGAAAGTTACAACAGTCGTGAAGATTCTCTTTAGGATTTATTCATCGGCATCACAAGTCCGGCACCTCCCTGAGTCTTCGTCTCAGGGTTACCAAGCTTCAAAACGAGGCTAAGGAATAAATTCCTAACCCTCGCTAATTCACATTGGTTGCTTACTCGGTACTGTGATTCCGATGAAATCCTAAAGAATCTTCACTCCTTCAACTTTCCTTCCTCTCTCCTTGACCGTTACAGTGCAGGGAGTTTTGATGTGCATTCCACAAATTGCAGTTCTTCCCCTCATTGAACCTTACCGCACTAGAAATACTGAGGAGCACCCACAAAGTCTGCTTTTTCCCATTTGGAGGCGAGTGAAGACTCAGAAGCACGCGAAAATAAGAAAGCACTCTCTGCCCAGCGAAATACCCTGATGTGAGCACGAAAACCAACCAGTTACACTTACTTATTAATAGGAGAAAAAGCGAAAGACGGAGAAACTTACGGATTCTATAATAACAGTAATGGGGAATGGTATTAAATGCGAAAAAGCTGGAGTTAGGAATTTATTCCTTACTCCAGCTTTGAGGCTTTAAAGGTGAGAGACTTCGGCTCGAACCGGTACCCCATTACAGTTATTATAGAGGAATCCGTAAGGATTCGAAGTCTTTCAATTATTTTAAATTTATTATTCTACAGATAATAAGTAAGTGTATACTGGTTGGTTTCCTTCATGGACTTCAACCTCTACATCAGGGTATTTCGCTTCTACAGCTTCAGTGATTTCTTCCACTTCGCTTGCTTCTGCGTCTTCACCATAGATGATTGTTAGGATCTCCGAATCGTCGTCGATCATCTTATCAATTGTCGCAAAAGTTGCTTCCTTACGGTCCGCAATACTTACTAAAATCTTGCCATCTACAATACCCATGAAGTCGTCTTTCTTAATTTCAACGCCATCAATGTTAGTATCGCGAACAGCGTTAGTAATTTGACCACTTGATACAAGCGCCATTTGTTCGCTCATTGCAGCTTGGTTCTCTTCTAAGCTTGCTCCTGGATTGAAGGCTAATAATGAAGCTAACCCTTCTGAAATCGTACGAGTTGCAACGACGGCAACTGCAGCATCTTCTGATACTTCAGCCGCTTGGTTTGCAGCCATTTGAATGTTTTTGTTGTTTGGTAACACGATTACTTTTTCAGCATGTGCTTCTTTTACAGCTTGAAGAATATCTTCAGTACTTGGGTTCATTGTTTGACCACCGTTGATGATTGTCGTTACACCCATGCTCTTGAATAATTCTTGAATCCCTTCACCAGCAGCAACCGCTACGATTCCGTATTCAGCTTTTTGTTTTTGAGCTGCTTCTTTTACTTTTGCTGAGTAGTCAGTTTTTAACACTTCTTCGTGTTGCAAGCGCATGTTGTCAACTTTCACTTTCATTAATGAACCGAAACGTTGTCCGTAGTTCATCACTTCACCTGGACGTTCTGTATGCACGTGTACTTTGATGATTTCATCGTCAGCTACAACTAGTAAAGAATCTCCAAGTTCGTTTAAGTAGTTACGGAAAGTATCGTAGTCAAAAGTATCTACGACAGTTTCGCCTTCACCGATTTTCACCATGATTTCAGTACAGTAACCGAATTTGATGTCGCCTGTTGATACGTGTTCGTAGTCAACGCCTGCTTCGTGGTGAGCCACTGAAGTTAAATCGATTTTATTGCTTTGTAATGATTGAACAGGAATCGCTTCTCCTGTTAATGCTTCGAAGAATCCGTTGTAAATGAATACTAGACCTTGACCACCTGAATCCACTACGCCAACTTCTTTTAATACAGGTAATAAATCTGGAGTTTTCGCTAATGCTTTTTCAGCACCACGTAAAACAGATCCCATTACTTCGATGATGTCGTTTGAAGTTTCTAGTTTGCGAACACCACGTTTAGCTGATTCACGAGCAACAGTAAGGATTGTACCTTCTACAGGTTTCATAACGGCTTTATAAGCTGTTTCCACACCGTTCGTAAATGCTTGCGCTAATTCTTCACCAGTGATTTCTTCTTTACCGACAACGGCTTTAGAGAAACCACGGAATAATTGAGATAAGATAACCCCTGAGTTCCCACGAGCACCCATTAATAATCCTTTTGCTAAATCTTGTGCTAAGTCACCTACAGTTGTTGCTGTAGAGTTAGCAACACGTTCCGCACCAGATTTGAATGAGAGCATCATGTTTGTCCCTGTGTCTCCGTCTGGTACTGGGAATACGTTTAATGAGTTTACGAATTCTGCGTTTTCAGTTAAACGCATTTCACCGATTTCCACCATTGCGCGGAAATCTTGAGCCGTAATTGTTTTCATAGTTGCCATATTATTCTTATTTCCTCCTGACTAGAATCAACAAGCATTACGCTTCGATGATTTTAACTCCTTGAACATAGACATTCACTGTATTTGCAGCAAATCCTAACATTGTTTCTAAGTTATATTTCACTTGTTCTTGAACGTTTCTACAAATCGCAGAAATTTTTGTGCCATAACCTACAATAATGTAGACATCCACTGCAACACCATCGTCTTCTTGACGAATCACAACTCCACGAGTGAAGTTTTCTTTCTTCAAGATTTCATTAAAGTTGTCGCGGATTTGATTGCGGCTTGCCATACCAACAACACCATAGTTATCTGTAGCGGCTCCACCAACAACCGTTGCAATCACTTCATTGCTAAGTTCAATTTGTCCATTTTCTGTTTGAATTTTTACTGTCATACAAATACCTCCCTTAAATGTATAAAGGTGTCTGCCTAATTTTTAGACAGATTGACACATTATTTCTATACTATAATATCATATTCTCAGCGGTTTACCTAGCCTTTTACCAATTTTTAACCCTCTTAGAAACTCATTAACCAGTACGCTTGCATTCTAAGGTCAACTATGCTAAATTATTTAAGTATATGATTTAGTTCAAAATTATATCAGCTGATAATGAATTAAATAAAGGAGGAGAATAACAATGGCTAAAGTATGTTATTTCACTGGACGTCGTTCTGAAACAGGTAACACTCGTT
>CAURMP010000054.1:0-9134 GCA_963526005.1 uncultured Streptococcus sp. | reverse complement strand
CTGCAAACACATTGTCATTAGCAATCCAAAACAAAATGACAATCGAAGACTTAGCTTATGTAGACTTCTTCTTCCAACCAGTATTTGACCGTCCATGGAACTACTTAAACATCTTAGGTCAAGCTGCTGTTGAACAAGAACGCGTATTAGCAGAAGGTAAATAATAACTTTTAGAAAAGGGGATGCTTGCATCCTCTTTTTTTGACGTCTGAATCTCAAGATTTACTTATTAGTGAATCTTGAGATTCTTTTTGGCGAAGAGGAGTCGTTAATTTTTTAGAAAGGGTAAAAATCACTTCTTTCAACAAGAAAAAAGTAGGCAATTATGATACAATAAATAAGATATAATAAGAGTATTGTGTCTAGAGTTTAAAGGAAAGGGGAGGAAGGTCGTGCAACGACTGAAAAAATTTGGAACAAAGCTTTGGCAAATTTTTCAAGAAGATTTAATGCATGTGAATATTGGCGTTGAATCCGCAGCGATGGCGTACTATATGTTATTGTCTGTCATTCCAATGGTCATGCTGGTTGCCAATATTCTTCCATTGTTACCAATTCCTATTGATGTGATTTTTAAAACACTAGAAACGATTTTACCGGACAATATTACTGAAGTCCTATTCCCGATTCTTCGGAATTACTTAGGAAACTTCAATGGGGGCGCGCTTTCTATCGGTTTGGTGATTTTATTCTGGCCAGCTTCTCAGATGTTTAGTAGTATTCAGCGCTCGTTAAACGTTTTATATGGCGCACCGGTGAGAAGAAACTTTATTTTTGAACGATTCTTTGCCGTTGTTATTGCGATGGCAGCTATTTTAATCGTATTTGCTGTATCGATTGTCTTCATCTTTGGTGAGCAAGTGTTACGATTAGTTGCAGAATTCTTCTCGCTAAATTTAGCATCGATTATTTTAGATCTTTCATTTGTAAAATGGGGGCTCTTATTTGGAACCGTCTTTTTACTCATGAGTTTCATGTACTATTCAATTCCTAATGTGAAATGGTCATTCCTGTATGCTTTTCCAGGAGGCTTATTCACGACAATTGGATTTGTATTGATTTCGCAATTATTCTCGATTTATATTCATTACGCGGGTCGTAATTTTACGGCCAATGGAGCGTTTGGAACATTGATTGTATTTATGATTTGGCTGTATTTTATTGCCAATGTAATGATTTTAGGGGGCGTGTTGAACGTGATTGTTTACCGCTTTAGACACCCAAAACAAGACACTGAAGGAGTAACGGATGAAAAAGAAGAACTTAATGTATGACGATAAAGATTCACGAATCGACTATGGCGTCATCCTTCCTGTATTATTATTAGCATTTATTAGTATTGCAACTTTATTCTCAACAACTTATTTGATTAGTGGAAACACCTCTTTAAGAATGGTGCTGATGCAAGTCGTTTGGTACGTAGTAGGGGTTGTTGCAATCATTGTGATTATGCAATTTGACTCGGAACAGTTATGGAAACTAACCACTTGGGGATATATTTTTGGACTCCTCATGCTACTTGCCGTTCTGTTCTTCTATGACCGAGCAACATTTGCCGACACAGGGGCGAAGAGTTGGTTCAGATTTGGGACCTTCTCATTCCAGCCTTCCGAAGTGGTGAAAATCTTCTATATTTTGATTTTAGCCAAAGTCGCGACTTCGCATAATATGAAGACGAAGTATAAGAGTACACATACGGACTGGCAATTATTCGTAAAATTAATTTTATGGGCAGCGCCAGCGTTAGTACTCGTTATTTTGCAAAATGACTTAGGGACAACACTTGTATTCTTAATGATTTTGGGTGGCGTTCTGATTATGTCAGGGATTAGCTGGAAAATCTTACTTCCAATTATTATTGTAGCAGGATTAATCGGCGCACTCCTTATTTACTTAGTAGTGTATAACCGTCAAATCCTATTAAACATCGGCTTTAAGAACTACCAATTCGCGCGTATCGATTCATGGTTAGATCCATACGGCGATCAAGGTGGAAATGGATACCAATTATTCCAAAGTTTGAAGGCGATTGGTTCAGGGAGAATGCTTGGTAAAGGTTTTGGTGTATCTGATGTAGATGTACCCGTTCGTGAGTCTGACTTGATCTTTGCGACAATCGGGGAAAACTTTGGATTCTTAGGTGGTACCTTCTTAATCGCGATTTACTTTATCTTGATTTATCAAATGATTCGTGTCTGTTTCGATACGAAAAATGAGTTTTATACGTATATCGCAACCGGCGTTATCATGATGATTTTATTCCACGTGGTTGAAAATATCGGGATGACGATTGGACTATTACCATTGACGGGGATTCCGTTGCCGTTTATTTCGCAAGGGGGTTCAAGCTTGCTTGGAAATATGATGGGGATTGGGCTCATTATGTCAATGCGTTATCACTTCAAGAGTACGATTTTTGAAGATGAAGATTCAGCATTTGGTGCCAACCACCAAGATGCGACAATGTTACGTTTACGTCAGGAGGATGGAAAATGATTGTATATATTCACCCAAAATGTACGACTTGTAAAAAGGCGTTAAAATGGTTCGAGTTAAATGATGTGACATTTGAACAGAAGGATATTCGCGAAACTCCACCAACTGCAAAAGAACTATTGAAGATTAAAAAAGCTCAAAACTTAGAATGGAAGAAAATGGCAAATACGAGTGGAGAACTTTACCGCTCACTTGGATTAAAAGATAAACTTCCTGAGATGAGCGATAAAGAAGCTTCAGAACTTCTTGCTGGGAATGGCATGCTCATTAAACGTCCACTTGTGTTGGATAATGGGGAAGCGACATTCGGGTTCAAAGAAGAAGTTTACGAAGAGAAATGGAAGAGATAAGATGAAGAAATATAGTGAAAATGGATTATGGATTAAACAAGACGGTTCAGAATATGTGATTGGACTTTCACCAAAGGGTCAAGATGACTTAGGAGATGTGAGCTTTGTGGAATTATTAAAGAGCGAAGCCGTAACTCCTGAAGATTCGATTATTAGTGTAGAAGCTGCAAAAGCAGTAACTGAATTACTTGCTCCACTTAGCGGAACAGTCGTGGATTTCCATGTCGAATTAGAAGAGAATCCAGAATTCTTAAACGAATTAGCAGAAGAGAAAAACTGGATTGTTCGTTTAAATGGAGTAGATGAAGCGGAATTTGATGCTTTATTAGACGAAGACCTTCCATGTGAACAATGTGAAGTAAAATAAAGATAAAAAAAGAAAACTACGAGTTCTCAAACGTTTGAGAATTCGTAGTTTTTTATTATGCATTTTGTATTGAGCGATTCACGCGTTCCACGAAGTTATCAAATAACCCTTGCATGACATTGCTATCTTCAATTAAAAGTTCAGGATGCCATTGAACAGCAACCACGCTTTGGTCTTTAGATTTCGATTCGAACGCTTCGATGATGCCATCCGTACTCCAAGCAACAGGGACAAAATCCTCGGCTAATTGTTTAACCGCTTGGTGGTGGTAAGAGTTCACAGGAGTCGTTGTTCCAAGAACTCGAGAAAGTTCGCTACCACTTGCGATTTGAATTGTATGCGTTGGTTGGCTTGGCATTGTTTTTTGTGTATGTTTTACAGAGATGTTTTCGTATTGTGATTCGATATCTTGGTAGAGTGTTCCACCAAGAGCGACGTTTAGAATTTGTAAGCCGCGACACACTGCAAAGATTGGTTTGTGTTGTCTATAAGCTTCTTTAATGAGCTCAATTTCAAACGCATCACGAGCAGGATAAGTACGTGCCAAATTAAGATGTGGTTCTTCGCCATATAATAATGGAGAAACGTCTTGTCCACCCGCTAATAGAAGTCCATCAACCCGTGAGATGAATTCTTTTGCAAATTCTGGGTTACTGATGGGAATGATGACAGGAATCGCTTTTGCCTTTTCAAGACCACGGACAAAACCATTTGGCGCATACGATAAAATGTAGCGATCTTCTTCCGTGTTATCTTGGCGATGATTTCCTGCAATACCAATAAGTGGATAAGTTTGCATGTGCATCAGCCTTTCTTTCAAAAATATGTTCCATCATACCGCATTTTCATGAAAATGAAAAGCATTATTACATCATTTCAAAGCGCGGCTATTTGCGAATCATTCTCAAGTAGGATAAAATATAACAGAATAGAATAATTATAAAGGAGAATGAATCGTGGCAACTTTAGAGATTAAAAATCTACATGTATCGATTGAAGATAAAGAAATTTTGAAGGGCGTTAATTTAACGATTAACACTGGAGAAATTCATGCAGTGATGGGACCAAACGGAACTGGGAAATCAACACTTTCTGCAGCAATTATGGGTCACCCAAGCTATGAAGTAACAGAAGGAGAAATCCTATTAGACGGCAAAAATGTCTTAGAAATGGAAGTGGACGAACGTGCTCGTGCAGGTCTATTTTTAGCAATGCAATATCCAAGTGAAATCGTTGGGGTGACAAACGCAGAATTCATGCGTTCAGCAATCAACGCTCGTCGTGAGGAAGGCGACAAAATGGGAGTTCGTGAATTCATCAAGAAGTTAGATGAAAAAATGGCCCTTTTAGATATGCCAGAAGAAATGGCAGAACGTTATTTAAACGAAGGATTCTCAGGTGGGGAAAAGAAACGTAACGAGATTCTTCAATTATTAATGATTGAACCAACATTTGCGATTCTAGATGAAATCGACTCGGGGTTAGATATTGACGCGCTAAAAGTGGTTTCTCGTGGAGTAAACGCAATGCGTGGAGATAACTTTGGATCATTAATTATTACGCACTACCAACGTCTGTTAAACTACATTGAACCAGATGTGGTGCATATTATGATGGATGGTCGTGTCGTGATGACAGGAGATGCTTCTCTTGCTCGTCGCCTAGAAGCTGAAGGATATAAAGGAATCAGTGAAGAATTAGGAATCAAGATTGAACATCAAGAGTAGGAGTGAGATTGTGGCAGAGACAAAATTAACCATAACACCAGAAGAAATCACTACATTCTCTCTTACAAAGAATGAACCAGAGTGGTTTCTACAAACACGTTTAAAAGGCTTGGAACTAGCTAAAACACTAGACTTGCCATTTATTGAACGTGTGAAATTCCACCGTTGGAACTTATTCCAATCAGCAATCGGTGAAGGCACTTCAATGATTGAAGAACTTCCAAAAGTGATTCCAACAGCAGCTGGAAGTGCAAAAATTGTACAATTAGGTGCGGTATCATACTGGGAAGAAATGAATGTTGAAACAGCATTGAAAGACGTTCTCGTGATGGATTTATTCGATGCCTTGGAACAATATCCAGAGCTCGTAAAACCTTACTATATGACAAAGGCAGTACCAGTTGAAGAAGATAGCTTAACGGCTTACCACGCTGCTATGGTCAACTCAGGAGTATTTATTTATATTCCAAAAAATGTAGACGTAAAAGATATTATTGAATCTCATTTCGTTCAAAATAACTTAGTGGACGAAGCGTTCGTGAAACACGTGTTAATCGTGGCAGACGAAAACAGCTCTGTTTCTTATGTAGAACGTTTTGAAAGTGTGGGCGACAAAAAGAATACGGCAAATATTGTTGTAGAAGTCATCGCAAAACAAGGCGCGAAAGTTCAGTTTGCCGCTGTGGATACGTTAGGTCAATCAACAGATGCGTATGTGAACCGTCGTGGATATCTTGAAAAAGATGCAACGATTAACTGGGCGCTTGGCATTATGAATGACGGAAATGTGATTGCGGACTTCGACTCTGAATTACGCGGAGACGGTTCTCACTCGCAAGTGAACGTTATTGGTATTTCTACAGGACGCCAAGTTCAAGGAATCGATACTCGTGTGACAAACTATGCGCCGCATTCAGTCGGACATATCCTGCAACATGGTGTTATTTTAGATAAATCAACCTTAACGTTTAACGGGATTGGACATATTATTAAAGGGGCGAAATTCGCAGATGCGCAACAAGAAAGCCGTGTACTGATGCTTTCAGAAGGCGGACGTGGAGACGCAAACCCAATTCTTTTAATCGATGAAAATGAAGTAACGGCAGGACACGCAGCGAGCGTGGGGCAAGTGGATGATGAACAATTATTCTACTTAACGAGCCGTGGAATCTCAGAAGCCGAGGCAAAACGCCTTGTGATTCGTGGATTCTTAGGAGCGGTTATTCGTTCGATCCCTTCAAGTGAGCTTCAAAAAGAACTTGTAGATATGATTGAACAAAAGTTGGTTGCTAGCTATGATTAGTAAAACGATTCGAGAAGACTTTCCAATATTAAAGCGTGAAGTCAACGATGAAGTGCTTGTCTATTTAGACAATGCAGCTACAACGCAAAAGCCACGTCAGGTTGTAGAAGTCGTTGAGAAATTCTACGCAACTCACAATGCCAATATTCATCGTGGTGTGCATACACTCGCTCAGGAAGCCACTGACTTATACGAAGCATCTCGAACTAAAGTAGCGAAATTTATTAACGCTAGTAGCACAAAAGAAGTGCTCTTTACGCGTGGAACGACAACTAGCTTAAACTGGGTTGCACAAGGCTTTGCGCCGAATCGTCTCCAAGAAGGAGACGAAATCTGGATTAGCCCTGCTGAACACCATTCGAATGTGGTGCCTTGGCAACAAGTGGCAAAACAAACAGGAGCCGTTTTACGTTATTTTTCATTAACGAAAGAGGGCGAATTAGATCTTGAAGCAGCCGAATCATCTTTAACGGAAAAGGCAAAAATCGTTTCCGTTAACCATGCCTCAAACGTTCTTGGTACAGTAACAGATGTGAAGCGTGTAGCTGAAATGGTTCATGCAGTAGGAGGCATTCTCGTTGTGGATGGTGCTCAAGCAGCGCCACATCAAAGAGTGGATGTCCAAGCGTTAGACTGTGACTTTTATGCTTTTAGTGGACATAAGATGCTGGCTCCAACAGGAATTGGTATCTTATATGGAAAAGAAGCACTTCTTCAAGAGATGAATCCAGTCGAATTTGGCGGCGAAATGATTGATTTTGTGTATGACCAAGAGAGTACGTGGAATGAATTGCCGTGGAAATTCGAAGCAGGCACTCCAAATATCGCAGGAGCCATTGGACTGGCTGCTGCCATTGATTATTTAGAAGAAATCGGTATGGAGAATATCCATCAGCATGAACAAGAAATAGTCTCTTATCTCTTACCAAAGATGCAAGAGATGGAAGGTGTGACGGTATATGGGCCAAGGGACCCAGAAAAACATTCTGGAGTCATTAGTTTTACTATCGACGGAATCCATCCACATGACGTCGCAACGGCGCTCGATATGGAAGGATTTGCAGTTCGTGCAGGACATCATTGCGCACAACCTTTGATGCGATGGCTCGATGTACCGGCAACATGCCGTGCAAGTTTTTATATTTATAACACGCTTCAAGAAGCAGAACAGTTTTTAGAAGCATTAGAAAAAGTAAAGGAGTTTTTCCAATATGGCCTTATCTAAATTAGATCAGCTTTATCGTCAGGTGATTCTGGATCATTCGTCTCATCCGCACCATAAAGGATTGGTAGATGATGCGAGCATTCCAACGATTGAATTTAATAATCCAACGTGTGGAGATGTGTTGCAGTTGCAGCTCGTTGTAAATGACAATGGCGTGATCGAAGATGTTCACTTTGACGGACACGGCTGTACGATTAGTATGGCGAGTGCCAGCATGATGAGTGATGCGATTATTGGAAAGACAGTTGACGAAGCGGTCGCTCTAGCAGAAGATTTCTCAAGTCTAGTGCAGGGTGAAACCGTGGACGAAGAACCTTTAGGGGATGCGGCGTTACTTGCCGGTGTTCAAAAATTCCCAGCGCGTATCAAATGTGCCACGCTTGCGTGGAAAGCATTAGAACGTGCAGTAGAAAATGAGAAAGCATAAGAAAGTGGTGACAAAATGAGTGGAGTTCCTGAATTAGCCGATTACAAATATGGCTTTCATGAGGATGTAACACCTGTTTATGAAACAGGAATGGGATTAAGCGAGGAAGTCGTTCGTACGATTTCACAAGTGAAAAACGAGCCACAATGGATGCTTGATTTCCGATTAAAATCATTGAAGGCATTCGAAAATATGCCAATGCAAACATGGGGTGCGGACCTTTCAGATATTGATTTTGATGCGATTACGTACTTCAAACGTGCCAGCGATAAGCCAGCGCGTTCTTGGGATGATGTTCCTGAGAAGATTAAAGATACTTTCGAGAAAATCGGGATTCCAGAAGCAGAGCGTGCGTATTTAGCCGGAGCATCTGCGCAATTCGAGTCTGAAGTGGTTTACCATAATATGAAAGAAGAGTTCGATAAACTCGGAATCATCTTTACAGATACAGACTCAGCCTTAAAAGAGTATCCTGAACTATTCAAAAAGTATTTTGCAAAACTAGTACCACCAACCGATAACAAATTAGCGGCGTTAAACTCAGCCGTATGGTCAGGTGGAACTTTTATCTATGTACCAAAAGGCGTGAAATGTGACGTGCCGCTTCAAACGTACTTCCGTATCAACGACCAAAACATGGGACAATTCGAACGTACGCTCATCATCGTAGACGAAGGAGCAAGCGTCCACTACGTTGAAGGCTGTACAGCGCCAACGTACTCTTCAAACAGCTTGCATGCTGCGATCGTCGAAATCTTCGTTGAAGAGGGTGGGTACTGCCGTTATACAACGATTCAAAACTGGTCGGATAACGTGTATAACTTAGTAACAAAACGTGCCAAAGCCGCTGCTCACGCAACTGTTGAGTGGATCGATGGAAACCTTGGCGCGAAGACAACGATGAAATATCCATCTGTTTTCTTAGAAGGACCATACGCGAAGGGGACAATGTTATCCATCGCTTTTGCCGGAGAAGGCCAACACCAAGATACAGGTGCGAAGATGATTCATAATGCGCCACATACTTCAAGTTCAATCGTTTCAAAATCGATTGCAAAAGATGGTGGAGCGGTGAACTACCGTGGTCAAGTAACATTTGGGAAGAAATCAGATTATTCTATTTCGCATATCGAATGTGACACGATTATTATGGATGACAAGTCTAAATCAGACACGATTCCATTTAACGAAATTCATAATGATAAAGTTGCACTTGAGCACGAAGCCAAAGTCTCAAAA
>CAURMP010000053.1:0-9193 GCA_963526005.1 uncultured Streptococcus sp. | reverse complement strand
GTCCTGTTTGTAGGCCGTAGCTTTCAAGCTCTTTTAATTGTTCGTCTAATTGCGTTTTGGCTTCTTCAGTCCATTGGCTTGGTTGGAAATAGCCTTTCACAATCACTGTATCTGTTTCGTATAAGTCTTTTTGTTGAACTTTCAACCATTCCAATTGTTCATCTGTTAATTGGTAATAGTCTTGAGGGTCATCAATTGAGACTCCTTTTGATCCTAATTCAATTAAAATCGAACTTACGACTTCGACACTCTCAGAATGCGTATTTACTGTGACTTCTAACCAGTTCATGTTAACCCTCTTCTTTACTTGTATTTTTTAAAAATTATAACAAATTTCATTAAAAATAACTAAAAATAACCCTATCCTATTTGTATTTTTGCATGGATTTTAGTATCATTAAGAAGATAAATTAATTAATGACTATTTGACAGAGTAAAAAAGGGGAAAGCAATTATGGCACGTATTTCATTAAGTACAAAAGATATTTTACAAAAACAATTCAAACGCTCATTCAGAGGTTTCGACATTGAAGAAGTCGATGCATTTTTAGATTTAATTATTCGTGACTACGATACATTCCAAAAAGAAATTAGCTTCCTACAAGCTGAAAACGAACGCTTATTAACTAAAGTAGACGAACTCTCACGTCAAGCAACTGTTTCAAAAACTAACCGTTCAAGCAATGTATCATCTTCAGGTGTAACAAACTTTGATATCTTGAAACGTTTATCAAACTTAGAAAAACACGTTTTCGATTCTAAATTAGAAGAAGACAGCTACTCTTCTCCTTCTCAAGATGTTGCAGAAGACGATGATGATTTCTACAAAACTCGCGTAATCACACCAGTACGCGACAATAACTATTAATATATCAAATCTGATATAACGAACTTTTTTAAATTTAGTAAACTTTGAGTAATCGCGGCATTAATTTGCTGAGGAAAGTCCATGCTCGCACAGGCTGAGATGCTTGTAGTGATCGTGCTTAGCGAAACAATAAGCTAAGGCAACTTTAGGTTGACGGCAGAAAAACGAGCTAAGGCAATGCTATGCTCTAGTATTCTTGAAAGTGCCACAGTGACGAAGCAATTTTGGAAACGGAATTGGTGGAACGCGGTAAACCCCTCGAGCGAGCAACCCAAACTTATGGTAGGGGCACTCTTACTAGGAAATGAACGAAAAAAGAGACACATTATGTGTAGACAGATGATTACTGAAATTTAATAGATCCTGCTATTAAATGGAACAGAACATGGCTTACAGAAGTTTACTTCAGGATTTTAGCGAATTGTAAGGAGTGTGGCCTTGTGTCCACTCCTCTTTTTACGAATAAAGGAGAAATCTATGACAAAATATAAATTAGTAGCAACTGCTGCTGCAGGGATTGAAGCTCTTGTTGGTAAAGAATTACGCAACTTGGGTTATGAGGTTCAAGTAGAAAACGGAAAAGCCTTTTTTGAAGGTGACGACTACGATATCGCTCGTACAAACATTTGGCTTCGAACTGCAGACCGTATCAAAATCATTATGGGGCAATTCACAGCAAAAACATTCGACTCGCTCTTTGAACAAACAAAGGCGATTCCTTGGGAGAAAATTCTTCCAGTCGATGCAGAATTCCCAGTATCTGGTAAATCTGTGAAATCTACTCTTCACAGTGTTCCAAACTGCCAATCTATCGTGAAAAAGGCAATTGTCAATCGTTTAAGTGAGGCTTACCACCGTCGTACTCACTTACCTGAGTCTGGTGCCCTCTATCCTATCGAAGTGGCAATTTTAAAAGATGTTGTGACTCTTACAATCGATACGAGTGGAACTAGCCTCTTCAAGCGTGGTTACCGTACTGAAAAAGGTGGCGCACCGCTTAAGGAAAACATGGCTGCGGCTCTTGTGATGCTTACAAGCTGGTATCCTGATAAACCATTCTATGACCCTACATGTGGTTCTGGTACGATTCCAATCGAAGCGGCCCTTATCGGTAAGAACATCGCTCCTGGTTTGAATCGTACATTTGCTGCTGAAAAATGGACTTTCTTTACTCCTGGTGTCTTCGATAAAGTTAGAGAAGAAGCTAGAAAAGAAATCCGCACTGAACTTCAACTCGACATTCTTGGTGCCGATATTGATGGCTCCATGATTGAAATTGCGAAACAAAATGCGATTAAAGCAGGTGTCTCAGACCAAATCGAATTCAAACAAATGCAATTGAAGGACTTCCGTACTAAGAAAGAAAATGGAATTATCGTGGCAAACCCACCATATGGAGACCGTCTTCTTTCTGAAGAACAAGCTCAAGCCATCTATAAACAAATGGGTGAAACGTATGCTCCACTGACAACTTGGAGTAAGTACATCTTAACAAGCGACTTAACGTTCGAAGATCATTACGGACAAAAAGCGACTAAGAAACGCAAACTCTATAACGGTGCCATCCGTACCGACTACTTCCAATTCTGGGGAGTTAGAAAACGCCGCGTTCAAGAAGATAAATAAAACACAAAAAACGCAATGGACAAATGCCCATTGCGTTTTCTTTTTACTTATTATTCATTCTTTCCGATGACTTCAAATGTCACGTGATCAATACCTAAATCACATTTCACTTGGTCACCTGGAAGGATGCTTGCACGGATGATTTCTTTAGCAAGTGGTGTTTCAATTTCACGTTGAATGTAACGAGCAATTGGACGAGCACCATACACTGGATTATACGCATTGTCAGCAATCCAATCTTTTAATTCATCTGTGAAGCTTAAGACGATTTCTTGGTCTTCCACACGTACTGCTAATTGGTTCAACATCTTCGTGATAATACCACGAATGTTGTCTTTAGAAAGCGGTGTGAAGAAGATTGTTTCGTCGATACGGTTTAAGAACTCTGGTTTGAAGGTTGCTTTTAGAACACCCTCAACAGCCGTACGAGTTTCCTCATCAATTCTATCGCCTTGATTTTCAAGCAAGAATTGTGAACCGATATTACTTGTCATAATCATCACTGTATTCTTGAAGTCTACTACACGTCCTTTAGAATCTGTTAAACGTCCATCATCTAATACTTGTAACAAGATATTAAATACATCTGGATGTGCTTTTTCAATTTCATCTAAAAGAACGATTGTATATGGATTACGACGAACAGCTTCTGTTAATTGGCCCCCTTCTTCGTATCCAACATATCCTGGAGGAGCCCCCACTAAACGAGACACTGAATGTTTCTCCATATATTCACTCATGTCGATACGAACCATATGGTCTTCTGAGTCGAATAAATCTTCTGCAAGAGCTTTCGCAAGTTCTGTCTTACCAACCCCAGTAGGTCCAAGGAATAGGAAGCTTCCGATTGGACGGCTAGGATTTTGTAATCCAGCACGAGAACGAAGTACTGCTGAAGCCACTTTTTGTACGGCTTCATCTTGACCGATGACACGTTCATGAAGAATATCTTCTAAGTGAAGAAGTTTTTCACGTTCGCCTTCCATAAGTTTTGTTACAGGAATACCAGTCAAGCGTCCCACAACTCGAGCAATTTCTTCTGAAGTCACTGATTCTTGAACGAGACGTTGTGAAGTTTCAGCATTCGTTTTGTTTTGATCTTCTAGTTCTTTCAACTCATGTTCAAGAGCTGGAATACGTCCATGGCGAAGTTCAGCAGCTTTTTCAAGGTTATAATCTGCTTCTGCTTGTTCTAATTCGCGTTTAGCACGGTCGATTTCTTCACGTTTATTACGGATTTTATTGACTTCTTCTTTTTCGATTTCCCATTTCATTTTGAGGTTATTAGCTTTTTCACGTTGTTCTGCTAATTCCTCTTGTAAAATAGCAAGACGTTTTTGAGAAGCGTCATCTTTTTCCATCTTCAACGCTTGTTCTTCGATTTCAAGTTGCATCAAACGACGAGTTACTGCATCGAGTTCTGTTGGCATTGAGTTCATTTCAACGCGGATTGTAGCACAGGCTTCATCGACTAAGTCAATCGCTTTATCTGGCAAGAATCTGTCAGTAATATAACGGTTTGATAAAGTCGCAGCAGCTACTAATGCACTATCGTGAATATTTACACTGTGGTGGATTTCGAAACGTTCTTTCAATCCACGAAGAATTGAAATCGTGTCTTCAACTGTTGGTTCTTGAACAAGTACTTTTTGGAAACGACGTTCTAATGCTTTGTCTTTTTCCATGTTTTCACGGTATTCGTCAAGAGTTGTAGCACCAATACAATGTAATTCACCACGAGCCAACATTGGTTTTAGTAAGTTACCAGCATCCATAGATCCTTCTGTCTTACCAGCACCAACGATTGTGTGGATTTCATCGATAAATAAGATGATGCGTCCTTCTGATTTTGTTACTTCTTTAAGAACGGCTTTCAAACGTTCTTCGAATTCACCACGGTATTTTGCCCCCGCGATTAAAGCACCCATATCTAATGAGTAGATTAATTTATCTTTTAAGTTTTCTGGTACGTCTTTTTTAACAATACGTTGAGCTAATCCTTCAACGATTGCTGTTTTACCAACACCAGGTTCCCCGATTAAGACAGGGTTATTTTTTGTTTTACGAGATAAAATACGAATCACATCTCGAATTTCTTCGTCACGTCCAATGACTGGATCTTGTTTACCAGATTGAACAGCTTCATTTAAATTACGCGCATATTTTGATAATGCTTCATATTGTTCTTCTTGATTTTGACTAGTCACACGTTCTCCCCCTCTTAGCTCTTCAATTCGAGCTCTCAAATTTTCTTTTGTTACGTGATGTTGTACTAAATAGCGAGTCAATGGATGATTTTGTAATTCCATTAACGCAAGTACAACTACCTCTGTAGATAAGTAATCATCTTTAAAGCTTTCTCTAATCTTTTCAGCTTCTGTAAAGAGTCGATATAAGTTTTGACTCATACTTTGACCATATTGGACATTTTGTCCTTCCACTACAGAAATACGGTCTAATTCTTTATCAATTAATTCCTCAAATTCTTTGTCATTCACTTGTAAATCACTATATAAATTTCGAGCAAAGTGATTTGGTTCCATAAATACTTTCCATAAATGAGGAATATCAATTTCTTGATGTTTACGTACCATCGCAATTTGTTGCGCTTGGCCTAATGCTTGTTGCATTGTTGTTGTCATTTTTTCAATATTCATCTTCATTCCTCCTTTTGTGGTCTCCTGACCATGATTAAAGTATACACCATTAGTCAGGAAAGGTCAATAATTTTCTCTGACTTTTTTTGACTTTAATAAATATTTAAAAAATCAGCCACAACTGTGACTGATTTCATCATTACATTTCAATTCGAATCGCACGTCTAGCGCAGTAATAGCCTGCAGCAAGATGCCCATTAGGATCCACTAATAACGGTAAATTCACCGAATAATAAGAAGACAACGGAAGTAAGTTTAATACTGGCGCCTTGAAGTTTTCTTCAAGCCATGCTCCTTTTGTATAAGGTCTACCCTCGATTAATTCTGGGCCAAATTCTGCATTTGCGATTTCCAATCCAAACATATTTTCATTCCATAAAGGAGAATTCTCTTCATCTTGAATAGGGGACCGTTGTAATTGATTTCCCCATTTAAACAGACGACGAGTACCACTACCGCAGCAATACTCCCACTCATCTTCGTTTAAGAGGCCCATACCAGTCCGTTCAATTTCTTTACGAGCTTCTTCGTATCCTACCGGATCTGCAACGTAGCAAGCAAAATTATCAGGATTCTTAATGTCTTGTTGCATAAAATACCGATCTACACGTACCGCTCTTGGAAAATCTTGGAATAAAGCTTCCATCGAATTATCTGGAGTCACCGCTTCTTCTAAAATCTCAAGTGTTTCGGGTGAAGGTTCCTCGGCTCCTGTTAACTGCCCTGTAACCACTGAATAATTCCCAATAAAGCGTAGTCCTACAAAATTCGGTTTCTTTTCGACTAACATCGCTGGGATATTCACTTTTCTTAAATCTGACGTCATTAAATTAATTCCGTCTTCAACGATTTGCGTGGTCAATTTTTCACTCGATAAGTCTTTTTCTTGAACATCTTGATTGAGGAACATAAAGCCCGTTAGATGTTGATTTAAATAACGTTTAAAGGCAAAACGAAGCTCTTGACGTTCTTCACTACAGTCAAGACCAGAAAGGCCTGACAATCCGCTATCCCACCCTAAAATAACGTCATTTTGACCAGGAACGAATACAAACTCTCTTCCATCAATCGTGACTTCAAAAGTTTCATTGGTGATTCCACCGAATTCAAATTTGACACTTCTTAGGTTCTCAATGGTCGACATTGGATTTACAAAATATCTTAATACATTTCGAAAGACAACTTCTTTCGATTCACTAGGTAAATTCTTCCACGTTGGATTTAATACGTGTTCAAAAAAATCATTTGCCATACTTTCACCTCGTCTCTATTATACGGTATTCCGTAAAAATTGCACTCTATTTTGACTACTTTTATGCTATAATAATGGCAATTGAAAGGATGTTTAGCATGAATTTATTTATTTTTGGGAATCCGATGTCTGGAAGCCAATCCGGACAACAACAAATTAATCAAATCGTGGAAGCTTGTACGAAACATAGTATCCACTTTAAGCTATTCCAAACACAAAGAGCCGGTGAACTACCTGATCTTCTTGAGAAGCATTTACCAGAAAGAAATGAGCAGACTAAAGTCGTCATTATTGGTGGAGACGGAACTCTTAACGAAGCGTTACAATATTTAAAGCAGAATGAAATCGAAGTACCTCTCTCCTATCTTCCAGCTGGAACTGGAAATGACTTTGCTAGAGAGATGAATCTTACTCATGATGCGGATGTATTCGTACAAAACATAGAGAATGCACCTTCTATCGAATTAGAATTCCTTACGTACCATGAACAGAATTCAGGAACATCTGGAATTGCACTGAATTCGCTTGGATTTGGGATTGATGCTTCTATTTGCGAATTAAACCAAAAGCAAAGACAAGCCGTTCTTGAATCAAACGGAATCAAAAAAGCATCTTACCTCACACCAATTTTAAGGGCATTTAGAGAGCGTGATGAATTTGAAGCAGTAATTACTGTCGATAATAACGAAAGCTTCACAGTAACCCATAATCTGCTTGTAGGGGCATTCAATCATTCGTTCTTTGGTGGAGGAATCCGTTTTGTCCCAACTGCCAAGCAAGGAAATCACTCATTTGAAGTCGTCGTTGCTCGTAAAGTGAGTGGGTTTACGATTGTTAAAGCTTTTCCTTTTATTTTGACGAACGGTAGTCATTTTAAGCACTTCCCTAATCACTTACAAAAGTATCAGTGTACTGTGGCTCGTATTCAAATTAACGGACCCATTAAATCACAAACCGATGGCGAATTTACCAAATATGGTAATGTAGATATCAAAATTCAATTGGATTCTTATCCATTTATTCTTACAAGACAAAATTAAAAAGGCGAATGTTTTTACACATTCGCCTTTTCTTTATCTTTTGAAAAGTTTTTTGAAACTGATAATCGGCTCAGTTCTCACGATTTTCTCGTTTCCAATAAATTCTCGCATCACTTTTAGCGTGCGCCCAGAATCTTTGGAGACAAATTGGAATGTTTTAGAGGAATTCGTGTCGATGAAATACGCACGAATAAACTTTCCTTTAAACATCACATGAGCTCTTACCAGTTTGATTTCTTCCCAAGGAATTTGAAGATAGCTCTCTGGATTTTGACGATTGTAAAATTCAAAAGCACGATCTCCAATTAGAATATCCCCATTGGTATATCCAAAGCCCCCATTGAATAAGTTTGCTTTTGTTTTATAAACGGCTTTTGTATTTAACGATACAACCATAATCTACTCTCCAGTCCTCTTTATTAAGGAGCCATTACTCCTGTTAATCCAGCTAAAATACCTAATGCAAATAGCCCAAAGATAATGTAAATTGGTTTTACATTTTTCTTCAATAACCACATTACGAAGAATGTTAATAGTAATGCTGCTAACCCAGGGATTAACTTGTTTAAGTTATCTTGAAGAGTTGTCACAGCTTCTGGTGATAATGTTTTACCACCTAATAATTTAGTAACAATATCTCCTAATTGGCCTCCAGTAACAACGTCATCTGCTCCAGGCAATTGAATATATTGCTCTGGTTTCAATTCTACTCTCGTTAACACAAGTGGGAATTTCATCGTAGTCCAACGTTGAACCAAAATACCCATTACAAACATCCCCACGATTGAAGATACTTTTGTAATTGATTGTAGAACCCCGCCAGATAAGTCTTTTGTGATTTCAGAACCTTGACGGTATCCTAATTCTTGTGTAGACCACATAAATGCGATACGGATTAAGTTCCAAACGATGAAGAAGAACAATGGTCCAATGATTGAACCTGTTGCAGCTAATCCTGCAGCAATCGCTCCTAAAATAGGACGAATTGTAAACCAGAATACTGGGTCACCGATACCTGCTAAAGGTCCCATCATCCCAACTTTAACCCCTTGAATCGTTGCATCATCGATTGGTGCACCATTCGCACGGTCTTCTTCTAGGGCTAACGTTACCCCAAGAATTGGTGAAGCGATATATGGGTGTGTATTAAAGAATTCTAAGTGACGTTTTAACGCTGCTTTTGAATCTTCTGGATTTGGATATAATTTTTTCAATGCTGGAATAAGCGAGAACGCCCAACCACCATTTTGCATACGTTCATAGTTCCAAGAACCTTGTAAGAATTGTGAACGTAGCATAACGCTTAAGCGGTCTTTTTTCGTTAAAGATACTTTTTTCTCTGTCATGTCATTCACTCTCCTTAATAATCATTTAAAATGTCACCAAGTGGGTCTCCTGAACCAGAATTTCCACCAGCTGAACCATTTCCACTGTTGTTTGATAAGTTTAAATAAATAAACGCTAAGCTTAATGCGATAACCCCTGTAGCAATTAATGTTAATTCGTTTAATGGAGCAATAGCAAAACCGATGAAGAAGAATGGCCATGTTTCTTTTGAAGCCATTAAGTTAATAACCATCGCTAACCCAACAGCTACAACCATGTTACCACCGATTGTCATCCCGTTTGCGAACCACTCTGGAATTAATTTTAAGTAGCTTTGAACCACTTCTGAAGAAACGAATAGAAGTGCTCCAGCAGGAATCATAATACGTAATCCTTGCATTGATAATGATACATAGTGCCAGAA
>CAURMP010000052.1:0-9214 GCA_963526005.1 uncultured Streptococcus sp. | reverse complement strand
GAACCTCGTCGTGGCGATGCTGCACCAATGGTTATCATTGAATTAGTTTAATAAACATTCAATCGAACACTTTTCGATGGTTGAAAAGAGCGTCATGATGGTAATAATCATCTTGCTTATAAGATGGAAAGTCTGGGGCTACTGAGAGGTAGCCTTATTCTTTCTCAGATTATTTAGTCTAGCTCGTTGTTTTCCCGCCGAAGCTTTTTGGCGGGAGAGCACTTCATCATGAAAAAGTGTGTTTTTTTATATATACATATTTTTGATACATACATAGGAAAAAGGAAAAGGGGTGTCCCCGTTGCAATCAACAATTATTGAGTTAAATAACATCCATTATCGTTATCATGAAGAGGATGAACGTGAAGCGTTGGCAGGAGTATCTTTAAAGGTCGAACGTGGTGAATGGTTAGCCATCATCGGGCATAATGGATCAGGAAAATCAACTTTAGCTAAAGTAATGAATGGATTAATCGAAGCTGGTAGCGGAGAAGTTCTGATTAATGGTGTTGTTTTAAATGACGAGACCGTATATGACGCTAGACGCGCAGTAGGGATGGTCTTCCAAAATCCAGATAACCAATTTGTTGGGACAACGGTGGAGGATGATATTGCCTTCGGATTAGAAAATATCGGGCTCCCACGAGAAGAAATGATAGAGCGTGTGACACGCGTTCTTGAAATGGTGAAAATGAGTGACTTCAGAACGAAGGAGCCTGCACGACTATCAGGAGGTCAAAAACAACGTGTAGCGATTGCGGGGGTAACAGCCTTAGAACCTTCTGTCATTATTCTTGATGAAGCTACTTCAATGCTAGATCCTAAAGGACGCATGGAAGTTATCGGGACAATTCAAAGGTTACACAAAGAGAAAAACATTACAGTCATTTCGATTACGCATGATTTAGATGAAGCAGCACAAGCAGACCGTATTGTGTTAATGGAACAAGGTCAAATTCAACAAATCGGAACTCCTGAAGAAATCTTCAAATTGGGAACGAAGCTTGTTGAAAAGGGACTCGATGTGCCGTTTGCTGAGAAATTAATCGAAGTACTTCGCGAAAAGGGATTGGAAGTTCCTGAAGCGTATCTTGATGAAGAAGGGTTGGTGGAATGGTTATGGACATCCGTTTTAACGAAGTAAATTTCGCATACCAAGCAAATACCCCTTTTGAGACGCGCGCTTTATTCGACGTAAACTTTAATATTCCATCAGGAAAGTACACGGCTATCATCGGACATACAGGCTCTGGAAAATCAACTATTTTACAACACTTAAATGCGTTACTGAAACCAACATCGGGTACGGTAGAACTTGGGGATCGCGTAGTAGACTCTGAAACGAGCAATAAAGACTTGAAACCACTGCGCCAAAAAGTCGGTATCGTATTCCAGTTTCCGGAATCACAACTCTTCGAAGAAACCGTTGAAAAAGATATTGCCTTTGGACCGAAGAACTTCGGAGCAAGTGAAGAAGAGGCAAACCAGCTAGCGAAAGAAACTCTAAAGATTGTTGGACTTCCTGAAGAGGTCTTACATAAGTCACCATTCGATTTATCTGGAGGACAAATGCGACGTGTAGCGATTGCTGGCGTGTTAGCGATGCAACCAGAAGTATTAGTCTTAGACGAACCAACAGCGGGATTAGATCCTAAAGGACGCTTTGAGATGATGGAGATGTTTGCGCAACTCCAACGCGAAAAAGGCATTACAATCGTCCTTGTAACACACCAAATGAATGATGTTAGCGACTATGCGGATTACGTGGTTGTGTGTGAAAAGGGGACTGTGGTAAAAACAGGAACTCCTGAAGAAGTGTTTGCGGATGCTGCTTGGTTACAAGAAAAACAACTAGGCTTGCCTTCGACTGTTCAGTTTGTCGAAAAGTTGAGAGCGAAAGGATTCCAAACAGACGAACGTCCAATGAATCTTGAAGCTTTAGCAGACTTACTTGTTTCACATTCGAAAAACGGAGGTGACACAAGTGCTCGATAAACTTATTTTAGGTCGCTACTTACAAGGCGATTCATGGATTCATAAACTCGATCCAAGAACAAAATTAATTGGAACATTTGCATTCGTGTTAGTCATCTTCCTAGCGAATAACTGGGTGACATATGGCTTATTAATCGCTTATACACTGATTGCATTACTCTTATCCAAGATTCCATTAGGGTTCTTCTGGAAAGGGATTAAACCGTTAATTTGGGTGATTCTCTTTACGGTAGCACTTCAAATCTTATTTACAAGTGGTGGAGACGTCTACTTCCAATGGGGATTCATTCAAGTAACATCTGAGGGGATTATTAATGCGGTATTCATCTTCTTACGTTTCGTATTAATTATCTCGTTCTCAACGCTATTAACATTAACAACCGCACCATTGCAATTAACGGATGCGATTGAAGCAGTGATGAAGCCATTAGCCGTTGTGAAATTCCCAGTGCATGAAGTGGCATTAATGTTATCCATTGCGCTGCGTTTCGTACCAACATTAATGGACGAAGCACAAAAAATTATGAACGCTCAACGAGCTCGTGGGGTTGATTTTGGAGAAGGAAATCTCTTCGAACAAATGAAGGCGATTATCCCAATCTTAATTCCGCTGTTTGTCAGCTCATTAAACCGTGCCGAAGACTTGGCAACTGCCATGGAAGCACGTGGATACCAAGGCGGAGACGGACGTAGTAAGTACCGTGTTCTAAACTATGAAATGAGTGATGCCATTGCGGGATTATCCCTTGTGGCCGTAACGATTTTATTATTTGTATTAAAAGCATAAAAAAATAAGGAGCTTGACTTGTCAAGCTCTTTTTTGAAAGAAGGGAAAAGGATGCAGCGATATAAACTCGTGATTCAATATGATGGTACGCCCTATGTTGGATTTCAAGTGCAAGAGAATGGCAATAGCATTCAAGCAGAACTGAATAAAGCCTTGAAGAAGATGACAAAGGGGCAATACATTCCTGTTAGTGGCTCTGGTCGTACCGATTCTGGAGTGCATGCCAACGGTCAGGTCGTTCATATCGACTATCCCAAAACCATCGAAGCAGCGTCTCTTGTTCGTGCGATGAATAGTTTATTACCGACGTCAATTCGGATTGTCTCGGCCGAGGCAGTGTCAGAAGACTTCCACGCGCGCTATAGTGTGACTGGGAAACGATACATCTATAAAGTAACAACTGCTGCTGTACAGAGCCCGTTCCTGCGTCAATATGAGCTGCATCACCCATTCAAGACGGATGTTGAACGCATCAATAAGGCGTTTGAAGCGGTGATTGGAGAGCATGATTTCACGAGTTTTTGCTCGACCAAAAGCGATAAAGATTCTAAGGTTCGCGTTGTCACAAAAGCAGAAGTCGCTCGTCACGGCGATGAATTGATTTTCACGTTTGAAGGGAAAGGGTTCCTTTACAATATGGTTCGGATTCTCGTTGGAACAGCGCTTCAAATAGGAGACGGCTTACGGGAAGTAGAAGAGATGAAGCAAATTCTAGAAGCGATGGATCGAAATGCCGCAGGACCAACAGCGCCTGCTCATGGACTGTACTTAGATGAAGTGTTTTATAAGAATTTCGACTAGAAATATGATAGGATGAAGATAGTTATTTTAAAAGGAGTGTCAATATGGTATTAAAAGATTTCGACAAAAACTTAGAAAAATACGCTAAATTATTAATCTCAACTGGGATTAACGTGCAACCAGGTCATACAGTGAATATTGTGATTGACGTAGACCAAGCACCTTTAGCTCGTTTATTAGTAAAAGAAGCATACGCACACGGAGCAAGCGAAGTAATCGTATCATGGGCAGACGATTTCGTAGGCCGTGAACGCTTATTACACGCTGCAGAAGACCGTATCACAAACGTTCCAGAATACCGTGTAGCAGAGATGAACTACTTATTAGAGAAGAAAGCAAGCCGCTTAAACGTTCGCTCAGCTGACCCAGATGCATTCGCTGGAGTATCAGCAGAACGTCTTCAAAAATCAACAAAAGCATTAAGCCTTGCATTAAAACCATTACGTACAGCAACACAAGCCAACAAAGTGAGCTGGACTGTAGCAGCAGCTGCTGGTAAAGAATGGGCGAAGAAAGTTTTCCCTAACGCTGCAACTGACGAAGAAGCAGTAGATTTATTATGGGATCAAATCTTCAAAACTTGCCGTGTATACGCTGATGATCCAGTGGCAGCATGGAAAGAACATGAAGAAAAATTAGATGCTAAAGCTTCTATCTTAAATAAAGAACAATTCGTGAAACTACACTACACTGCACCAGGAACAGACTTAACTCTTGGAATGCCTAAAAACCATGTTTGGGAAAGTGCTGGAAGCTTGAACGCTCAAGGAGAACACTTTATCGCAAACATGCCAACAGAAGAAGTCTTCTCAGCTCCTGATTTCCGCGTCGCTGATGGATATGTATCAAGTACAAAACCATTGAGCTACAACGGTAACATTATCGAAGGCATCAAAGTGACTTTCAAAGATGGTCAAATCACAGAAGTTTCTGCTAAAAAAGGCGACCAAGTGATGAAAGACTTAGTATTTGAAAACAATGGTGCTCGTGGATTAGGTGAAGTAGCGTTAGTAAGTGACCCATCACCAATCTCACAATCAGGCATTACATTCTTCAACACATTATTTGATGAAAATGCATCAAACCACTTAGCAATCGGTTCTGCTTATGCAACAAGCGTTAAAGGTGGAGAAAACTTCGAAACTGAAGAAGAATTAAGAGAAGCTGGATTAAACCGTGCTGATGTTCACGTGGACTTCATGATCGGTGGACCAGAAATGAACGTGGATGGTATCCGTGAAGACGGTACTGTTGTTCCAATCTTCCGTAACGGAGACTGGGCTATCTAGTTCAATGAATTAAAAAAGATAAGGAACGAACTTTGAGAAGAGTTCGTTCCTTTTTTGTTGTTATAAGAAAAATTAATACGTCTATAAGAAAATTCAATTGGTAAAAACTTCACAAGGAGGGTACAATGAAAACAGAGGAATCCTTATAAAGTTCGTAATAATTCAATGAGTTCTAAGACATTTTGCGAATAAGTTTCGTTTGGACGATAGGCGACTCCGATTGGGAAAAATCCATTTTTATCTAGAAGTGGAATCCAAACAAGATTGTCGTCTGGATAAAATTCTTTATACTCTAATGCCATGATGCAAACGGAGTTAAAGGTTGCAAGACTGGCGAGTAGTACTTCCCAGTTGTCGTCTACGTAAACGATATTCGGTTCAAAGCCAAAATGTCTAGAGCGTTGGTGTAATAATTTCCCAAGCATAAAGTGTTCGGATAAGGTGCTAAAACGTTCCTCCTTCAAATCTTCAAAGGTGACAGAGTCTCTCGAAGCTAGGGGATGACCCTTAGGAACGACAAGACTCGCCTGATAACCAGCGAAATGTTGTTGGAACGGTTCAATCACAATATTGGACTCAATCTTTGGGAAAGAGAGAACACCAAGGTCGATTTCTTCATTCACTAGTGCAGTTTGTAGCTCACGCGAACCGCCTTGTACCATCGTTAAGTGAATCGAAGGATGCGACATCATAAAACGCGAGAACTCAGGCATTAATTTGATCGCAAAAAGTGTCGGTAGCCCAATTCGAATCGTTTCTTTTTGAGGTTGATTGAGTTCATGAATTTGAGCCACAGTCCCTTCCATCAAAGAAATGATTTTCTTACCATTATCGTATAAGAGCTGTCCAGCTTCAGTCAGTCGAATACTATTGTTAGTTTGCTGAATAAAAAGCGGAGTATGTAATTCGGATTCTAATTTTTTAATGGTTTGAGAAAGGGTCGGTTGCGTAATGAATAAGCTACGAGCGGCATTGGAATATCCGCCATGGTCAACGATACTAATAAAGTAGTGTAGGTGTTTAATATCCATTTGACATCTCCTATTCTTTTAAGTGAACTGTTACACAATAATTGTAACAAAGAATAAAGACGGAAACAATAAGGTTTTTAAAACATAAAGGAGGAATTACGATGAAAATTACAATCGCAGGTGCTGGCGCCATGGGAAGTCGCTTTGGGTTAATGCTCCATCAAGCAGGGCATGAAGTGCTTCTAGTGGATGGATGGAAAGATCATGTGGACGCCATTCAAAAAGAGGGGCTCAAGGCAAACTATAATGGAGAAGAAGTCGTTGTGAAGTTGCCGGCTGTGCTTCAAAGTGAAGTCACAGAAGAAATGACGAGTGACCTCATTATCTTATTTACAAAAGCGATGCAACTAGAAAGCATGCTAACTGACTTGAAACCAGTCATTCATGATGAAACAAGAGTGCTGTGCTTACTCAATGGTATTGGACACGAAGAAGTGATTGAACAGTTTGTTCCAAAAGAAGATATCTTTATTGGGAACACGATGTGGACGGCTGGAATGGAAGGACCAGGTCGCGTGAAACTCTTCGGTAGCGGAACGGTAGCTTTGAAGAACTTGGTAGATACACCGGAGGCAAAAGCGAAGGCAGAAGAAATCGTTAATGTTTTGAATAGTGGAGGATTAAATGCAAGCTATTCTGAAAACATTCTATTCGCCATTTATAAGAAAGCATGTGTGAATGGAACCATGAACGGACTGTGCACTATCTTGATGAGTAACATGTATGAATTTGGCTCTACGACGCCTGCTCATATGATAGTTGAAAATATTGTGAAAGAATTTTCAGAAGTTGCAAAAAATGAAAACATTCTGTTAAATGTTTCAGAAATTGTAGATTTTATCGAAAATAATTGTTATAATCGTGAAACAATTGGGCTTCATCACCCATCGATGTATCAAGATTTAAATGAAAACAATCGTTTAACAGAAATTGACTATATTAATGGAGCGGTGGTGCGTAAGGGTGAAAAATATGGCGTTCCAACACCATACTGTGCCTTTTTAACAGCATTGGTTCATTGTAAAGAACAAATTCTTGGAGCAAAATAGCTCACAGTAAGAGGGGGAAAATACTATGGAAGCACAAGCACAACCAAAAATGACGGCTTCAGTTTTTATCAATAAAATCTTAGCAGGGACAGCTCTAGGGGTTATCGTCGGACTGATTCCAAATGCCGTTCTTTCAGCAATTTTAAAATATTTTAGTCAATATCCTATCGCAGTAACAATTACACAAATCGCAGTTATTTTCCAATTAGCAACTCCACTCATTATCGGGGGCTTAATCGGATTACAATTCGGCTTCAAGCCAATGCAAATGATGGTCGTTGCAGGAGCCTGCTTCGTAGCCAGTGGTGTAGTGACGTATAATGCAGAACTTCAAAAATTTGTCGGGGCTGGAACAGGTGACTTAATTAATACAATGGTCACTGCAGGTATCGCTGTTGGAATGTTAATGCTAATCAAAGATAAATTTGGTTCAACTGCCGTTGTAGCAATGCCAATCGTCGTTGGGGTTGGATCTGCATTTATCGGATTATTACTCTTACCATACGTTAAAATGATTACAGCAGCCATTGGTCAAGTCATCAACGAGTTTACAACATTACAACCAATCTTGATGTCAATCTTAATCTGCTGCTCATTCGCAACATTAATCATTTCACCAATCTCAACAGTAGCGATTGGTTTAGCAATTCAATTAAACGGTGTATCTGCCGGGGCCGCTGCTATGGGGGTTGCCGCAACTGCCGTAGCATTAGTGGTTCACTCATGGAAAGTGAATAAATCAGGGGTAACATTAGCCATCGCTCTAGGGGCAATGAAATTAATGATGCCAAACTTATTCAAACATCCAATTATCTTAGTCCCTTGCTTGTCTACTGCGATTCTTTCAGCAATTCCAGTAGCGCTCTTCTCAGTAAGTGGTACTCCACAATCTGCAGGGTTCGGTCTTGTAGGGTTAGTAGGGCCTTTAGCGTCAATTGATGCAGGATTAAACGTAGCCTTAGCGGGTATTGTTTGGTTCGTTGTTCCAATTGCAGCAGCGATTTCAAGTAAGATTGTATTTGAAAATGTATTAAAATTATACGATTCTTCAGTGGTATTCAAATTCCAAGACTAATCAACGTAATTCCTATCGACTCCTTCATGCACTTGCATGGAGGAGTTTATTTTTATTTTTGCTAGAAGATGGTACAATAAGCGTAATAGAAGGGAGTGGTCGGATGAGAATTCAACAATTAATTTATTTCGAGAAAATCGTTGAAAAAGGCTCCATGAATGAAGCCGCAAAAGACTTATATGTCAGCCAACCAAGTTTATCAAAGGCCATTCGTGAGTTGGAATTAGAAATGGATATCACCCTCTTTCAACGGGGGAATACTGGAATTACATTGACGGGAGAAGGGCGTGAGTTTTTAGTCTATGCTCGACAAGTCCTCGACCAAGTCAATTTGATGGAAGAAAAATATAAACGACAAACAAAACGGAAACGGACATTCTCCGTATCTGCGCAACACTATGCGTTTGTGGTGCATGCCTTTGTTGATTTTATTCAAAAGGAAGCAGGAGACGAATATCAATTCACGCTTCGTGAAACGGAGACTCAAAACATTTTAGAAGACATCACGAACTATAAGAGTGAGATTGGTGTCTTGTATTTGAATGATTTCAACCGCAAAGTCATGGAAAAATTATTCAAAGAAAAGAACTTAGTATTCACGCCACTCTTTACAGCGAAACCACACGTGTTCTTAAGTACGCAAAATCCACTTGCAGAAAAAGAGAGCATTACTCTAGAAGAACTAGAAGATTACCCTTATTTATCTTATGAGCAAGGGGAAGAAAACTCATTCTACTTCTCAGAGGAAATCCTCAGCACGATGGAGCATAAGAAGAGCATTAAGGTAAGTGACCGTGCGACCATCTTTAACCTAATGGTCGGTTTAAATGGATACACCATCAGTTCAGGGATTATTAGTAGTAAGCTAAATGATGATAAGATTGTTGCGGTACCGCTGGACGTAGAAGATACAATGGAACTCGGAATTTTGCAACACGATCAACGCAAATTATCCAAAGAAGCAGGGCGATTCTTGCATATGCTGAAAACACATATTCAGGAATACGGCTTCGAAGTTCAAAATCTTGATTTTTAGTTCACAAAGAGGTTGAAACTATTCGGAAAATCGGGGATAATAAAAGAACGTAAAATATTATTACTCAGTAGAAGGAGACGAATGCAAATGAGTTGGAAAGAAACAGCAAAATTATGGGAATCTTTTGAGGCACTTGAAGAAGGATTAAAAG
>CAURMP010000051.1:0-9519 GCA_963526005.1 uncultured Streptococcus sp. | reverse complement strand
TAGGATTAAGCGAATCACGAGTGATGAAGCTTAATTCAATCAGCTACTGCGTCTATTTTTATAAAGTTTTTTATGTATGGAATAAATTCCTTACGCCCTTTAATTCGCATTTTATGCGTATGCCCATTATTGCTATTATAGAATTCCTCGGAATCTCTGTAGCTTATTTTTATAATGCAGATGAGTTATATACCATTCCGTAAGAAGGAGAGAGGAAGGAATAGGGTGTGGTGCATCCTATGGAGTGGATTATAAGGAAACAAAAAAAGAAGGCGTGGGCCTTCTTTTTTAATTGGTTGTATATGGGATGACTGGTGAAGAAAGGTCGATGCCTTTTTGCAACAGTGCTTCTTGATAAAGGGTGAGGTAACGCTTGTAAGTGGCGTGTTGTAAACCGTTCTTTGTCATCAGTGCGATGGTGAACACAAATTGGCCGTTTGGCTTGGTTTGTGGGCCAACGATATTTGGTGGTGATGCCAATGCGTCGTCTGTTTCGGCATATTGTTTGTGTACGGCTTCGATGGTTTCATAGACGCTCTTCAAGTCGACGTTACTGCTAATTGGAAGTTCGATTAAAGCGCGCATATTTCCACGAGATTGGTTGCTGACAACAGTGATATTGCGGTTTGGAATGTAGTGCAGTGTTCCGTCATATCCGCGAACTTGTGTAGTACGGACTCCGACGCTTGCAATGGTTCCAGAAATGTTGTTGATTAAAACGGCATCTCCAACTTCGAATTGACGTTCGAGTAGGATGAAGAGACCATTGATCACATCTGATAGGAAACCTTGTGCGCCAAGACCAAGTGCAACCCCAGCAATTCCAGCCCCTGCGAGTAAGCTAGAGATTGGAACCCCGATAATCGAGAGAATCCAGTAGATTAAGATGAAGTATAAGAAATAATCGAGCATATTTTCTAAGAGCTTCACGATTGTCTTTTGTCTGTTTTCGCTTTGACGAACGACTTTCACAGAGGAAAGAATAGTTTTCTTAAATAGAAAATGTAAAAATTTCTTTCCAAAGTAGAATAGTAGGAATAATAAAATTAATGATAATAATTTCGTAAAAACATTAGATAAAATGGATTCCCAATCAAAGGAATTCCAGTAATTCGTAAAGAAATTTGAAATGGAATCTATCCATAAGACGTTGTGCATATTTGTCACCCTTTATTAGTAATAAAATAAGTGTACCATATGTAAAAAATGATTGAAAGTAGTGCAGTTTCAAGTATTAATTTTATGGTATTTTTCATGAGAAAGTGTTATCATTAATTTATACTATAAGATTGGAGGAATGGCTCAATGACAGGTGTTGAGATTGCTGCATTAATTGCTGCATGTGCTTTATTAGCATTAGTGGTTTTTGTAATTGTCAAAGTATCACCGATTTTATCAAGATTAAATAAAACCGTTGATAACGTGAATCATTCATTAGAAGTCATTACAAAAGATGTTGATAGTCTTTCAATTGAAGTTGAAGGATTATTAAATAAAGCAAATGTACTTGTAGATGACGTGAACGGCAAACTTAGAGTGACAAATCCGTTGTTTATAGCGGCAGGCGATTTAGGTGTGACGATTTCTGATGTAAATACATCATCTCGTAATCTAGCAACAAAAGCAGTGAAGCTTTCAAAAACAAGCCGTGCAGTTGCGGCATTTAATTTTGGAAGAACGATTCTTTCAAAGAAGAAAAAAGTAAAATAACGAAACGGAGTGTTGAACATGAGTAAATCAGGTGGATTTTTATTAGGAGCATTTATCGGAGCGTCTGCAGCAGCAGTAACAGCTTTATTATTTGCACCAAAATCAGGTAAAGAATTACGTGAAGATTTAGCGAAAGAAGCAGATCGCTATAAAGAACAATTATCAGAATACGGTGAAATCGCACGTGCAAAAGGTGTTGAATTTGCAGAAGTAGCTAAAACTTCAACACAAGATATCCGCATTAACTTACAAGAACAAGCTGGCCACTTAAAAGAACAAGTTTCTAAACAAGCAGCTAACTTAAAAGACCAAGTTGCAGTACACACTGAAAACTTAAAAGGCCAATTTAGCGAAACAGTTGATAAAGTAAAAGAAAACTTTGCTAAACACAAAGAAGACTCAGCTGAAGTGGTTGCTGAATTAGCAGAAAACGTTAAAGAAAAAGCAGAAGACGTTAAAGAAAAAGCAGAAGACGTTAAAGAAGAAGCTTAATTTCATTAATAAACAACGAAAGCCTGGGGATTTTCCCAGGCTTTTTATTTTTTGATTAGAATTCATATTTAACGGCTGTGAATAGTTTTGCACCGTCTTTTGTAACGGCTAGGCAGTCTTCGATACGAACGCCGTAGTCACCTGAAATATACACACCAGGTTCAACAGAGAAGCACATCCCTTCAACGAGTTCCATATCATTTCCTTCCATAATTGAAGGGAATTCATGAACGCTTTGTCCAATTCCGTGTCCAAGGCGGTGGATAAAGTATTCACCATATCCAGCTTCTGCGATAATGTCACGAGCAATTTTATCAATTTCGCTAGCTTTCATGCCAGGTTTTACTGCTTGGATAGCTGTATCGTGTGCTTTTTGTACAATGTCATAGATTTCTTGATGGCGTGGGTCTTTCGCGCTTTCGCTTCCAAAGAAGACCGTACGAGTAATGTCACTTGCGTAGCCATCGACCATCGTTCCTAGGTCAAAGAGGACCCATTCGTTTTCTTTAAGGGTACGGTCTCCAGGTTCACCGTGAGGATCCGCAGCGTGGTCTCCAAAGAGCACCATTGTATCAAAGCTCATTTGAGAGACACCTAGTTTTTTCATTTCGAATTCGATAATGGCAACGACTTCACGTTCTGTAATGCCAACTTTCAAGGCCTTCTTTCCAATTTCAATGGCTTTATCGGCAAAGGTTCCTGAGTAGACGAGTTTATCAACAGCTTCTGCGTCTTTTACGAGACGAAGTTGTTGCACGACTGGTGTTAGGTCAACTGAGAACTGAATACTAGGGAAGTGCTTTTGCAATTGCTCAGCAGCAAAGAGTGAGAAGTCCACTTTTTCCACGGCGAAATTAAGCTCTGTAGGGAAGTGTTCCTTAATCGCATCTGATAAGAGTTTCCAACCATCTTCATGGTCTTGATAACTCTTAATGATAAAGTCAGGTTCAGCTTTTTGAGCGACTTGATGTTCTAATGCAGGAACGAAGAGTAGCGGAGTAGCACCGGGTGTATATACAAGGGCTACAATTCGTTCATGTGGTTCTGTTGAGAATTTCGTCAAAAGACGAATGGTCTCTGGATTTTGGATAAAAACAATCGGATTTTGTTTTTCTTTCATTTCAGTTTCCAATTGCATAAAAGTAGCGTTTTGTTTCATAATTTCATCTCCTCGAATCTATTGTAGCATATTATTACATCAATGATGTAAATAGTTTCAAAAATTATATGAAAATTGTTGTTAAACGCTTGCAAAAGATTTATGAAAGTGCTACCCTAAGATTAGATGAAAAGATGCACAAAGGAGATTTGTAGATGGAAAAGCAAACAATTACGATTTATGACGTTGCTCGTGAAGCAAATGTATCCATGGCTACTGTATCACGTGTAGTAAATGGTAACCCTAACGTAAAACCAGCAACTCGTAAGAGAGTGCTAGATGTTATCGATGAATTAGATTATCGTCCAAATGCCGTTGCTCGTGGACTTGCAAGTAAAAAAACTACGACTGTTGGAGTCATCATTCCAGATGTCACAAACCTTTACTTTGCGAGCTTAGCGCGTGGTATTGATGACATTGCGACAATGTATAAATACAACATTATTCTAGCGAACTCAGACCAAAATAATCATAAAGAAATTCAAGTGTTAAACACATTATTGTCAAAACAAGTAGATGGTATTTTATATATGGGGAACCATTTAACACCTGAATTACGTACTGAAATTATTCGTTCTAAAACACCAATCGTTTTAGCAGGAACAATGGATGCGGAACATGAAATTGCGTCTGTCAATATTGATTATAAAGAAGCGACTCAAGAAGCGGTTGAAACATTAATTGAAAACGGACATAAGAAAGTGGCTTTCGTAACTGCTGCATTGAAAAATATAGCTTCTGTAGATTTACGTTTAGAAGGATATAAAGCAGCTTTAGATAAAGCGGGTATTAAATTCGATTCTAAATTAGTATACGAAGTACCATTGACATACCATGCAGGTGAATCAGTCGCAGAACGTATTCATAAAGCAGGCGTAACAGCTGCAATCGTAACAGACGACGAAACTTCAGTAGGATTATTAAATGGATTAATCGACTTAGGAATTAAAGTTCCTGAGAAATTCGAAATCATCTCAAGCAATAACTCTAAATTAACGAAGATGACACGTCCAATTCTTTCAACAATTGCACCACCTTTATATGATATTGGTGCCGTAGCAATGCGTCTATTGACGAAGATTATGAACAAAGAAGAGATTGTGGAATCTGAAATTACATTACCTTACAAGATTGAGTTACGAAACACAACAAAGTAAGAAAAAACGAATAGCCTATCACATAGAATAGGCTGTTTTTTATACTATAGAGAATAGAAGGAAATAACAGAAAGGCTGGACATTATCCAGCCTTTCTGTTATTTATATTAACGTGCTTTTGTTCTTATCGCTAGAAGATGAAGATTTATTCCAGAATCGATTTAATTCTTCTGGAGTTGCACCTACCATAAAGTCGTATTTTGGATTCATAGGAGGGAAATCCTTCTTGAACCAATCAGTAGTCATTGAACCGCCAATCGAGTACGTACCACCATTTTCTGCTTTAAATGAACCTGCTTTTGTACCAGTTGTTGATACAACAGAATCACGATATACAGAGTCTGGTTGCGTAAAGCTTGATTCTTTACCAATCAATTCAGGGTTTGCTTCGTATGCAGCTCTCATCAAGTTCGTCCATTGACGTTGACTACGCATCGTTGGTTCGCCGTATCCGTCGCCACCAGTAATCGCGTATCGAGCGTTATAGAAGTTGTCATATCCGATCCATGAACCAAGAGTAACTGTTGGAGTGTAAGCTACAAACCAGTTATCAATCTCGTTTTCTGAAGTACCTGTTTTACCAGCTAAATCAGAACTGAATCCCATATTTCCTTTAATGTTATAGAAGATAGTAGAGCTTGCGATATCTTGTAACATGTTGGTTGTTAAGAACGCTGTTGCATCTGAGAAGACGCGCTCTGATTTATCTTCGTGTTGGTAAATCACATTTCCACGAGAGTCTTCAATCTTTTCGATTAAGTATGATTCGTGGTGTTCACCGCCATTAGCCAGTGTTGAGAAGGCACTTGTTTGTTCTCTTACAGAAGGACCTGTTCTCGTACCACCGATTGAAAGGGCGATATTTTGATATTCATCTTCACCGATACCTTCAGTGATTCCCATTTTCTTCAAGTATTCACCAGCGTTAATGCCTTTTTGAAGCATTGCTTGGTAAATCTTAATTACTGGGTTGTTTAATGATTTGAACAGTGCGTAACGAACCGTTAAGAATTGGTTCGTAATTGAGTTACCATAGTTGGTTGGTTGCCAGTAAGTTCCGTTTCCTTGTGCGATACTGATTTTCGTATCCGGAACGACACTTGCTGGGTAAATCAAGTTGTTTTCAATCGCTGGCGCGTACACCAAGATTGGTTTGATGGTTGAACCAGGAGAGCGGTGTGTTGAGAACGCGTGGTCCACTTGGTTGGCTTCAAAGTCACGACCTGCGACGAATCCAAGAATACGACCTGTTTTGTTTTCAATTAAGACAGCACCATTTTGAGCTGGTTCTTTTTGAGTTTTTGTTTCACCTGAACTTTGGTCAACGTATTGTGTGTTATAAGTTGGTCCAATTAAGTCGCCGTGTTCTGCGATTGCTTTTTGCATGGCATCGTAGACTTTCTGATCAACTGTAGACGTGATTTTATAACCAGAAGAACTTAATTCACGCTCAGCTTCGTCATAGTATTTACTATATAATTCTGAGTCGTTTTTAACATCGTTATACGTCAATTTGTTTTTCTCAGCTGCTTTTGTCATTAAGACTTTCACCGCTTCACGATGAACAGCTTGATATAAGTATGATTGACGGTTTGAAGTAAGCTCTTTTGGAGGAAGGAAGTCCTTCGTAATGTCATACGCTAGAGCTTCTTCGTATTGTTCTTTAGTAATTTTGTTTTCACGATACATACTGAAGAGAACGGTCTTCATACGTTCTACACCAGCAGATACGTCTTCTTTCATTGTTGCGACGTTTGTATATGGTGTGTAAACAATTGGGTTTTGAGGCATCCCTACAAGATACGCTGCTTGTGGCAATGATAAGTCTTTTGCGGAAACACCGAAGACACCTTGAGCGGCTTCTTCGATACCAGCAATGTTTAACCCGTTATTATTACGTCCAAACGGAGAAACGTTTAAGTAAGCTTCTAAGATTTGGTCTTTCGTAAAGTGTTTTTCAAGACGTAATGCGTAAAGAATTTCGTTTGCTTTACGTTTGAAAGTAACTTCGCTTGTTAAAATCTGTTGCTTAATTAATTGTTGTGTTAACGTAGATCCACCCGTTGCGCCTGAATCAGAAGAAGCAACTTCTTGTAAGAGGGCACGGATAAGAGCCTTAGGGACAATCCCGTTATGATCATAGAATGAACTATCTTCTGTTGCGATGATTCCATCTTTTACATATTGCGAAATTTCTGATAAAGGTTTTACGATACGTAATTCATCAGTATTTACATCTGAAATCTTCGTTCCATCTTGATAGTAGAAACTAGAGATTAAGTTGAGATTTCCGATGGCATCACTCATTTGTTCTTGAGTAAGAGGTTCTTCATTGGAAGTCAAACTTGCAAAGTATCCAAGTCCAATCCCGCCTCCAAATACACCAATGAGCATCAGTGCTAGAATTGCGATTACAAAAATGTTTTTAAGGACTGAATAAGCAATATTAAAAATAAAACGCATATTTTTAAGAATCGGTTTGTTCCAAATAGAAAGTAGAGCCTCGCGCCAATCTGGAGTTTGGTTCTGTTCTGACATAAGTTCAACTCTTTTCATTTATACATATTTTTGTCCATTATATCAAAAAACGATGAAAATTACTATTTTTTACTTGTAGGAGTAGGGTTTAGAGCAGTTTTTTATAAAAAAGTTAGAGGTGTAAAGAGAAAATACTTTACAAGCATCCGTCTATCTGCTAAACTATGTAACTGTGAGATTAATACATGGAGGTGTAAATAATGGCAGTTAAAATTCGTTTAAAACGTATGGGTTCTAAGAAAAGTCCTTTCTACCGTGTAGTTGTAGCTGATTCACGTTCACCACGTGATGGTCGTTTCATCGAAACAATCGGAACATACAACCCACTATTAAACCCAGCTGAAGTTTCAATCAATGAAGAATTAGCATTACAATGGTTAGCAAACGGTGCGCAACCTTCTGATACAGTTCGTAACTTGTTATCACAACAAGGTATCATGAAGAAATTCCACGAATCTAAGTTTTCTAAGTAATTTCTATAAAGTCGACAATTCGATGGAGAGGTGAAAAGAATGCCTGAGATTAGTGAATTAGTATTGTCAATGGTTAAACCATTAGTTGAATTCCCTGATGATGTTCGTATCGACATCTCTGAATCAGATGAATTCATGGAATATACTTTACGCGTGAATCCTCAAGATATCGGTCGTGTGATCGGTAAACAAGGTCGTGTGGCTCGCGCAATCCGTACGATTACTTATAGTGTTCGTACTCGCGGACCAAAACGTGTGCGTCTTAGTATTGAGAACCTAGATTAATAGGACGAAGCCTTGGAGAAATCCAAGGCTTTTTTTGTTATACATAATTAGATCAACGATTACGTCAATCCTTTCGGATTGTCTCTATACTAGCTGTACTAGGGCACCGGATTGAGCCTATGGTCTCAATCTCTTTCAAGATTCAAATGGACTCTAAAAAATAAATTTTTAAGAGTCCATAATTCACTTTGAATGCTATCCCCTAGTACTGCTAGTATAGAATCCGAAAGGTTTGTAATCGTTGGTACTATAAAAAAGTTGGATTTCTGCAAGGCTTCACCGGGGGAAGAGACAGAAGAGGGTGTGTGCTGGGAATGGAGCGCCTTGTAATCGTTGGTACTATAAAAAAAGTTGGATTTCTGCAAGGCTTCACCGGGGGAAGAGACAGAAAAAGGTGTGTGCTTTGAACGAGGTGCTTAAAATTGTTAGTGCTACAGTATATGGATTTCTGCGTTGAGTTAGAGTGGAAGAAAAGGTGGGTGATACCGTATAAGGTATCACTCATTATACCGTATACGGTATAATGAGTGTTCTTTTATTGTTGTTAGTACTCGGGTTTTTGATTGTTTTTCGTGAGTTTGGTATGATAAGTGAGTAAAATTATAGTTGAAGGGAAGACCTTATGAAGAAAAAGCCGATATTAAAAAAACAAATGAATCGACAATATTATTATTTATTTGGCCTATCCGCTATTTTGATGCTACTTGCATTTTGTCTTGAATCACCACAGAGACTACTTGATGGAATGATTACGATATTAATTTCGCCAAGTCAGTTGTTTACGGATTATATGCAAATTGCGTCTGTCGGAAGTACGCTATTGAATGTGGCTATTATGCTTCTGATAAATATTTATAGTTATAAGAAATTAGAAATTCCTGTTAATGGAACGGTCATTGGAAGTTTGGGGATGCTTGCAGGATTTTCCTTCTTCGGGAAAAACCTCTTTAACAGTATTCCGTTTATGTTAGGCGTATGGATTTATGCAAAAGTCACAAAGCAGAATTATCGAAATTATGTGATTGTCGGATTGTTTGGGTCGGCATTAGGACCACTTGTTTCTTTCCTTGCATTCGGAGGAGCTTTGCCGAGTGGTTGGAGCATTCTTGTGGCGTATGCGCTTGGAATCTTTATTGGATTTATTTTGCCACAATTATCAACGCAGTATTTAGGGTTTCATCAAGGTTTCAGCTTGTATAACGTTGGGTTTACAGCTGGGATTGTTGGGATGGTCGTACTAGGGTTTCTAAATGCGTTTGAAATTGTAGTAGAGACAAAGACGCTTGCGAATACAGAAAGTCCGCTGATTTTATATGGAATCTTAATTGGACTTTGTGTGATTTTACTTGCGACAAGTTTCTATCTCCATTTTAAAAAGAAAGAAAAATATCATTTTAAATTACTCTTGAAACTATCAGGACGTCTGCCAAGTGACTTCGTAGAGATGACGAACTTGGCTACAGTGACATTCAATATGAGTATTATGGGGCTCATCCTATTAGGTTATGTGCTGATTAATGGTGGGCTACTCAATGGTCCGATTGTCGGTAGTATTATCGGAGCGATGAGTTTTGGAGCCTTCGGGAATCAAGTGAAAAATACGGTTCCTGTGCTAGTAGGGATTATGATTGGCTGCTACTTAACAGGAGTTGACGTGGCAAGTACGAGCGCACTCGTGGCTGCTATCTTTGGAACAACTCTTGCG
>CAURMP010000050.1:0-9707 GCA_963526005.1 uncultured Streptococcus sp. | reverse complement strand
ATGGATACAAAGACCTTGAGAATCCTTTGGAAGAATTAAAAGAGTATGATGCGACTGTGACAGAATACTACGACCTTCGTGATGCGAATCGTCGTGTAGATGCCTTTACAAAACAAGTGTCTACAAAATACCACACGCTTGGAGCTAAGCGTGCGGAAATGCTTGATGTACTTAAAGCACAAGGCTTCTTAACAGGAGAATAAAAAAGAAGACAAGAAATCGTTGTTTCAACGATTTCTTGTCTTTATTTGTTTTATTGAATGTTTAATGAATCAAGGACGGATTGTTTCATACCTTCGATTGAAAGAACTTTTGTATGACGGATTGGCGCATCCAATACGCTTGTAACAGCTGTTGGAATGGCAATGACGCTTTCTTGTTGAATCGCATCCATGAGTTCTGCGTCAGATTGATTCGTATCCACGTCTAGAGCTGAAAGTACGCTTTGTGGGAATTTGTATGGACTTGCCGTCGATACGACCACAGTAGGAGTTTCGTCTCCTGTTTCTTTCTTATATTTCGTATACACAGCATCCGCAACCGCAGTGTGTGGATCTAATAAATAATGCTCGTTCGTGAATACATCATGAATCGTTTGAGCCGTTTCTTCTTGGCTTGCACGGTTTCCATAAAATTGTTGGAATAGAGCAGTGTCTGTATTTGGAACAGAGTAGCTTCCGTTTTCTTTTAGGGAAGTCATGAGTGCATTTGTTTCCTGCGAGCTACGTCCTGTTAATTCAAAGACGAAACGCTCAAGGTTACTTGAAACAAGAATATCCATACTTGGAGAACTTGTTAATTTAAATTCACGTAGTCGGTTGTATGTTCCTGTTTGGAAGAAATCAACTAGCACATCATTTTCGTTTGAAGCGCAGATGAGTTTGTTAATTGGAACACCGATACCTTTTGCGTAGTAGGCTGCTAGGATGTTACCGAAGTTACCAGTTGGAACGACAACGTTCATTGGGTCGCCAATTGCTAGTGTGCCGTCTTTGACTAATTGTGCATACGCGAATACGTAGTACACGATTTGTGGGCAAAGACGTCCGATGTTAATCGAGTTAGCAGAAGAGAATTGGAATCCTTTTTCTGCAAGTGTTGCGTTTAGTTCTTTATCCGCAAATAACTCTTTGACTTTTGTTTGTGCGTCATCGAAGTTTCCTTCTACACCGTAGACGAATGTATTGTCGCCAGCTTGTGTCACCATTTGGCGTTCTTGAATCGTGCTGACGCCGCCTTTTGGATAGAAGACGATGATGTTTGTATGAGGAACATCCGCAAATCCTGCAAGGGCTGCTTTACCAGTGTCTCCAGAAGTCGCTGTTAAAATGACGATTTCTTTATCGGATTTGTTTTTCTTTGCTGCAGTTGTAAGAAGATATGGCAAGATAGATAGCGCCATGTCCTTGAAGGCGATGGTTCTTCCGTGGAAAAGTTCCATGAAATGACGGTCGCCAACTTTCTTCACTGGTGCAATTTCTTTTGTATCAAACGTTGTGTCATATGCAGAATGCACGCAGTCTGTAATTTCTTCTTTTGTAAAATCTGTTAAAAAGGCAGATAAAATTTCGATAGCTATTTCTTGATAACTTTGAGTTTTTAAAACTTCCCAGTCTAGAGTCACTTCTGGGAGGGCAGTTGGTACATATAAACCACCGTCTTCAGCAATTCCTTTTAAAATGGCTTGCGAAGCTGTTACGCGGTTGTTTGTGTCTCGTGTACTAATGTATTGAATTGTGGACACTTGAGTCCCTCGCTTTCTAAAATTTCGTTGCGCTCATTGTACCATAAATCGCGCTCTGAACACAAAACACAGGCACATTTCGGCTGTGAATTCTGAAGTGGATACTCGATTTTTACAGGAAAAGATTGCAAACCGAAAAATGAAAATTTAATTAAATTTTGAAGGGCAATCTATTGAAAACCCAAAAAAAGATTGTTAAACTATTTATAGTAATTCGTAGCTAATTGCTTGTCTTTGAGAGGAACTCAAGGACAGTTTTTTATTATCTAAAATCATTAAAAAGGAGTGAAAAAATGCTAAAACAGATTATTCCGTTTTTTAGTAAGTATAAAAAATATCCTTTCTTAGCGTTTTTTGCCATCTTAATCGAGGTGCTCTGTGAAGTAGCACAACCGATTATTATGAAGCAAATTATCGACGAAGGGATTCCAAATAAAGACTTAGGCTATATTGTGCAACAAGGATTGATTATGGTTCTAGTTGCGATTGTGTCTCTTTCAGCCGGAGTTCTTGGTGCAAAATTTGCATCGATTGCCGGAACTGGGGTAGCAGCAGAGTTACGTTCTGCGGAGATGAAGAAGATTCAAGCTTTCTCCTTTAAGAACATCGATCACTTCTCAAATGCTTCTTTAATTACACGTATGACAAGTGACGTTAACAATGTTCAAAATACAGCCATTATGACGATGCGTATTTTAGCGCGTGCGCCAATGATGTTTATCTTCGCCATCTTCTTTGCGGTAAGTATCAATGCGCAATTATCTCTTGTATTCATGGTAGCCGTACCAATCTTAGTACTTTCATTAGCACTCATCATTTCTACAGCCTTTCCTCGCTTTAGAAAATTACAACAAGCAACAGACGGCATCAACCGTACACTTCAAGAAAACTTTATCGGCATTCGCGTTGTAAAATCATTCGTACGTGAAACGTTCGAAAAGAAAAAATTCGGTAAAGAAAACTCTACCTTTAGAGAACGTGCCCTACATGCGATGTATGTCGTAATGTGGAACAACCCAATCATGCAGTTAACGATTTATGCTGTAACGATTGCAGTGATGTGGTTCGGTGGTGGTCTTGTTATCAGCGGAACGATGACAACAGGGGACCTTATTAGTTTCATTTCTTATATTACACAAATCTTGATGTCCCTTATGATGATTTCATTCGTATTTGTCATGTTGACAATGACAAAAGCGTCGATGGACCGTATCTTCGAAGTATTAGATACAAATATCGATGTAGAAGAACCAGAATTTCCAATTACAGTTGATAAAGTTTACGGTGAAGTGGAATTTGATCATGTTCATTTCTCATACGGAAAACAACAAGACGAAGAAGTGCTTAGCGACATCAACTTCAAAATTAAACCAGGTGAAGTGTTCGGGATTATCGGGCCAACAGGTTCAGGGAAATCTTCTCTTGTGCAGTTGATTCCTCGACTCTATGACACAACTGCTGGTACGGTTCGTGTTGGTGGACATGATGTTCGCGAATATCGTTTTGCAGATTTACGTCAAAACGTATCGATGGTATTACAAAAGAACACGTTATTCTCTGGAACGATTCGTGAGAACCTCTTATGGGGAAATCCAGATGCCACAGAAGAAGAGATGATTCAAGCGGCCAAACATGCACAAGCGCATGACTTCATTATGGAAATGCCAGATGGTTATGACACTCGTGTAGAACAAGGTGGTTCAAACTTCTCTGGTGGACAAAAACAACGTCTTACAATTGCACGTGCAATGCTACGAAAACCAGCCGTGTTAATCTTAGACGATTCAACTTCAGCGGTCGATACAGCGACTGACTCGAAAATCCGTGAAGCGTTCTTCAACCATTTACCAGATACAACGGTCATCATTATTGCCCAACGTATTTCATCTATCCAAGGAGCAGACAATATTCTTGTGTTAGATGATGGTAAAGTGAACGGACTCGGAACACACGAAGAGTTAATGGAAACAAACGACTTATATCGTGATATTTACGAAACCCAAATGAAAGGAGCCAAAGGAGATGAGTAGAAATAAAGGGCCAAAACGTCCAGAAAATATGAAACAAACTTTGGCGGACTTATGGGGGTATTTATGGAAGAGTAAATGGACTCTTGCAGTAGTTGTCGTCTGCTTAATTATTGCAAGTGCATCCGGAATTATCGGGACTTATGCGATTCGTCCGTTAATCAATGATTTTATTGAAACAGGGGATTTAGCCGGATTAGCGAAAATGCTTGGCTTTATCGCGATTGTCTATGTACTTGGCGCAACAGCCAGCTACTTCTCAGCAAGTTTAATGGTAACGGTGGGACAAAATACCATCGAAAAAATGCGTGCAGATTTATTCAACCATATTCAAAGTTTGCCAATTCGCTTTTTTGATACGAATAAGCATGGGGACTTAATGTCTCGTTTTACAAACGACTTTGAAAATATTCAAAACGCGTTTAACAACAGTATGTTAATGATTATCAGCTCAACGCTTCAATTAGTATTGACGTTTGTGATGATGGTCATCCTTTCACCAATCTTAACAGTGCTCTTGATTGCGATGGTATTCTTGATGTTCCAAATCGTGAAGAAACTAGGGGTAAAATCAGGCAAACAATTCGCTGCGCAACAAGCGATTCTTGGACAAGTGAATGGATTCGTGGAAGAGCATATTGAAGGACAAAAAGTCGTGAAAGTATTTAACCACGAACATAAAGTGCTGGATGAATTCGATAAGTTGAACACTGAACTTCAAGAGGCTGCTAATAACGCACAATTCTATTCAAGTATTATGTTCCCAATCTTAGGAAACATCAGTTACGTGAACTATGCGATTACTGCAGCAGTTGGTGGATACTTGGTAATTATTAACGCGATGGATATCGGGGGACTTGCCTCATTCCTACAATTCTCAAGAACATTCGCGCAACCTCTTGGTCAAATGTCTCAACAAATGAACGTGCTTCTTAGTGCGATGGCTGGGGCAGAACGTATCTTTGCCATTCTTCGTGAAGAACCTGAAGTCGACGAAGGAACGGTTACTCTGGACCAACGCGATCCAAACCAATGGTACTGGGTGGATGGTGATAAACGTATTCCGGTTGTCGGAAACATCCAATTGCACAATGTTGACTTTGGCTATGTGCCAGGGGTGCGTATCTTAAAAGATATCAATGTTTGGGCTGAACCAGGATTAAAAGTAGCCTTTGTAGGGGCGACTGGTGCTGGTAAAACAACCATCACAAACTTAATCAACCGTTTCTACGAAATCGATTCTGGGGTCATTACATTTGACGAGATTCCAGTAACGAAGATTAAGAAAGATGACTTACGTAAGACAATTTCGATTGTATTGCAAGACACGCATTTATTTACTGGAACGATTGCGGATAATATTCGCTACGGTAATTTAGACGCGACGGATGATGAAGTCATTAAGGCGGCGAAACTTGCCAATGCCCACAGCTTTATCAAACGTCTTCCTCAAGGTTACCAAACAGAAATTACAGGGGATGGAGAAGGCTTGTCACAAGGTCAACGTCAATTGCTTGCGATTGCGCGTGCTGCCGTTGCGAACCCTAAAGTATTGATTCTTGATGAAGCAACAAGTTCAATCGACAGCCATACTGAAGCGTTAATTTCACGTGGAATGGACCAATTGATGGAAGGACGTACTTCATTTGTAATTGCGCACCGTTTATCTACGATTCGTAATTCGGACGTGATTATGGTAATGGATCATGGTGAGATTATCGAACGCGGAGACCATGAGAGTCTTATGGAAAAACGCGGAATCTACTACAAACTATACACAGGCCAAATCGAACTCGATTAGTGCACAAATAATAGAAAAGAGATCCTTCGGATATTTTTATAGTAACTACAATAGCTGTACCGGAGTGAGCCTAGAGTCTCACTTCCTATCGATTCTCAAACTGACGCTAGGGACTAACATCCTTAGCGTCAGTAATTCGAATCAATTACACTCGCTATTGTTATTACTATAAAATCCGAAGCTTTCTTTTTTCTTTTGTACAAATGAAATGCGATTTGCCAGTGTGTAGTTGTGTTTAAATAGAAAAGTAGAAGGGGTCGCTTGTGAATTTGGTGAATTATTTTTGAAAAAAATACGTTGAAAGGGCTTAATTATAGATGAATTCGACGTTTTGCAATCTATATCATACATTGTGAAAATGTAAATTTGTACTCGAGAGAGGAAATTATTTGCAAATGATTTTTAGGTATGATACTATATTACGACAGTAAAGATAGAAAGGAAGATATGAATGAAAAAATTATCTGCAAAATTATTAGTTATTGTAACTTTATTAGGTCTTGTAGGACTATTCTCAAATACAGTAGCGCAAGCGGCAGCTCCAGAAGTAGTTACTGTAAATATCGCTGATTTAACAAAAGAACAACGTGAGGCGATTCAACCAGGTCAATCTACCCCAGCAAAAGAAGGCGAACGTACTTTATTAGTCTATGCATACGACAAAAATGCATGTCAATTAGCACCAGCATTACCAGAAACAGGTACTGGTTCGCAAGCATTGATGATGGTTGCTGGAATCGTAGCTTTAACAGGAGCAGCCTACTTCTTAGTATCAAACAAAAATGGTAAGAAGACGGTATTAATGGCAGGTCTTGTATTATCAGGAGCAGTTGCTGCAACATCAGTTGTATCTGCGAATGAAACAGTTTCAGACGATAGCTGTTACAAATATGTAGGATTCATCAATGAATCAGTTGAAACAACAATTGAGTCAACAACTTCAGCAGAAGCAACTACAGAAGCAACTACAGAAGCTACAACAGTAGAATCAACTGAAGAGACTACAGAAGCTACAACAGCAGAATCAACTGAAGCAACTACAACTACAGAAGAGACTACTGAATCAACAACAGAGTCTACTACAACAACAGAATCAACAACTACTACAGAATCAACTACGACTACTGAAGCAACAACTACTACTGAAGCAACAACAGCTTCTACTACAGAAATTGGTAGTGCTGATGTATTTCCGTCTGATCATTTATAATTCAATATGAAACGAAACTGGTGAAGGAAACTTCGCCAGTTTTTTTGTTTGTTCCTAAAGACAGGGAAGAGTAACTTTGAAAAGTTTGTGAATTTACACGGGGATGAATTGTGTTTCGAGGAAAGTTATGTGATAATGAAGGCATATTACTAAATAGGTGAGGAAGGTGTGTATGAAGAAAATAGCTTTACGACTAGCAGCAATGATTATGTTGTTTGGGATTTTTGGATTCAATACAACTAGCATCGCTGAAGCAACACATCCAGATGTAATCACTGTTCAATATACTGATTTAACTCCACAACAGAAAGAAGCCATTCAAAAGGGCGAACCAAATTATGAATTGCTCGATGGAGAACGCATTATTCTCGTATATGATTACAATAAAGAAGCGTGTCAATTACCAAAAACAGGAACAAACTCTACGATGATTATGGTGAGTTTAGGAATCTTAGCGCTGACGGGTGCAGGGTATTTCCTAGTATCTAATAAAAACGGGAAGAAATTCATCTTAATCGTAGGATTAGTATTATCTGGAGTTGCAGCAAGCACAAGTTTGGTTTCTGCAGGGGCATCATTTGTGGAAGAAGATTGTACTATTTATATTGGTTATATTCGTGAAAATAATACGACGACAACAACCACTGAATCTTCAACGACTGCTGAATTGACAACGGACACGACAACTGAAACAACGACGGAAGAACCGAAGACTACAACGACTGAAACTACAACGGAAACGACTACTACTGAGGAAACAACAACTGAACAAACATATACAGTAGTACCAACGGATCATATTTAATAGAATGACTGAAAACACCTCAAGTTTCCATTTTTTTCCTCTTAAGAGACAAAAGTTGACAAAAAAATTACAACTATATTTTTGCATTCTGAAAAATGGTACAGTAAAATATCTGTTATAAAAAAATAGGGAGGTATGGATTGTTTGAAAAAATCAATTAAATTATTTGTAGCAACTTTAATCACTTTAACAATCGGTGTAATGCTATCTTCAACTGCCCAGGCAGCGACAGTACACTATGTCGATTACGATAAAACAACTGAAAACATTAGAAAAGAAATCAAACAAGGTAAACCGACTGAAGCAGATCTTCAAGATGGTTCGTACGCGGTTTATGTATATAGAAAAAATAATACTTGTGGCGTATCGATTCCAAAACGAGGTCCAGAATTACCAAATACTGGTACAGTAGCAAACACTGTTTCAGCAGTTTTTGCAGTAGTATTAGTGGCAGGTGGTCTGTACTTAGTGAAATCAAACAAGATGCGCAATATTACTAAAACAGTTTTAGTATTGGGTGGGTTAGGAACATTCTTTGCTTTCCAAGGAGAGGTTTTAGCAGCAGACAGCTCAATCTTAGGTCAAATCATTGAACAAATGAACTTAGATCCTGAGGAAATCGATTGCTATGACTACGTTGGGTTCTATATTTCAAAAGAAACAACGACTTCTGAAGCAACGACAACAGTTGTGACAACAGAGTCAACAACAACGACTGAAACAACAACAGAAGAACCAACAACGACAACAGAAGCAACGACAACAACCCAAACTACAACGACGGAAGAGCCAACAACTGAAACGATGGCAACAACTTCGACAGAAGCTTATACAGTTGCTCCAACTGATCGTTTATAATAAATCAAGAGTCCGGATATGATCCGGGCTTTTTTCATTTTCTAGATCCAATGAAAAGACAGAGAAAGAACAAGTGCAAGGTGGTAGAATTAATTGCTTTTTAAAGTTGAATACAGTAGGATGAGCTGTAACGAAAAAATAGAGGGAGATGAATCGATGAAGAAATTAACGAAGATTCTATTTGCCGCTTTAGCAATAGTAACACTCGGAGTCAGTGTAGCAACGCCTGCATCGGCCGCAAGTGTGAATTATGTTGATTATGATAAAACAACCGAAAACATTAGAAAAGATATCAAACAAGGTAAACCTACTGAAACAGATGTACAAGCTGGAGCACAAGTAACTTTTGTTTATAAGAAAAACGGAACTTGTGGTGTATCGACGCCAAAACATGAAAAGAATTGCCAAGTACAGGTACGGTAGAAAATACAATTACATTTGTATTCTCAATTATTTTAGTAGCTGGCGGTTTGTACTTAGTGAAATCAAATAAAGTTTCTCGAGTTGCCAAAACTGTTTTAGTACTTGGAGGAGCAGGAGCGTTCTTTGCGACTCAAGTTGAAGTTTTAGCAGCGGACAGCTCAATTCTTGGTCAAGTAGTTGAACAAAATGATTTAATGCCAGAACAAGTTGATTGTTATGACTATGTTGGATACTACATTACAAGTAGTTCCACTACACAAGAAGAAACAACAACTTTAGTAACGACAGAGTCAACTACTGAAACTACAACAGAAGAGCCAACAACGACTGCTGAAGCAACAACGACTACAACTACAACTACAACGACGACAGAGGAACCAACTACACAGACTGAAGCAACAACTTCGACAGAGTCTATAACAGTTGCGCCGATTGATTATTTATAATAGAAGATAAAGACCGGAGTTAATGACTTCGGTCTTTTTATTCGTTAACCGAGTGAAAGTTGCGTTTTGAATTTCGATACAGTATACTCCTAAAGGTAAAAAATAAGGAGGAAATTTATATTGAAAAAAATTAGTTCAACGATTTTAGCATTATTAATGATGATTGGAGTGTTTGGGTTATTCTCAAATTCAGTAGCGCGAGCGGCAACTCCAGAAGTAGTTACTGTAAATATCGCTGATTTAACAAAAGAACAACGTGAAGCGATTCAACCAGGTCAACCTACTCCAGCAAAAGAAGGAGAACGTACTTTATTAGTCTATGCGTATGACAAAAACGGATGTCAATTAGCACCAGCATTACCAGAAACAGGTACTGGTTCGCAAGCATTGATG
>CAURMP010000049.1:0-9714 GCA_963526005.1 uncultured Streptococcus sp. | reverse complement strand
CACACATAGTGAGCTCACCAACAGTTTCTGGCACTTTCTGATGGGTTTCCATGCAATACGCTTGAATTTCTTCAATCATGTTTTTTGGATTCGTAAATCGCTCGTCATTCAGATCGACAAATTGTTCAAATGGGGCGACTTCTTTTGCCGCTTCTGCCATTTCCTGATACGAGTATTGATAGTCCAACATGCGGGCAATTTCTTGAATGCTCCACATACCCGTGATGTTTTTTAAGAAGCGAATCGTTTCGTACGCTCCCCATTCATTCGTATAATTCTGTTTCTGCGTTTCTGCAGTAATAAGCACTTCTTTAAGCTCCGTTCCAATTAATGACCACGTCCCACTTGAGATGTAGGCAAAATGTTCATCGGTAGCTGGAACCCCAACAACCGCTGATGCCGTATCATGCGTAGCAACTGCATACACATGAGTCACTGGCAAATTGTAGGCGGTTCTTAATTCTTCGGTCACTTCTCCGATATACGTTCCAGCAGCTACCAACTCTGGCAATTGATGAGGTGCTACTCCAGCAATCTCAAGTAGCTCTACATCATAAGTTTTGTGATGTGGATTTAATAATTGAGTTGTTGAAGCGTTCGTCTCTTCGGCAACCATCACACCTGTTAACTGATATGCTAGGTAATCGGGAATGAGTAAGCTTTTCTCGGCGTTTCGTAGTACCTCATTTTCTTCTGAAGCGTATTGGAATACCGTATTGAACGGCAGGAATTGAATTCCAGTTTTTGAATAGAGATCTTCTTTTGAAATTTTCGAAAAGACATTTTCCACACCTTTTTGTGTGCGAGAATCTCTATACGCAATCGGATGTCCTAATTTTTCTCCATCCTTTACTAGAACATAATCGACTGCCCAAGTATCAATTCCAAGAGTGCATTCTTCAATGCCACGCTCTTTTACTTTTGCTAATCCCTTCAAAATATTGTCAAATAAGTCATCAATATTCCATCGGTCATGCCCATCTACTTGACCAAAGCCATTTTTAAAACGATGGACTTCACTTACTTCGAAATGATTATCTTCATATTCTGCTACAATGACACGTCCACTCGAAGCGCCAATATCTACTGCTACATGCACACTCATAACTTCACTCCTTTACGGTTCTCTCAAATTCATTTAACTATGTTTTGACTTATGCTACAATAACAACAAGTTATTCAAATCGTATCAAATATACAGGAGAAGAAAATGTTTTCAATTATCGATTATTTAACCAAAGAAACAGACATTGAAACAAAGCAAAAAGAAACTGGAAAACATATCCCCGATTATGACAGTCGATACGCGGGTCTTCCTCGTTTGACAAACGATTTATTTCTAGCCAATCGCTCGATTTATATTAGCAAACATAACCGTTACGCTCCCTATCCAAAACACACTCACCAATTTTTGGAGTTGAACTATGTACTACAGGGCCAATGCCAACAAATTATTAACGATACCCCCTATACGTTTTACGAGGGGGATATCCTGTTGATGGATGCCGGTAGCGCGCATGCAATCGAAGCACTTGGAGAAGACGATTTGTTAATTAATATTGTTTTTAAAGATACTCAAATTTCCTTGAAGAACTTGGAAGAATTGCAGGGACAAAATAGTATTTTGTATCAATTTCTCTTAAAGAGTCATACACATATTCAGTCTGCGGAAAACTTTATCGTTCTTCAGTCGGATAAGACAAATAAATCAAAGAACTTAATTGAATTAATGCTGAATGAATACTTTGATCCAAAATCATTTTCCAACCAAATCTTGGAACATTACTTAAGTATTCTCCTATTCGAGCTTGCGCGTTCCCTACCAACCCTTGGCAATACCGTTCGTGATGCGAATGACCCATATGTGCAAGTACTTGAATTAATCGACCAAGAATACTCGACGCTGACTCTTGCCAAGGCAGCGAAGGAATTGAACTTTAATAAAAACTACCTCAGCAATCTGATTAAAGAAAAAGGAAATGCTACCTTTACCGAACTGCTCAATCAGAAAAAAATAATGATAGCCCAGTTGCTCTTAAAATCAACCAACTTCTCGATTGAAAAAATCTGCCAAACAGTTGGTTATTCCAACAAGACTTATTTCTATAAACAATTCCAAAATCAGTTTGGAAAACTGCCCTCACAAGTACGAAACACAAAAGAGCTGTCCTGACAGAACAGCTCTTTCACTTTATATTTTTTCTTCCACAAAATTATCCCATGCTTCTTTAAGTAGCGTAACAGTTAACTCCTTTGTGCTTTCGACTCTTTTAAATGCTTGAGAAAGAGTTTCGTCTCCAACACCTACAGAACAACTTCCTGCACTATTAATAGCTGCTATACCTGCAATCGAATCTTCAACACCAACACAGTCGTTTGACGCTAGACCTAATTGTGCGGCTGCCACTTCAAAAATTTCAGGATTCGGCTTGCCTTTAGTTACTTTTCCTGGATCTACAATAGTATCAAAAAAATAGAGTAATCCGATTTTTTTAAGTATAAAAGGTCCATTATGGCTTGCTGACGCCAGTGCTATTTTGACGCCTTTTTGCTTCAAGTCATTTATTAATTCTTGAATTCCTGGCAAAATATCCTGATCTGTTAATTGCTCTAATGATTCAATATAAAATTGATTCTTTTTATTCGCTAAATACTGAAATCTTTCTTCATCTACAGATATATTCAATTCATCAAGAATAATTTTTAGCGAGTCCTCTCTACTGACACCCTTCGTGCGTTCTTCAATATTTTCTGGCAATGTGAGGCCGAACTCATCTTTAACGAGTTGACTCCACGCAGAAAAATGATAGGTTGCTGTGTCTGTAACGACACCATCTAAATCAAATAATACACCTTTCATTATACAATCACATCTTTCATTTTATTATGACCTGGTTTAAGATAGATTTCATCTCCATTTGAGGATACATACTTGGCAATTGTACGTCCTGGTAATATAACATCGACTAATACCTCGTCGCCACTGTATCTCCAAGAAACCGATAATTCACCATTAGCAGTTTGAAGAGCTCCTTTCACCCATTCTAGACGGTTGGTAAAGTTTGGTTGAATCACATACGTCTCTGTATCGTCTAACACATTTGGCAATTGAATTCCCACTAGTTTTTCTATGATAAAATCTTCTACTGCACCATAAGCGTAATGGTTTAAACTATTCATGTCAGTACCACTAATTTCACCATTAGGAAGTATAGAATCCCATCGTTCCCATGTTGTAGTTGCGCCCATTTTTACCTCAAACAACCAGCTCGGTGTTTCCTTTTTAAGCAACAGGTTTATAGCTTCTTCACGTAGCCCCGCGTCTAGTAATGCATGTGGTAAATCTCCTGTCCCTGCAAAACCAGTTGTTAAATATCCATTATGTTCAACCATTTTTTCTTGAAGTCGTTTTGCCAGTTTGTCTCGTGCAACTTCATTTGGATATAATCCATGACGGAGCAATATCGCTAATCCTGTTTGAGTATCGATTGCAGTTGGAATTGTAACTCCTCCATAATTTTGTGCCATAGATTGACGGATATTTTCTACCTCTGATTGCAACGTCACAGGATTTGTATTCAATTCATCTCCATTAAAGTAAGTATTAATTATTTTTTCACGAACTTCTTTTGCTAAAGTTCGATAAAATCCACTTCGGTTATCCTCCAACACAGACAACATTTTCGCAGTATAATCTGCAGAGATATAATAATAAGCGGAGGCAATTAACGCAGAGTCTGTCGCACCAAATACTGAACCTTTAATGCCCGTATCTAAAGCTAACCAATCTCCTAATTGCCACCCAAAATCCCACAGTCTATTTCCACCACGTGCTTCATCTTGTCTATAAATCCAATCCACCCAATCCGTCATCAGATTCAAATATTGTTTTAACAATCCCTTATCTCTAAAATGACGATAGAGATTAAAAGGAATGAATGTTGCGGCATCTCCCCAGACGGCTGCACCTGCATTTGTTAAGAATGGATTTTTTGCATCCTCCACTTTGGGAACTGGAGCAAAAAACGGCGTAGCCCCATCAAGTAAACCTTGCTCTAATTTCAAATTTTCCATAAAGTGAGCTAAAAAGGCTCTCGTTTCCATGTTGTAACAAGCTGTGTTTGCAAAGACTGTTAAATCCCCTGTCCATCCCATGCGCTCATCTCGTTGCGGACAATCAGTTGGGATACTCAAGAAATTATCTTTTTGACTCCAGCGAATATTACTTAGTAGTTGATTCAACTCACTATTAGAGGAGCTAAATTCAAAGGTTTCATCCATCTTACTTTGCAATGCCTGTGCAACCACTAAATCCGCTTCTTCTTGACTCAACCCCTCTACTTTTACATAACGGAATCCAAAAAAAGTAAAATGCGGACGCAGTTTCATACCTTTGACTCCATTTTTTATTATAAATTCTTGTTTTGCAGTTCTAAGGTTTTCTGTATAAAAAGCTCCATTCTGTAATAATTCGCCGAATTGGAATCGCACACTCTCTTTATTTTCAAGTAACTCGGTACAGATCCAACCTGTTATTTCTTGCCCAAAATCTAAGATCATTTGATTTTTTGTATCGAAAAATATCCGTGGGGAAAATTCTTCCACTACTTCAACAGGCAAATCCAAACGCGGTGTTAATAACGCTGTGTTGCCGTCAATCACCTCAGTTGTTAACACGTTTTTTTCATAAGTGAAGTCAATGATTTCTCCATCATAAATGGAATTTTCTTGAATGCAATTTGTTTCTACTAACCATGTTTCATCTGACCCAAATCGCTCCCAAGTCCCATCTGTATATTCCACTTGCAACTCTGCAATTAGTTGCTGTTTATTTCCGTAAATATTTTCAAATCCACCTTCGAAAATAAAACGACCACGATACCAACCATTTCCTACAATAAAAGAAACCTCAGTATCTTCTATTAAGAAATCTGTCACGTCATAGGTTTGATATTGCTGTAATAAATCATAGCTATGATACCCAGGTGTTAAATATTCATCACCTAATTTCACTCCGTTTATATACACTTCATACAACCCATGAGCCACAGTATATAATCTTGCCTGTTTAATTTTCTTTAAAAACGAAAATTTCTTGACGAACGATATCGACTCTTTGGTCTCCTCTTTATATGAAAGCCATTTAGCTTCCCAAGGTTCATTCATTTTTGAAGTTTCAAAAGTACTAATAGCTTCAATCTTGCCAAAGCATACTCTCCAATAATACTTTGTTTTTGGTTCTAAAAAATTTGCATTCGTTGAAATAGTATTAAAACTACTCTTGGTTGTTCCACTCCATAAAATTTCAGCAAAGGTTTCACTTTTAGAAATTTCCACGCTACATTCCTCTAATGGTTCTAACTGACCTTCCAATCTCCAAGAAAATGTCAAGTAATCAAAACGATACCCTAAAGGAGCCTTCACTCCATTCACTTTTAAATGACTAATCTTCATTTTTTAACTCCTCCAAAAGATTGTTCTCACAAAATGGATTTACTGGACTTACACCTTTAAACGAGCTTTCTCCTGTCACTTTTTTAATAGCCATTTCAATAAAATGATCGTAGTTACAATATGCATTAATCACCGTATCGACCATTGGCAAATCGTACAAATGGTATGGATTCCCAAAACTGAGGAGCATCGTAGGAACTTCTTTTGTAAACCAAGGTAGGTTATTCCCTAATCCAAATAATGTGTGCCAATGAACACGAGTAACTGTCTGGTTACTTGCATTTTGTATATTCGCAACATATAACACCGCATCATAATCATTTGAAAATGAAGTTACCGTTCCTAAATCGAAAAAGTTTATTTCAGGTTCATAAACTGTAATCTCAAAATCTTGTTTCTCTAATTCCGCCTTAACCTTTTCTAGCACTCTCTCATTCGAATCAAACGAACCTAATAATTGTAAAAGGACTCTCTTATGCTTCTCAACACTTAACGGAAGCATATTTTGTGTATCTTTTACAAGAGTTATAGATCGATCTGCCAAATCTAGTTGCTCTTCTCTAAAATCTTCAAACTTTGCTGTCCCGTGGTTAATTGTTTGATGCAACCCTAACGATGCCTTTGTTGCTAAAATTCGAGTAACAGCTTCATCTAATCTTTCTTTTGTTAGAATTCCTTTCGACAATCCATCTTTCATATATTGGATATCTTCTTCTAAAACACGGTTAAATAGTAACATGTCACAACCCGCTTGAATGGTATATGGTACTGCTTCACTTCTCTTCATCGCTGAACAAAATCCAACCATCGGAGTTGCATCTGTAATCGTAAGTCCATTAAATCCAAGTTCATTTCTCAATAAATCTTGAAGTAATTGAGGACTTAACGTTGCAGGCATTTCATCCCCAGAATATGCAGGAAACGCAATGTGTCCAACCATAACTGCTTTCGAACCAAAATCAATTAACTCTTGATACACTTTACCAAAAGTTTTTTTCCAATTATCTACTGATAAAGAATTAATGGAAGTAAGTAAGTGCTGATCTCGTTCATCTACTCCATCTCCAGGAAAATGTTTAATCGATGTCATGATTCCATTATCATGAAACGCTTGTATATACTCTTTAGCATTCTTAATCACTCGTTCTACATCGCTTCCATATGTTCGAACATTTGTAATTGGATTTCTAAAGTTCAAATCTAAATCTACAACAGGCGAGAATCCAAAATTTACACCTACCGCTTTCCCTTCAGAGGAGGCAATTTTCCCTAATGTATATGCATCGCTTGTTTGATTTGTTGCTGCAACTGCCATTTGATTTCCGAAAGCTGTTCCTTCTATAGATGAGCCATTTCCACCATCTTCTAGGTTGGCAGCTGTTAATAGTGGCACTTTACTTGTTCGTTGCATATATTCATAAGTTTGTTGTACCTCTTCAGCCACTCCAGGTCTGAAAAATAAGCCGCCAATACCGAGACTTCTCAAATGATTCAGATATTCTTTTTCAGTTGAAAATCCAATTGGGAAAAATAATTGCCCAATTTTTTCATCTTCAGTTAATCCATTTAGGGTATTATTTACCCACTCAATAGCAGTGTCATCTAAATAAAATGGTTTTCTTTTTAAATCCATTATCTTTCTCTCCTTATAGCACAATTAGGGAGAATGCAATTTGCATCTCCCTCAATGTCTTATTGTTCTGATAGGCCTTGCGAACGTTCTTGAAGATTCTTTACAATCTCAGGTAATTTTTTATCTAAATCATAGAAGAACATCAACACAATCGAAATAATACCTAGTAAAATTGGAATATATGCAAATAATGCTTTAATTGCAAAAATCGTTCCTGGTGTTTGAGCTGCTGCACCTGCTACATATCCCCCGATTGACATTACAACCCCAATCAATAATCCTCCTAAACCTGAACCAACTTTTTCTCCAAAAGTTCCAGCAGAGAAAATTAATCCATCTGAACGAATCCCAGTTTTCCATTCACCATAGTCTGCTACATCACCTAGCATCGCATAACTTGCTACGGCTGTAGGAGCTATACCTAGACCACGTACAATTAAACCAACTTTGATAAGATCGTAGTTTTCTGGGAATAACGCTAAGATAACTGTTCCTAAAACAACAATTGCATTTCCTAAAATCATTGCATTTCGTTTTGACATTTTTGCCATAATGATTGGTGTGAAGAATGAACCTACAATAATTGGTGCAAATGATAGCATACCTATAACCGCAACTTTTTCAACATCTCCTAAGATGTACTGTGCATAGTAAATATTAATTCCACCAAGACCAGAACTAATAAAACCGATTAACATTGTAGAAATCATAATTACCCAATATTTGTTCTTGAATAACGCTTTTACATTATCCATAACTGGTACTTTTTCAACTTGCTCTGCTACATATGCTTCATCCGTTTCTAAAACACGTTCTTTTGAATTCTTGTACAAGATTGTTAATAACACTGCAGATACAAGTGCAAAAACAGCAGCCATTTTAGTCCAAGAAGATGCTTCTGTCACTTCACCAAACATGCCAACTACTTTTAATACAATTCCATTTACTAAGAAAGCCCCTAAGAATCCAAAAATTGTTCTTGATGTTGACAAGAAACCACGTTCTTTTGAATCAGAAGTTGTTGTTCCTAACATTGTGTTATAAGGGACCATTGTCATTGTATAAACCCCAGCTAAAGAAATAACGTAAGTAGCAAATGCATAGAATGCTTTCATTTCTTGAGGTAAAAATGATGGCGATGTAAATAATAGAATTAATGCTAATGCATATGGAATAATCATTCGTTTAATCCAAGGACGAGCTTTCCCTTTCACCGTAGATGTTCGGTCAACAATAACCCCCATTAAGATATCTGTAATCCCGTCAAATACACGTGCGAATAATAGAATAGAACCAACTACAGAAATTGTTAAACCTACAACATCTGTATAAAAATATGTAATAAATCCATTCGCAGTTGTAATCATCAGATTAGCTGCTAAATTTCCAAATCCATATGTTATTTTTTCACCAATAGGTACGCTTGATACATTATTATTGTCTGTCATAATTTATCTTTCCCTTCTTAAATATATTAAAGCGTTTTACAAAAATTATATTACTGTGGTATTTATCTTTTCACAATGCATTAAAAACAGGTTATAATGAACTATCCACAGATATCAAAGGAGTTAATTATGAATCTTGAAGAATTAGATATTTACTTACGTCATATAAACATATTTGAAAAAAAGCAAAGAGAAACAGGCATTTCAGTCAACGATATTTCTAGTGCAAATAAAAATATAAATACGTACATTGATTCAAAATTTAATATATTTCGTTTTCCAAAATCTTTATTTTTTAGCAAGGGCGAAAATATTTACATAAACAAGCACAATCGATTTGCTCCTATGATTGAGCATCTTCATGATTTTATTGAGATGACCTACATTTATTCTGGCACTTGTACTCAAACAATTAACGGAAAAACAGTACAACTTACTAAAGGAAGTTTATGTGTATTAGATAGAGATGTTCCTCATTCTATTGATGCTTTAGGAGAAGATGACATAATGATTAACATTTTGATTAATGAAGAAACATTTTCTTCTCTTTTTCTTTTTAGAAACCAAAACCTCACTAGTCTGGAAGCAAACATTCTTGCAGATGTTTTTAACAAGCAAACTAATCATGACAGATATGTCATTTTTGATACAACTCAGAGTATTGCTATCCATTCATTAATTCAATTATTATTGACAGAGTACTGGTCTTATCAACATCAGGGATCCGAATTCCTTTCTCACTATATTCATTTAATAATGTTGGAACTCGTTAGAATTTACAGCATAAACGCTACAAAGAATTATCATTCCTCTAAAATTAAGATTCATGAAATCCTTGCTTTTATCGATAATAACTTTAGAAACTTAAAATTAGAGACTCTAGCTAGACATTTTGGGTATAATCCGACCTATTTAAGTAATACTCTCAAAAAAAGTACTGGAAAAAATTTCCAGGAAATTCTATTGGAAAGACGACTAATGCAAGCAGCTGATTTATTAAAATCTACAGACTTCACTATGGATACCATTGCTTTCGAATCCGGCTTTCCTTCAACAAGTTATTTCTTCCGACAATTTAAGAAACACTATAATTGCACTCCTAAAGTTTATAGAAAAGAGAACTAATTTGGTTCTATAATTTTTAGGGTTGATGGAAATTTTCCACCAACCCTATTTTAG
>CAURMP010000048.1:0-9812 GCA_963526005.1 uncultured Streptococcus sp. | reverse complement strand
CTATACAACGGATGAGAAAGGTTAATTTAGCGCCATTTCTAAGGAGAAATCTTGCGAAAATTACGAAAAACAAGTATTATAGATAAGATGACAAAAAAAGGAGCGTATTAAATGAGCAAAGTAACGAATCAATATAATGATGATGCGATTCAGGTTTTAGAAGGCCTTGAAGCTGTTCGTAAACGTCCAGGGATGTATATTGGATCAACAGATCACCGCGGACTTCATCATTTAGCTTACGAGATTGTGGATAACGCAGTCGATGAAGCTTTATCAGGTTATGCAACAAAAATTGAAGTTACAATTCATAAGGACCAATCGCTTACTGTAAAAGATAATGGTCGTGGAATGCCTACTGGGAAACACGCTTCTGGAATTCCAACGATTCAAGTTATTTTTACGGTACTGCATGCCGGTGGTAAATTCGGTCAAGGTGGATATAAGACATCAGGTGGTCTTCACGGTGTTGGGGCGTCTGTTGTTAACGCGTTATCAGATTGGTTAACAGTAGAAGTGTTACGAGACGGCACTTTATACAAACAATCGTTCAAAAACGGTGGAGAACCTGTTGGAACGGTTAAGAAAGAGAAAACAAGTCGACGTGGTTCTGGAACTTCAGTAACTTTCTTACCAAGTGATAAGACTTTCTCTACGACGAACTGGTCATATGAAACATTAGCAGAACGTTTAAGAGAATCTGCATTCTTATTAAAAGGTCTTACAATTGTATTGACTGATGAACGTACTGGCGAATCAGAAACCTTCCATTATGAAGAAGGGATTCGCGATTTCATCCAATACTTAAATGAAGAAAAAGATACATTATCTCCTGTAGTTGATTTTGATAGCACAGTTGATGGTGTAGAAACAGAATTTGCATTCCAATATAACGACGGCTATTCAGAAACGATTTTATCTTTCGTTAACAACGTTCGTACAAAAGACGGTGGTACTCATGAAGTGGGAATGAAGAGTGCCTTAACGAAAGCATTTAACGAATATGCACGTAAAGTTGGACTGTTAAAAGATAAAGATAAAAACCTTGAAGGTAGCGATGTTCGTGAAGGATTAACAGCGATTATTTCGATTCGTATTCCTGAAGAAATCCTACAATTCGAAGGACAAACAAAAGATAAATTAGGAACGCCTGCTGCACGTGGGATTGTTGATAATACGATTTCTGAGCAATTAGGCTTCTTCTTAACAGAGAACGGAGAAATTGCACAAGAATTAATTCGTAAAGCGATTAAAGCTCGTGAAGCTCGTGAGGCGAGTCGTAAAGCCCGTGAAGAAAGCCGTAATGGTAAGAAGGGCAAGAAGAAAGAAACACTTCTTTCTGGTAAATTAACGCCTGCGCAAAGCAAGAACCCTAAGAAGAATGAACTTTACTTAGTAGAGGGGGACTCTGCCGGTGGTTCTGCTAAACAAGGTCGTGACCGTAAGTTCCAAGCGATTCTTCCATTACGTGGTAAAGTAATCAATACAGAAAAAGCATCGATTTCAGACATTCTGAAGAACGAGGAAATCAATACGATTATTTATACAATTGGAGCTGGTGTTGGTAGTGACTTCAAGATTGAAGATTGTAACTATGACAAGATTGTTATTATGACCGATGCGGATACCGATGGAGCTCACATTCAAGTCTTACTGTTAACATTCTTCTATCGTTATATGAAACCATTGATTGAAGCAGGGAAAGTATATCTTGCATTACCACCTTTATATAAGATTTCTAAAGGAACTGGTAAAAAACAAGTCGTTGAGTATGCGTGGACAGAAAAAGAACTAGAAGAAAAGACTAAATTAGTTGGAAAAGGCTACTTATTACAACGTTATAAAGGTCTAGGGGAAATGAACGCTGACCAATTATGGGATACGACTATGAACCCAGATACAAGAACGTTAATTCGTGTAGTTATCGATGATAAAGCACAAGCGGAACGTCGTGTAAGTACATTGATGGGGAACAAAGTTGAACCTCGTCGTAAGTGGATTGAACGCCACGTTGAGTTTGGTCTGGAAGAAGATAAAAGTATTTTAGAATCAGACGTAAATGCTATTAGCACAACAGCTAGTCCGAAAAAAGAAGAGAAGAAACCATCAGTTAAGAAAAAAGAAGCAACAATTGATCATGTAGAACAATTGTCGTTACTAGGAGAGGAGGAATAGTATGAGTCAAATTCAAGATATTCAAGAATTGAATCTGGAAGATGTAATGGGCGACCGATTTGGACGTTATTCAAAATACATTATCCAAGACCGTGCTCTTCCTGATATCCGTGATGGTTTAAAACCTGTACAACGTCGTATTTTATATGCAATGTCTATCGATGGAAACACAAGTGATAAACAATTCCGTAAATCAGCTAAGACTGTCGGTAACGTAATCGGTAATTTCCACCCACACGGAGATTCTTCAGTTTATGAAGCAATGGTTCGTATGAGTCAAGATTGGAAGCTTCGTGATGTATTAATTGAAATGCACGGGAATAACGGTAGTATGGACGGAGACCCAGCTGCTGCTATGCGTTACACGGAAGCTCGTCTTTCTAAAATTTCAGAAGAATTACTGAGAGACCTAGATAAGCAAACCGTTGAATTCGTATTAAACTTCGATGATACCGAGGAAGAACCAACTGTACTTCCTGCTCGTTATCCAAACCTTCTTGTAAATGGTGCAACTGGGATTTCGGCTGGTTACGCTACGGAAATTCCAACGCATAACTTAGGAGAAGTGATTGACGCAACCATTCATGCAATTGACCATCCTAAAGCGACTGTGAAAGAATTAATGCAATTTGTGAAAGGTCCTGATTTCCCGACAGGAGGAATTATCCAAGGGATTGAGGAATTGGAACAAGCGTATGAAACTGGACGCGGTAAAGTGGTTATTCGTTCGAAAACGAAGATTGAATCAATTAAGGGTGGAAAATCACAAATTATCATTTCTGAAATTCCATATGAAGTAAACAAAGCTTTATTAGTGAAGAAGATTGATGAAATTCGCTTGAATAAGAAGATTGACGGTATTGCTGAAGTAAGGGACGAATCTGACCGTACAGGGCTTCAAATCGTTGTTGAATTGAAGAAAGAAGCCAACGCGGAAGGGATTCTAAATTACTTATTGAAGAATACAGACTTACAAGTCAATTATAACTTCAATATGGTGGCTATTGATGAACGCCGTCCAGTACAAGTAGGCTTAAAAACAATTCTAACTTCGTATACCAACTTCCAAAAAGAAGTGATCACAAGACGTACACAGTATGATTTGAAGAAAGCTCAAGATCGTTTGCATATCGTAGACGGTTTGATGAAAGCTTTATCGATTCTAGATGAAGTAATCGCCTTAATCCGTAACAGTAAAGATAAGAAACACGCTAAAGAACGTTTAGTGGAGACATACGACTTCACAATGATTCAAGCAGAAGCGATTGTAAGTTTACAATTATATCGTTTAACGAATACGGATATTACAATCCTTCAAAATGAGAAGCTTGATTTAAATGAGCAAATTGCGACATTCTTAAGCATCTTAAAATCAGAAAAAACACTTCTTCAAGTAATGAAGAGTGAACTACGTGATTTGAAGAAGAAATATGCAACACCTCGTTTAACGCAAATCCAAGCGGAAATCGAAGAGATTAAAATTGAAACTGAAGTGTTAGTCACTGAAGAAGAAGTCTATGTAGTTGCTACTAAACAAGGATACTACAAACGTGTTAGCCCACGTTCATTTGCTTCAAGCGCTCCAGAAGAAAATGGAATGCGTGAAGGGGATGAAGTGATTCTTTGCCAAAAAGCTTCAACATTAGATAACTTAATTCTATTTACTTCTAAAGGAAATTACTTACACTTACCAGTACATGAAATTCCAGAAGCGAAATGGAAAGATGTCGGAAACCACTTAAGCCAGTCTATTTCTTTAGGTAGCAACGAAGTCATTCTTACTGGATTCATTAAAGCTAAAGATAGTGATGAGTCTTATAAAGATTGGACAGTTGTCTTCTTTACAAAAGAAGGCTTAGTGAAACAAACATTATTCAATGAGTTCACAACGTACCGAGGATACAAGACTCGTACAAGTAACGCGATGAAACTTAAGACTACGACTGATGAAGTAGTGAAAGTAGTTGTGACAAATCCAGAAGGCCTAGAAGTATTTATCGTAACGCACTGTGGATTTGGTTTACGCTATGAATTAAGCGAAATTCCAGTTGTTGGAACTGTTGCCAGCGGTGTGAAAGCAATCAACCTTCGTAAAGAAGACTTTGTTGCTGGAGCGATAGTTTACTCATTAGAACATAAAGTTGTTTCTGCATTCCTTACAACTCAACGTGGTGCTGTGAAACGATTCAATGTATTAGAAATCTCAATGCTTACACGTGCAAAACGTGGACTCATGGTTTTACGTGAATTGAAAACAAAACCACATCGTGTCGTATTCTTAGATGGAGAAATCACTTCAACTAGCGAATACACGATTGTGGCTGGAAACGGCGAAACTAAAGTTGTGAGACCAATGGACTTAACGCTTGTGGATCGTACAAGTAATGGTTCAGCACTTTTAGGAGATACTGACCAAGAAGTGAAGGCTGTTTTAGCAAACTTTGACTATAGTTCATTAACACAACAATAAAAAGACATAGAAAAGGACTTCCAAATGATTTTGGAAGTCCTTTTTGATTAGAATTTAATTTCAGTTGAATATTGAGAAGCTGCATTCCAGAGCAGATACTCGGTAACACCCGCTTCTTTTAGAGCTTGAATCTCTTCGCTAATGACATCAGCAGTATAGAGCTGATAGTTTCCTTCACCAAGGAAGTCGGCCGTGAAAGCTTGAATCCAAGGTCTTGAGATAGGAGAAGGGTTTAATGTCTTCACATATCCTTTTTCAATCACCATATAACGTTTCACGATTTCGTAAGGATCTTTATCAGGATCTTTTACATCAAGCGCGTAATTAACCCAGTGACTTGGGAAAATCATCGGAGAGATCACATCAACTTTATCCGCAATGTTGACAAATTTTTGTCCAATACCACCGATTTTGGATTCAGTAATCGCATGCGCTAAAATATCCGCTGATAGATGAACACCATATGGTTGTAATTTTTCACGAATGAACGCTACAAAGTCTGTGATAGCAGCGATTCGAGCTTCATCATCGTTTTTAATATGAGCGTAATCACCTTTATCAAATACTAAGTCATCAGATACTGTCTCGAATCCAAGAGGGAAACGAACGTAGTCTAACTGAATATCTTTAAATCCTGCCTTAGCAGCACCAATAGCGATTTCAGCAATATATTCCCAGTTTTCTTTTAGGAATGGATTTAAGAATGTTTCACCGTCATCCGTATACCACAATTGGCCTAATGCGTTTCTGAATGAACGCTCAGGGTTTTCCTTTGGAACATAACGGTCTCCAAAACATACAATACGAGCAATTGGATAGATTTGTTCTTGCTCGAGTCGTTTCAGAAGAGCAGTTGTGTCAGGCACTTCATTAACGGTATGTTTTTTTACTAATGGATTATCTGTATCAAGAGGCATGGTAATTTGTCCATAACCATCACGAACATCGATAACTAATGAGTTAATTGGAGTAGACTTCACGAATTGAATCATATTTTCCAAGTCTTGTCCTTTGGCACGGAACGCTTGTAAATAAACTCCTTTAACTCCGTCTACAGGGTATGAAATCGAAATTCCTGAATCATAAATATGCTCCTGCGGAATATTTGAAGGCATCCGTAATAAACTATTGGTTCTTAAATTCAACTTACTATCAGCAGCATCTTGTGCGTTTGCAATCGGATAGAAAGCGAGTAGAGAACTAACTGAAGCTACAGCGAGCGCGCTTGTTAATAAAGTCTTTTTCTTCATAATGATTACTCACCCTTTCCGTTGTTCGCCAAACGAGCTTTTAGAATTCGAATTGGACGATCTAACTCACTGATAGGAGAATTAATCTCTTCGATAATTTGTTGACGCTCGTTAGCAGAGTTGTTCACTTCAATGATGAGTGATCTCAATTCATCGTTTGTTTGTTTTCCGCCAGAGATGCTAACGAAGAACTCAGCTTCTTTTTCTAATTGTTTTTGAGACATTTCAGAGTAGTTCTTTAAATGATTAACAATCGATTGAAGATTTGATACTACAATTTGAATTTCTGCTGAAGGGAGGTTCTTATCCTTCAAGTTACTTAGTCTAGTCGCATCATCTGATAAAACTTTGAGCGATTTTTGCATAGACTTCAACAATTGCTGACGTTCTTGAATATTGGTGAATACTTTACCCGTTTTCTTAGCGTAAGTAGTCATCGTGTAATCTTCTTGGATATCCGCTTCCCAATCTGATTGTAACGAATTTTCTAACGCTTGAATGTCATTTAATTGTTGAACGACAACAGGTAAGGTATCTTGTACTTCTTGAACAGTAGATTCGGCACTTTTCTTTGTATTACCGCAAGCTCCTAAAAATAAGAACCCAGCGCTAATCAAGAATACCTTGGCTGCGATTTTTTTCATAATACACTCCTTTTACAGTAATGCGTTTTCTTGTTGATATTATACGTGTATTTTGATGATTTTTCAATCTTTTGGTTGATTTTTAGGACTTTCTCCCCATTTTCAGTTAAATTTTACCCGTTTTTACCCCTTGAGTGGAAAAAAGTGTTTCATTTTAACCAGATTTTCAGTTCGTTGACTATAAGTTGACTTCTTTGTACAATACTATTATTGAAAAGAAATGGAGAAGTGACATGTTTTTATATTTAATTTTAAGTGCTGTATTAATTATTGCAGATCAATTAGTGAAATTATGGATTGTAAATAATTTTAACTTACATGATGGGATGGAATTCATTAATGGGTTAGTCAGTATTTTATACGTTCGAAACACTGGGGCAGCATGGGGGATGTTTGAAGGGAAGATGTTTTTCTTCTACGCAATCACCGCTGTAGCTGTGGGGACACTTTTATACTTAATGTTTAAAGAAAAAGGGAAATCTAAATTATTATTAACAGCTTATGCTTTTATTCTTGCAGGTGCTGTAGGAAACTTTATTGATCGCATTCGTTTGGGTTATGTAGTGGATATGTTTAAATTTGAATTTATCGACTTCCCAATTTTTAACGTTGCTGATATTTGTTTAACTTTCGGTGTAATTATCTTATTCTATTATGTAATTTTTAAAGAACAATCAAAATAGGAGAGCGTTATGACATCAGTATTTAAAGAATTAACACTTGATTTAGAAAAAACTGAACGATTAGATAAAGTCTTAACTGCCACGCTTGGTATTAGTAGAAGTACAATTCAAAGCTGGTTAAAGGCAGGGCTTGTATCTGTTAATGGTGAAGTGGTGAAATCCAATTATAAAGCACAAAATGGAGACGTAGTGACAATTCTTCAAAAAGAGGAAGAAGCTATTACCATTCAACCTGAGGATATTCCGCTAGATATCGTGTTTGAAGATGATTCATTAATTGTAGTGAATAAACCAAGTGGTATGGTTGTTCATCCGTCAAAAGGACACTATAGCGGAACTCTCGTGAACGCGTTGTTATATCATTCAAATAGTTTATCAGATAGCACAAGTGAAGAAATTTACCGTCCAGGTCTTGTTCACCGCATTGATAAGGATACAAGTGGTCTATTAGTGATTGCAAAGAATAATGACGTTCATCAAAAGTTAGTACAGCAGATTAGCGAAAATAAAATGAACCGTGAGTACATCGCCATTGTTGATGGTCATTTTGCCCACGAAACAGGTGTGATTGATGCTCCATTATCTCGTCATCAAACGAATCGTTTAAAACGAGTAGTAGAAAAGGGCGGAAAGAATGCTGTTACGCATTTTGAAGTGCTAGATGCATTTTCTGATTATTCACTAGTGTCTTGTCGTTTAGAAACAGGTCGTACTCATCAAATCAGAGCGCATATGGAATTTATTAAACATCCGATTGTCAATGATCCTTTGTATCATCCGAAAGGAAAACACACAACTGAATTTGGTCAATTTTTACACGCGAGAACACTTAGCTTTACACATCCAGTGACTGGAGAAGCGTTAAACTTCCAAGTGGAACCGCCAAAAGAGTTTGAGGATTTTATCCAATTGCATAAAGGACGTTTTTCAGAGTAGAGGAGACGACAATGAAAGAAGTTAGAATTATGGACGAAGGCGCCATCAGCAGAGCATTAACTAGAATTTCATATGAAATTATCGAGCAACAAAAAGATGTTTCGAACTTAGTTATCATTGGAATTAAAACTAGAGGAATTACTTTAGCAAAACGTGTTGCTGAAAAAATTTCGGCTCTTGAAAAGAAAAAAGTTCCAGTTGGTGAAGTGGATATCACATTATATCGTGACGACAGACATGATAGTGAAGAGACTGACGCCCCGGTTTTAAATGGAACGCATATTCCATTCGACATTAAAGGGAAGCAAGTTATTCTTGTAGATGATGTATTATTCACGGGAAGGACTGTAAGAGCTGCTTTAGATGCGATTATGGATGTTGATAGACCAAAAAGAATTAGTTTAGCGATTCTGATTGATAGAGGACACCGAGAGTTACCAATCCGTCCTGATTTTATTGGTAAGAATGTACCAACTTCTTTAGATGAAGTGATTCATGTTCGATTAACAGAAGATGATCATATAGAAGAAGTGATTATTGAAAAATAGTTTATACGATACCTTCTCATTCAATGAGAGGGTATCTTTATTTTAGGAATTAAAATGATCAAATCACATATTTTAGTCGTTTTTAAAACGTAAAAATACGAATTCTTCCTATATACATAACTATATTGCCAATTTCCAAACGTTCGTAAAGTAAACGCAAACAATCATAAAACTGATTATTCGATTACTTGTTTGTAAACGGTTGTAACCTAAAATTCTGTATACTATACTAATAGCATGAATTGGTACCGTAACTTATTAAATGATCATTTTCGTAAGACGTTATGATTTTATGATTGTTTAAGGCAAGACAGAAAAGGAGAATGATATAATGGCAATTCCTAATTTACAAGTTGCTTTGGACCACAATCGTATCGAAGATGCATTAAAGGATGCTCTTGCGGTTGGTAACGAAGTTGACATTATTGAAGCAGGAACAATTTTACTTTTAAACGAAGGAGACAAAGCGATTAAATGCTTACGCAGCGCTTTCCCTGATAAAGTAATCATTGCTGATACAAAATGTGCTGACGCTGGTACAACTGTTGCTAAAAACGTTGCACTTGCAGGAGCTGACTGGATGACAGTTATTTGCTGCGCAACTATCCCAACAATGGAAGCAGCTAACAAAGAAGTGAAATCTCTTCAAGTTGAATTATACGGAGATTGGACATTTGAACAAGCGCAACAATGGAGAGATGCTGGTATTGACCAAGCAATCTTCCACCAAAGCCGCGACGCTCTATTTGCAGGAGCTACTTGGACTGAATCTGATTTAAACAAAATCCGTCGTTTAATCGACATGGGATTCAAAGTTTCAGCAACAGGTGGCTTAACAAAAGACACATTAAAAGTGTTTGAAGGAATTCCAATTTACACATTCATCGCAGGACGTGGAATCTACGCTACTGAAAATCCAGCGCAATCTGCTCGTGAATTCAAAGAAGAAATCAAACGTATTTGGGGTTAATCCCAAGGAGGAAATACAATGGCAAATATCAAAGATGTAACAAAAGAATCTTGGATCTTATCAACTTTCCCAGAATGGGGAACTTGGTTAAACGAAGAAATCGAACGTGAGGAAGTTAAACCAGGAACATTCGCTATGT
>CAURMP010000047.1:0-9834 GCA_963526005.1 uncultured Streptococcus sp. | reverse complement strand
GATTATGATCGGCTGCTACTTAACAGGAGTTGACGTGGCAAGTACGAGTGCGCTTGTGGCTGCGATTTTCGGAACGACACTAGCACCGGTGAGCGGATATTATGGACCGCTTGCTGGGGTGATTGCAGGCTTTGTACACATTACACTTGTGAGCCACGTGGTTGTAATGCATGGGGGATTAAACCTTTATAACAATGGATTCGCGGGAGGATTCGTTGCAGCAGTTCTCGTACCAATTTTTGAAATTTTTGAAGGGATTCGTCAAGATATAAAAGAAAGAAAGGCTGAGGGATAATGGCAACAGAAAAGGATTTTGTGAAACGTATCGTGAAGGAAATGGTCGATTATTATTTGTACCATGAATTGTATGATGTAACAGCGCATGTCGTGTATGTACCGCATGAAAAAGCAACCATTACGTGCACAGCGCCGTATACAAAATTACCAGAAGACTTAGATTTATTAGAAGCAGGATTATCTGTAGAAAAACACTTAGAATTAGATTCGATGTACAGTTCGTTGATGGGATCGCATAACCGTGATAAAAACTATTGCATCCTTGGTCAATGTATTGATGATTACGATATTGAAGTGACGGATGAGACGCTTAAGATTATTGTAGAACGACTCTTTTAAGGAGGAAATGGAATGACAACTTTTTATAAAGTAGGAAAAATCGTAAATACACAAGGGCTTCGTGGGGAAGTACGTGTGATTTCAACGACAGACTTTGCCGAAGAACGTTATAAAAAAGGAACGGAATTAGCCATTTTTAAAGATGGAGAGTTTCTAACATTTGTGACAGTGGCAAGTCATCGTCGTCATAAAAACTTTGATTTGTTAACGTTCGAAGGAATGAACCGTATTGAAGATGTTGAAAAATACAAAGAATGTCTCCTTAAGGTAGCCGAAGAGCAGTTGACTGAACTCGAAGATGATGAGTTTTACTACCACGAAATTATCGGACTTGAAATTGTAACGGATGAAGGAGAAGTACTTGGGGAAGTCACTGAAATTCTTTCACCAGGGTCAAATGATGTCTGGGTTGTAAAACAAAAAGGAAAGAAAGAACTCTTAATTCCATTTATTGAACCAGTCGTTTATAAAGTTGATAAAGAAGAAAAGAAAGCTTATATCCATTTATTGGAAGGGTTGATCGATTAAGATGAAAATTGATGTATTAACATTATTCCCTGAAATGGTGCAAGGTCCGATGACGCAATCGATTATCGGAAAGGCCATCGAAGCAGGAAAAATTGAATTTGAGACAACGGATTTCCGTCAGTTTTCAAACAATAAACATAATCATGTCGACGACTATCCATTCGGTGGGGGAGCTGGGATGCTTCTTAAGGTGGAGCCGATTGACTTGGCGCTTGCGTCGATTCGTGAGCGTTCTCCTGAAACAACACCACGTGTGATTTTAATGGATCCGGCTGGAAAGACTTTTACGCAAAAGGATGCCGAAGAGTTGTCGAAGGAAGAACATTTGGTATTTATTTGTGGTCACTATGAAGGTTATGACGAACGCATTCGTACGCTTGTGACGGATGAATACTCGATTGGAGACTTCGTGTTAACAGGTGGGGAATTAGCCGCAACTGTGATGATTGACGCCACAGTGCGACTCTTGCCAGATGTATTAGGAAATGATGCGTCTGCCGTTGGGGATTCGCATTCGACAGGATTACTGGAACACCCACAATATACACGTCCAAGAGAATATAAAGGAATGGAAGTTCCAGAAGTTCTTTTTAGCGGAAATCACGCGAAGATTGCAGAGTGGCAAATGAAAGAGTCGCTTCGTAAGACGTATTTAAGAAGACCAGATTTACTCGAAAAGTATGAACTCTCAAAAGAGGAAGCAAAGTTACTACAAGAAGTAAAAGAGGAAGAGGGATGCTAGATGACGGAACATCTAAATGCAGAAGAAATTAAAGCATTTCAAGCACTGTTGTCTAAGGACGAAGGGCGTAGTGAAATGGTGCAGCTCTTCAAGTTGCTTGGGGATGCAACAAGACTGAATATTATTACGCTATTAACACAGCGCGAACCACTATGTGTAGAAGACTTAATGAACTGTACCGGGATGGAGCAGTCTGCGATTTCTCATCAGTTGAAAAAGCTGCGTGCACATCATATTGTGAAGGCCGAAAAAGTCGGGAAACACGTGTGGTATTCGCTGGAGGATCATCATGTGTTAGACCTCTATAACTTAGCAAGCGAGCACTGTTGTGAAGAGCATTCTTCGTAGTTTTTCTATGGAGAAAAATCGTAAAAAAATTGATAATCTTGCTTGCATTTGATAGGCAAGTATGATAGTATATTTCGAGTGAGTGAGACTTCACTCAGAGATAACGATATTCCGCTGATTGGACAAGTAGCCAAGTCATGAATGTTTGTTGGAAGGAGAAAAAAACATGAGCAAATTAATCGAAGAATTAACTCAAGAACAATTACGTTCAGATATCCCTTCATTCCGTCCTGGTGACACTGTACGTGTTCACGCTAAGGTTGTTGAAGGAACTCGCGAACGTATCCAAATCTTCGAAGGCGTTGTTATCAAACGTCGTGGTGCTGGCATCAGCGAAACTTACACAGTACGTAAAGTTTCTAACGGTGTTGGTGTGGAACGTACATTCCCATTACACACTCCACGTGTAGCACAAATCGAAGTAGTTCGTTACGGTAAAGTTCGTCGTGCTAAATTATACTACCTACGTAACTTACGTGGTAAAGCAGCACGTATCCAAGAACGTCGTCGTTAATAGAAACACCAAAAGAGATTGGCTTCGGCCAGTCTCTTTTTTTATCTAAAAATAATTTAGAATAATTTTAAGATATCTCTTGACACATGAATGGTCATTCATGTATTATGTGATTAACAAGAAATAGTAAGGAGAGATATCATGGATTTCAAAGAGCTAACACATAACCTAAAACATAAATTTGAACACCTTTTGAATAAAGAAGAAACTCATGAAGGAGAAACATGCCAAGATCATTACTTGCATCATGAAGATCACGACCACGATCACGAGCATGAGCACCATCATGAACATGGACATCGTCAAGGTCACAACCACGATGATAGTAAAGCAGTTATCTTTTATATTGCAGGACTAGTCCTTTACATTATCGGGATGGTTCTTCAATATATGGGGAACGGGATTGCGAATATTCTATTCATTCTAACTGTCATCCTTTCAGGTTACCATGTAACAATGGAAGGTATTGAAGATACGATTGAACGTAGCAAGAAAAAAGGGAAGTTCCAACCGAATGTGCATATTTTAATGACACTTGCGGCAGTTGGCGCAGTGTTAATTGGAAATGCGGAAGAAGGAGCTCTACTGATTTTAATTTTTGCGGGAGCACACTTCCTTGAAGAATATGTTGAAGAGAAAAGCCGTAAGTCGCTAACAGCGTTATTACAAATGAATCCAACGCAAGCACGTCTCATCCAAGAAAATGGAGAAGTGGTTGTCGTTGACGTGGCTAGCTTAAAAGTTGGGGATACATTAGAAGTATTGCATGGCGATCAAGTGCCAATCGATGGAGTCATCACAAAAGGATTAACATCGATTGACGAAGCGACCATTACAGGTGAAAGCATGCCTCGTTCAAAAGGCGAGGGAGATGAAGTGTTCGCGAGTACAGTGAACTTATCAAGCCGTATCGAAATGCGAGTAACTGCAGAAAGTACGGATACGGTCTTTGCGAAAATTATGAAGGTTGTGGAAAATGCTCAAGGTTCAATGAACAAGCAAGCGACCTTTATTCAAAAAATCGAACCAATTTATGTCAACATCGTTTTAATCCTTTGGCCAATCTTCCTATTATTTGGATATTTCTTAATGGGATGGGATTTAAATACAACACTTTACCGTGGAATGGTTTACCTTATCGGGGTATCTCCATGTGCCTTAGCAGCAAGTGCCGTTCCAGCAACTTTAGCAGCGATGTCTCGTTTATCTAAAATGGGAATTTTAGCTAAAGGTGGAGCAGCCATCTCTCAATTACAAGACCTACGCGTGATTTCATTTGATAAAACAGGTACTTTGACAAAAGGAACTCCAGAGTTGACAGATTACTGGTTTGAAGATGAAACAATGATTCCAGCAGTGGTTGCGATGGAAAAACAATCGACGCATCCACTGGCGCAAGCAGTCGTTCAAAAATTCAGCGACTGGACAGTGCTTGAAGAAGAAATTGAAGTGGAAGTACTTGTCGGACAAGGTGTTCGAAGTGTCGTTCGAAACGAAGAAATTCATATTATTAAACCGATGGATACCGTTGACCGTTCTACGGAAGTCGCTACTCGTATGCAAGAATGGGCCAGCGAAGGCAAGACAGTTGTAACGGTTGTAAAAAACAATAGAATTGTTGGTTTGATGGCGTTCATGGACCTTCCAAACGAAGCGTCAAAAGCGGTGCTCGATTACTTCAAGAGTCAACAGGTGCATACAACAATGATCACAGGGGATTCAAGAGAAACGGCTGAAATGATTGGGATGAAGCTTGGAGTACAAGAAGTTGTTGCCAATGTATTGCCTGAAGAAAAATTAGAAAAGATTCAGTCTCAAAAAGAACGCTATGGATTAACAGCGATGGTGGGGGATGGCGTGAATGATGCGCCAGCTCTTGCGACAGCAGACGTCGGTATTGCGATGGGAAATGGGACAGATATTGCGATTGAAACAAGTGATATCGTCATCATGAAAAACGACTTACAAAAACTCGTTTCAGCGCATAAGATTAGTAAGAAATTACATCGTGTGATTTTAGAAAATATGATTTTTGCGATGTCAATCGTTGTGATGCTCCTAGTCCTTAACTTCTTTGGATTAACAAACATCGGCTGGGGAGTTATGTTACATGAAGGAAGTACGATTTTAGTACTCTTAAACGGACTACGCTTACTCGCACCAATAGAAGAATAAAAGAAAAAGCAGAACTCGGACGCAGAGAAATAAGATTGTCCAAGTTCTGCTTTTTTTGCACTTGTAATCACGCTTGTTCAAAACAAACGCGGTATGAATCGCTGGTTGGAATAAGTTCTAGCGGCACATTTGTCCGGTAAATACTATATTCAGGGAATTGCTCTAAAAACATTACAAAGTTATTAGGGTAAACACTCAACATCTTCGTAAATACATTATCTTGATCAATGATGACCGTTTTAATCTCACTAACATCTTTTACCCAAGGTGTCTCCACATGGAAATAACTTCCCGGTGCAATATGGTACTCATATTTCAAAATTGTGATTGATTGGTCTAACATCAAAATCCCTCCATTCATTACATCTAAAGTATAGTTGAAATGAATGCGTTTTACAAATATATGTTCACGAATGAGCAAAAACTCCTGAAAAAATCGCCGAAAAGCAAATTTTATTTATGAAAGACGTCATTTTTTCATAAAAGAAAAGCCTTTAAATCAGAAAATTAGTAAATTTAGCCCACAGAAGGACCGATTTGTGATATAATAAATTTGATGAGTGTGTAGTGTAGGATTTTGGCCAGGCGTGAAAAGAGGCGAAAGCAATGGCGAAACGTGTCACGAAAGATGTCAAGAGTACTGTGGAAACAGAACTTCGAAAAGGGACGAGCAAATCGAGAATTGCGCATTTGTTAGGGGTCTCCTATGATGAAGGGGTTCGAATTATTCTGCAAGTAAAAGAATCGATTCGTCCGGAAGTCGGCAATCGCATTCGATTTACTTTTAGAGAACAAGAAATGATTGGGATTATCTATAAATTATTGGCGAATAGTGCCATCGTTGTGATTGATTGGAATGAATCCAATACATGCATGAAAGATATTTGTGAATCGCGAACGGTTGTTAATTTCAAAGATATTGTAGAATTTCTACCACTAGAGGAAGAATAAAGGTTAGGTTCATGGCGAATTGTCATGAGCCTTTTTTTATTTGTGTGCTTTCTAATTGCCCGCCTTTAAAGTATAATGGAAAGGTATAAGACAGGGGAGACGTGTATGAGCGAGGAAAAGAAACAACTAGAAGTACTTTCAGAAGAAGAATTCGAAACGTTTGTGGAGAATGCCATCGATGCCTTTGAAGAAAAAGTACAGAAGAATGAGTATATCGATGAGATTGAAGAGTTTTTCCAATTGCTTGAGAAGGCGAATCGGTGGGATGACCTGACGTATTATATCGAAGAAGATCAATTAAAGCTGCCGAGTGAATCTAGCTACTGGATGTGGAAAATAAAAGTAGCGATTCAAAATGAGCAATTTAAACAAGTAGAGGCTTGGCTGGTTCACGAAAATGTGATTGCTGCACTTGGAATGGATAAGGTTCTAGAGTGTACATTGCTATGCGAAAAGGAAAAGAATCGCTTTACGCAAGCAGAAGTCGAGAAGCTACAACAATTAAGTGAACGTTTGAAAAAAGAAGAGCCATTAACCGAAGAGCAGAATGACTATATGGCAACAACCTTGATGTTGATGCAAACACCATTGAAATGGACCGTTATCGAATCGTTTCTTATGAGCCCTTTGACACAACTGTTTTGGAAAGGATTCTTAATAGAATGTTGGTTAACGGATGGGAAAACTTCAAAGATTCGCTACTATGATGCGTTTATCGAAAAGGTGGTCGAAGTCGATCAATCAGAAGTGGTTTCGGTCTATGATCATCCAGTATTTGTAGAAATTGAACGACTGATTGATACGCAAAATGCTCTAGAAGAAGAGATGAAAGAACTGTTATTGCAAAAGGCGCAATCAGATTTTCTTCGCGTTAGTCCATTTATAGACCGTTATTTCAGTGATGGTGTGGAATGGGTAGAGGCGCAACTGCAACGAGAGAATTTATTATTAAGCTTGTACGAGAATGATGAGACATTTATTCGTACATTGAAGGCATAGTTTCGGTGTAATAAGAGAAAACACAGTATAATAAAGGTACATTAAAGGGGGAGTTCACATGGCGTTCAGGCGACGCATGTGGTCGTTGTCGGAAATGATTAAAGTCTTTACGGACGCGGCCGTGAATGGAAATCCAGGAGACGTAGGATTGGGAGTCCTCGTACTAAAAGATGGAGAACAGAAGCCGTTTAAGATTTCTGTGGAAGAAAAAATGGATAATCATTTAGCGGAATTCACAGCCATCAATTGGGCATTAGGTTGGTTGTTAGAGGAAGGGCTTCAGGAAGAACTGATCTTCATGCATACTGATTCCAAGGTGACCGCTGATGCGATTGAAAAAAATTATACGAAAAAAGAATCGAATCGAATCGTTTTAAAGGAAATTCAAAAGAAGGTGAAACACTTCCCGCAATTATTTGTAAAGTGGATTCCTGAAAGTGAAAACAAGGGTGCGGACCAATTAGCAAGACAAGCCCTCCAACAAACGATTGGAAAGTAGTAAAGGAGCAATGAAATGAACGAAAAAACACTCTATTTTAGTAGTTTATGTCCAGATACAGCACCGTTTAAAGCGGCAATGGAAAGACTGGGCGTAACCGCTCGTGAAGTGGATATTACAGCGAGCATGAGAAATTTAAAAGAATTCTTGAGATTAAGAGATAATGAAGAAGTATTTACTCCGCGTAAAGAACAGGGAATGGTGGGAGTTCCGTGTCTTGTCGCTGGTGGAGAGTATATTTTTGAAGTGAGCGACCTCGAAGAAAGGTTTGCCAAGTAGTGGAAGACTTAAAAAATAACGTCGTTCCAATGTACTTTTTTGGAATGAATGGGCTGCTATTTGTATTGATGGGCTTTGATAAGCTTTGTGCCGTCATGAAAAAGTGGCGCGTTCCGGAAAGAACCTTGCTTGGGATTGGTTTATTTGGTGGAGGCTTTGGTGGGCTTCTTGGGTTAGTGATTTTTAACCATAAAAAGCGAAAACACTATTTTATGTGGACATTCCTATTGAATATCGCAATATGGGGTATCCTTTATTATAGTTTATGGCTTAGAAAGTAGGGCTCATGGAGAAACAAGAACGTTTTTATTTTGATGTTTGGATTGCACTTCTTAGTACGTTAGCGGGAATGGTCAATGTTGTCACACTATTACTATTTTTCACGCCAACAACGCACTTTACTGGGAATATTACGCAATTTGTTTTGTCCTTCAATGAAGAAGAATGGGGGACAATGCTCCATTTACTAGGAATGATTCTCTGTTTTTCTGGTGGCGGCGTCTTGTCGGGATTTCTGTTTTCGAAGAAAAAATTTGAACCGACAAAACGGTATGGAGTATTATTAATGATGTTCGGAAGTATGATGCTTCTATTATTTCTGTTTGGAGTCCGCGACGAGAAATGGTTATATTTCTTCTCGTTTGTTGTCGGAACACAAAATGGGATGTTTATTTACTACCATGGAATTATCGTACGAACATCTCACTTTACAGGCTATTTAACCGATATTGGAGTGGTTCTTGGGCGATTGATGCGCGGTCAGATTAAGGATCGTTGGAAAGTGCTCTTTTATTTTACGAGCATGCTGTTCTTTGGAATTGGCGTCACGGTTTCATACCAGCTATTTCAATCCTTTGGGGCAGCAACAATCATCGCTGTAGGAATTGGATATATTCTCGTTGGATTGTATTATTTTAGTTTCCGTAAAGCATTTTTACATAAATAGGAGGAAAAACATGAAAGCTTTAGTAGTTGTGGATATGCAAAATGATTTTGTCGATGGAGTGCTTGGCTCAAAAGAAGCCGTAGCCATTATCGACCATGCCGTTGAGGTGATTGAAAATTTCGATGGAAAGGTATTTTATACACTAGATACTCATAGTGAAGACTATCTTCAAACAGAGGAAGGACGTCACTTGCCAGTCGTGCACTGCGTGAGAGGGTCTAAAGGATGGGAGTTAAATCCACAAATCCAAAAAGCCTTAGAGAGTCGTCATGCAAAAGGCGTTGAAAAACCAACATTTGGATCAGAAAAATTAATGGAACTCATTCAAAAAGAAGTGCGAGATTTAGAAAGCATTACACTCATTGGGATCTGTACAGATATTTGTGTGATTAGTAATGCACTTCTTGCTAAAGCGCATTTTGTCAATGTACCAGTGAATGTCGTTGCAAGTGCCTGCGCAGGAGTAACGCCAGCGTCACACGATAACGCGTTAAGCGCCATGAAGATGTGTCATATTAACGTCGTTGAGTAGGAGGTAGCGATGAGAGAACAAGATCCAAAAGATAGAATTAGAGAGATGTCCGTATTGAATCTCATCATGGTGATTGGGATTGCCATCGGATTTGGAATAGGGATGCTTATTGACAATGTCATTGGCGGTATTGCCATCGGGATGTTAGGAGCGTTTATTTGCCGCTTGTTATACATTCGTAAAAAATATAAAGAAATCAATCCTAAAGATAAGAAAGAGTAGGCACATTTGTTGCGCTACTCTTTTTTCGTTGTCATAATGAAGGAAAATGAACGGAGGGATATCATGGAACAATTTGCAAAAGATGTAAGCCAATTTGTGGAAACAACAGCTGAGAAAGTAGAAGCGTTAATCGGTGAAGGAAAGGAAGTCGTTCTTTTCGTAGGGCGTCCAACTTGCCCATACTGCCGTCGCTTTGCTCCAAAAATTAACGAAGTGCGTGAAGCATTAGGAAAAGAAATGTACTTCATCAATTCAGAAGACAGAGCTAACGAAGCTTTAGCAGCTTTCCGTGCGAAATACAATATGCCAACAGTACCTGGTTTATTAGTTGCTCGTGGCGGCGAAGTGCGTGTAGTTTGTGACTCATCACAAAGTGTGGAACAAATCAAAGCCTTTATTGGATAATCAATGTAAAGTGAGACTCTCCGTGAAAGTGATTCGCGGAGAGTTTTTGCATGCAAAA
>CAURMP010000046.1:0-9867 GCA_963526005.1 uncultured Streptococcus sp. | reverse complement strand
ACCGCCCACCATTTGGTACGCACGTTCACCAACTGCACTCACGTCCCCATTACGCTCATCATGCGATACGAGTGACGGTTCATTTAAAATAATTCCACGATCTTTTAAGAACACTAAAATATTCGCTGTTCCTAAGTCGATTCCAATATCTCGAACCATGAAAGTCTCCTCTCTTATAAACGTTCCCTCGTTTTGAATCCATTTTTAAATACGAAAAGAATATACGAGCCGATTAAGAAGGCTACGGCTAATCCTAAGCAATATTGCAAGACGCCGACAAATCCATATTTATCCACATTCAAGAAGAAATATGGGAATGGGCCATCTTTGTTATTTCCAATCGGAATACGGGTTATGAGCGCAATCGCCACAGACACAATCGCATAGATTAATGGCAATAGCGTCCACGTAAATGGATCATACCACTTATAGCAATGTCCTTTATCAAAGACGATGCAGTCGACTAGCGTTCCAAATGGCACAATATAGTGCGACAGGAAATTCTCAATCGTCCAGAACTCTTCGGCTGTCTTTTGCGGTGCTAACATAAAGTGATATACCAGCCCCGTTAGAAGAATCGCAACCGTCACGCCACCCTTCAAGCGTAGATCCATCTTACTCCAATGGCCACTCTTGCGGTATTTCAATAGCAAGTACACCATAAATACTCCAACGAGTAGATTCGATTGGTTCGTATAGTAACGAAGTCCATGCCAACCGTGAAGCGTCATCTGCATTAGAAAACCGACAATCGCACAGGTCGCAATGATCCCTTTCGAGATTAGACTTGCTTTTAAAAATGTTGCGCTCTTCATTCAATTCCTCTTTCTCTTGACACTAATTCTCTTTATTATACCATATCTATTGCCTTTGTCAGTACTATTAACGTGTAATCAAAAAGGCTTGGCTACAAACAGCCAAACCTTTCTCCTATTATGCTCTACGATGGTTCATTAAGTCATGTGGACTAACGACCGGTGTTGAGTTCACCCATCTAGCAAAATTGCGAAGTGGGAGATATAAAATATAGTAAATCACGATATTTAACATTAAAGTTGCCCCGAGTCTTACTACTAAGAATTCGTTCCAATCCATGCTCGCCACTCCTCGTAAGGCATACACGAAGTAAACAGACACTTCGGTGAAGCTTAAGAAGAATACAAGTGCAAGCCCTAATGTAAATGGATTTTGAAGGATATTCGAGCGAACTAAACGAATGATTCGTACAATCACCGCAAACAGCGCCATATAGACACCGAGAACTCCCGAGTAATAACTATCCACTAAAAATCCAGCGACCACGGTAAACCAGAACATGGATTTATGGTCAATCATAAAGTTTAACATCACGACAGCAATAATAATCATTCGAGGTGTTAAGCTATAGCCTGAGAAGAGGAATAATTTTGAAAAATGATTCGTTAACACTCCATCGGCTAAGAAAGCAAGAATATAAACAAATAACACCCAGTAAACTCTTTTTGAGATGCGCATTATTGCCCCTCGCTTTCGCTTGTACGAATAACAACCGTCACGTAACGAACGTCATTCGTATCCGCTGCTGGACGAATTTTCACTTCTTTATACAAGCCAAAACGGTCCATCGCCACTTCTTCAACCGTACCGATATATAGTGAGTTTGGAGAAATGCCACCGAGACCACTTGTCACGACTTTATCCCCAACTTTGATATCTTGAGTTGCTTGAATTTGGCTCATCACTAACATATTGCTTTTATCGTCATAGCCAGTGATGGTTCCGTAGATTGGTTCTTTTTCGTTTTGAATCATCGCTGCCACACGCACTAATGTATTATCGGCATTCGATAATAGCGCTACACGTGCACTCGTTGGATTCACGTCCATGACTTTCCCTACAAGTCCATTATCACTCATAACAGACATTTGTGGTTGGATGCCGTCATTTGACCCTTTGTTAATCGTAATGACATCACGCCATGTATCTGGATTACGCGCAATAACCGTCGCATTCACTAACGTATAATCGTTAAGCGTATCTTGCAACTTGAGCGTTTCCTTCATTTTTTGGTTATCACGTTTTAACTCACTCAATTGAACTTCTAATTCATGAATGGTATCAATTTTTTGTTTTAACGATTGATTTTCTTGATACGTATTTGATAAATCACTCACGCTATCGATAAAATCATTAATACTATTTGCTGGATAAGAGACTAATCTTCCTAGAATATTGGTTACATCATTAACACCTTGAGTCACGATATTACTGCCGTAAGTAATGGAATACATGATCAATGCTAATGCCGTGATAATTCCGATTACCCAACCAATTAGTTTCTTATTTGAAAAAATTGGATTCACATCATCACTCCTCTTTATTTATTTTTCAACGGACTCTATTTTTTCATTAATGATGGATTTGCTAAAATCGCACCAGTTCCTAATGCCACACAATCGAGTGGATCATTGGCTACAAAGGCTGGTACTTGCGTTTCCTTCGAAATCATCTCAGCAAGGTGACGAAGCATTGCGCCTCCACCTGTTAACACGATTCCATGATCAATAACGTCCGCAGAAATTTCTGGCGGTGTTTGTTCCAATACATCTTTTACTGCGTCTAAAATTTGATGAATAATTTCACTCATCGCAACTGCAATTTCTTTTGCAGGCACTTCAACAACACGTGGTAATCCTGTAACCATATCACGACCACGCACTTGCATGCTTCCTTGTGCTTTTTCAACGGAAGCTGAACCTAACATAATTTTTAATTCTTCAGCCGTACGTTCCCCGATTAGTAAATTGTACGTTTTACGAACATGCTGAATAATAGACTCGTTTAACTCGTCGCCTCCGACACGAATCGAACGGCTATTCACGATTCCACCTAGCGAAATCGTCGCCACGTCTGTCGTACCGCCACCGATATCGACAATCATGCTTCCAGTTGGATCCGTGACAGGAAGTCCTGCCCCAACTGCCGCTGCGAATGGTTCTTCAACCACGTACGCTTCTTTGGCTCCTGCATATTTTGTCGCGTCTAAAACGGCTCTTTTTTCAACGTCTGTAATGCCACTTGGCACACAAATAATGACCACTGGTTTAAAGAATGAGCGGCCCACAATCGACTGAATGAAGTATTTCAACATTGCTGTCGTTGTATTGTAGTCAGCGATTACGCCATCTTTCATTGGGCGTAATGCCACGATATTTTCTGGTGTTCTACCAATCATTTCAAATGCAGATTTTCCTACTGCGATAATTTCTTCTGTAACGATATTTTTTGCAACCACGGAAGGTTCACGTGTGACGATTCCCTCATCTTCTAGATAAACAATCGTGTTAGCTGTGCCTAAGTCAATTCCGATATTTTGTGCTTTAAAATTTAATGCAACCACACTGTTTCCTCCTTAGATAATTCTTCTACAGACTTGGCTGTAAGAATTCTATTCTAGTATAGCAGAATTTAGCTTTTTATTCTTGTATTTTATAGATTTTTAGGAAACTTTTTTATTTCGTAATATTAAAACGTTTTCTGTAACACTTTAGTGATTTTTCAGTAGAGAAAACCTTTCGGTTAAAAAGCTGAAAAGCAACAAGAATGTGCTTCGTAAATTATGATTTTGGAAAACTACGAGCACTTTCGGATGTCTTCATAGGAATAACAATAGCTATACCGGAACGAGCCCAGGTCTCGTTTCCTATCGAGCTTCAAACTGACTCTAGGAAATAAATTTCCAGAGTCAGTAATTCACATCGATTATGATCGCTATTATTATTCCTATAGAATCCGAAGGCTCTTCGTTTTCCGAAGTACTTTCTAATGTTGGCTTTTTAATCTGAAAGGTTTTCTTGAAAAATCACCGTGTTCCGTCTCATAAAAAATGCAAGAATAAAAAGAAATTCTTGGGAGGGGGAGGACAAATATACCATATATGGACATGGCCAAATTTGTTCATTTTAGGCTTACTCTTTTCTATTTTCGCGCACAAAAAAACCACCGGAAAACCGGTGGTATCATCGTTTAAGTTAAATTATAGTTTAACTACGTTAGCTGCTTGTGGTCCACGAGCGCCTTCTTCAACATCGAATTGAACTGCTTGTCCTTCTTCTAATGTTTTGAATCCTTCTGATTGGATTGCTGAGAAGTGTACGAATACATCGTTTCCACCTTCACGTTCGATAAACCCAAAACCTTTTTCTGAGTTAAACCATTTTACTGTACCTTGTTCCATGAACATTTCCTCCTTGTGCCATAGCACTTGTTATTGATATTCTTGCTAATGGTTCGAAAGGAGTAATATCTTACACAATTTCTTTACATAACAAAAACACAAGCTAAGTATAACATCTCACAGGCAAATTTGCAAGAGTATTTCCGATTTCACTGAGAATTAAGTAGAACAATTGCCGTTTTGTGCGTTTTTTCCGAATCGTTTCGTTAATTTTCAATATTATTTTTCGTGAAAATTGAAAACAATCTGTTTTCATCTTTTTTTAAAATTCAACTTTTCACATTCTTTTGAGTCGTTTTTAAAAAGCCCCGAATTCTTTTAAAGAAATATACTCCTCTCCCCCGACTACAAAATGATCTAGAAGCTCAATCCCCATGAGTTCACCACATTCCATCAAGCGACGTGTAAAATCGATATCCGCTTGTGAGGGTTCGGGGTTTCCGCTTGGGTGATTATGGCCAATGATGACGCGCGCCGCCGAAAACCGCACTGCCTCCCGGAAAATTTCTCTGGGATGCGCCACTGCACTGTTCAACCCACCGATGAAGATCATTTTCTTCTTGATAATCTCGTTTTTCGTGTTCAAATACAAGGCGACAAGATGTTCCTGATAGGCATCCTTCAACTCCTGCACAATCCACTGGCCGGCCATCTTGGAGGACGTAATCTTCCCGAGTTTCATTTGCGCAGCATTGCTTAAGCGCACCCCAAGTTCCATGGCAGCCTTGAGTTCAATTGCCTTGGTGCGACCGATGCCATTAATATGCATGAGTTCGTCCAGGCTCGCCATCTTCAGCGAATGCAAGTCCTCGAAGGTGTTTAAGACAACGACCGCCAGCTGCAGGACGTTTAAATCCTTGGACCCCGTTCGCAGTAATATCGCGAGTAGTTCATGCGTTTCAAGCACTTTAGCGCCATACCGTTCGAGGCGTTCTCGTGGCATGGCGCTTAAAGGCACTTCTAATAATTTTGATTCAATCATTGTGACACTTCCTCTTTGTTTTCTCTACAAAGAGTTACGATGTCTATTCTTCTTTGGGCTTACGATTCTTCCACCAATGTCGAACTTCGGCGATAAAATACAATGACCCCGTCACCCATAATTCGCTCTTGTCGTCTGTTGAGCTGGCAAAACGGTCGATGACGTCTTCAAAGCTTTCTTCATAGGAAATCTTGCGAGAATCCAAGTACGCTTCGACATCACTTCTAGCAATCGACAGTCCTCTAGAAGGATGGAAACTCGTCAAGATGATGTTCACATCAGGAAGAGCTTCCTGCAATCTTAGAAGCATCTGTTGACTATCTTTTCGAGTGAGCGCGCTAAATAACAGCGTCTGTTTCTTGCCAACACGAGCCGTCATGTTTTGAACGAGTCGCTCGATGGCCGGTAAATTATGTGCACCGTCGATCATCACAAGCGGTGTTTCTTGCAACACTTCCATGCGTCCTGGCCATGATACGACAGGAAGAGCTGCCTCGATGAATTCGGCATGTGCACTTCTTCCAGTAGCTTCCATCCACGCACGAAATGCTCGAATCGCAACGGTCGCATTCTCCTTCTGGAAGGCTCCTTGGAGAGCTAGCTGCTCCAGCGAAATCGTGAGTGAGGAGTCTTGATACGACTCTTCAATTAGAAAGAAGTCTTCGTCAAATGCCCGCACCGTTGCGCCTTTCTCACTAGCAATCTCACGTATCACATCCATACATTCACGCGTGACTGGCCCGACAACCACTTGTTGTCCAGATTTAATAATCCCTGCTTTTTGCGCAGTAATTTCTTCCAACGTACTTCCGAGTAAGTCTTGATGGTCCAACCCAATCGTCGTAATGACACTGACGAGTGGATGACCGACGTTCGTATTATCGAGAAGACCTCCAATCCCGACTTCAATAATCGCAAGGTCGACGGATTCCTGTTGAAACACGACAAACATCATTGCCGTTAAAATCTCAAAATAGTTAAAGGCTCCCCACTCTTCGAATAAGCGGTTCTCCACCTCTCTTACGACCGATGCCGCTTGCCAGAACGGCTCCTCCCCTAGGGGCACTCCGTCTAGCTGAATGCGTTCCCTGATACTGTCCATATGCGGTGAAGTGAATGTCCCTACTCGCAATCCATGCGCTTTTGCAAAGGCCGTCACCATCGCTGCAGTGGACCCTTTTCCATTCGTTCCCGCAATATGAATACTCTTCAATTCACGTTCTGGATTTCCAAGCGCTTCTAGGATAACCTCCATGCGGTACAATCCATGTTTGCGCGGAATACTCTCGCTCTTTTTTAACCACTCTTGAATCATTCACTCACCTCCTGTTTTCCTCATTTATCATAACAGAAAATTGCCCACCGGAACATACAAAAGAGAGCGCATGACATTTCATACGCTCTCCCCACCGTTACAACGGATTAGATTTTTTTCAATGTTGCGATACGTTCTAACACTGCTTCGCGTTGTGCTTGATAGTCCGCACCTTTTGCACGTTCAGCTTCAACAACCGCTTCAGGAGCTTTTGCCACAAATTTCTCGTTCGATAATTTCTTCTCGACACGATCCACTTCTTGTTGCAATTTCTCTGCTTCTTTTTCAAGACGAGCGATTTCGTCTTCGATATTGATTAATCCTGCTAATGGTAAGTAAATTTCAGCACCTGTGATAACTGAAGTTACCGCATCAGATGGTGCTTCAACGTCTTCCCCATACACGAATTCTTCTGGATTTGAGAAGCGTGCAATGTAAGATTCGTTTTCTTTCAAGATTGCGTAGTGCGCTGCGTCGCTCACTTTTGCAATGATGTTAATTGGTTTTGATAATGGTGTGTTCATTTCGTTACGAACGGTACGTACTGAACGGATGAAGTCCATTAAGAATTCCATTTCTTCGGCTGCTTTTTCATCCATTTGTTCTGGGTGAACGGTTGGATAAGTTGCTACCACTAATGATTCCCCAACGTGAGGAACTGATTGCCAGATTTCTTCTGTCACGAAAGGCATGATTGGGTGTAATAGACGTAATGTGTTGTCTAATACATATACAAGAATGCTACGTGTTGTTAATTTCGCAGCTTCGTCGTCCCCTGCTAATGTTTCTTTCGACATTTCGATATACCAGTCACAGAAATCATCCCAGATGAAGCGATATAGGAGACGTCCTGCTTCACCGAATTCGAATTTCTCGAAGAGTTCTGTCACTTTGCCAATCGTTTGATTCAAGCGTGTTAAAATCCATTTATCCGCAAGAGTCTTCTCACCAGTGATATCCACTTGGTCCGCTGTTAAGTCGCCCACGTTCATTAATGCGTAACGGCTTGCGTTCCAAATCTTGTTGATGAAGTTCCATGCAGCATCCATCTTGTCTGTTGAGTAACGAACGTCTTGCCCTGGAGCAGAACCGTTTGCTAAGAACCAACGAAGTGCATCGGCACCATATTGCTCGATAACTTCCATTGGGTCAACCCCATTTCCAAGAGACTTACTCATCTTACGTCCTTGGCTATCACGAATTAATCCGTGGATTAGAACGTTCTTGAATGGACGTTTTCCTGTAAATTCTAACCCTTGGAACATCATACGGCTTACCCAGAAAGTAAGGATGTCGTACCCTGTTACAAGTGTGTTTGTTGGATAGTAACGTTTGTAGTCGGCTGCATCTTCGTCCGGCCAACCCATTGTTGAAAATGGCCATAACGCAGATGAGAACCAAGTATCTAATACGTCTGGATCTTGTGTCCAGTTTTCGATATCGCTCGGTGCTTCCATACCTACATATACTTCGCCTGTTTCTTTATGATACCAAGCTGGAATTTGGTGTCCCCACCATAATTGACGTGAAATTACCCAGTCGTGAATATTTTCCATCCAACGTAAGTACGCATCATTGAAACGTGGTGGATAGAAGTTTACCGTGTTGTCCCCTTCTGCACGTTGCGCATTGATGGCTTGCTCTGCCAAAGGTCCCATTTTAACGAACCATTGTTTTGAAAGACGTGGTTCAACAACGACATCTGTACGTTCTGAGTGTCCAACGCTGTGTAAATGTTTTTCGATTTTTACAAGAAGGCCAGCTTCTTCTAAATCTTTCACGATGGCTTTACGCGCCGCAAAACGGTCCATGCCTTCGTATTTACCGGCTAACTCATTCATTGTCGCATCATCGTTCATCACGTTAATACGAGGTAAGTTATGACGGTTCCCTACTTCAAAGTCGTTCGGGTCATGGGCTGGAGTGATTTTTACAACCCCTGTTCCGAAATCTTGCTCCACGTATTCGTCAGCGATGATTGGAATCTCGCGGTTTACTAACGGCAAGATGACTGTTTTACCGATTAATGCTTGGTAACGTTCATCGTCTGGGTGAACCGCAACCGCTGTATCTCCAAGAAGTGTTTCTGGACGAGTTGTTGCGATTTCTAGGAATCCACTTCCGTCTGCTAGAGGGTAGTTCATATGATAGAACGCACCTTCTACGTCTTTATGAATTACTTCGATATCAGATAATGAAGTCTTCGCTTTAGGGTCCCAGTTGATGATGTACTCACCACGGTAGATTAAGCCTTTTTCGTATAAAGTAACGAAGACTTTCTTCACGGCGTCAGATAACCCTTTATCTAATGTGAAACGTTCTCTGCGGTAGTCTACAGAAATCCCCATTTTTGCCCATTGTTCACGGATATGGCTAGCATATTCTTCCTTCCATTCCCATGTTTGTTCAAGGAACTTCTCACGGCCAAGGTCATAACGAGATAAGCCTTCTCCGCGTAATTTTTCTTCTACTTTTGCTTGTGTTGCAATACCCGCATGGTCCATCCCTGGTAACCATAAAGTGTCGAACCCTTGCATACGTTTTTGACGGATAATCATGTCTTGTAACGTTACGTCCCAAGCATGTCCTAAGTGTAGTTTCCCTGTTACGTTTGGTGGCGGGATAACGATTGAATAAGGTTCAGCGTTTGGATCTTCGTTTGGATGGAAGACGCCTGAATCGACCCACCATTGATATTTACCAGCTTCAACTTCTTGTGGTTGAAACTTAGATGACATTTCTTTAGCCATTGATTTTCCTCCTTGTATCTTGTTTGTGTCCAATAAAAAAATCCTATGAAGACACTCTCCATAGGACGATTAAATTCGTGGTACCACCTAATATTCGCGTAATCATTTATTACGCCTCGATGTTGGTAACGAAGTGTCGTCTCCGTACTCTATTACTGCATTTCGTAGAGTAAGCTCACAAGCTACCTTCAAATGAATCTGCTAGGAAGTTGCACCAAGTCTTCCCTCTCTCGTAAACAAAGTCATTTTACTCCTCTTGTTCATCGCTCTAATATACAAAATATTCTACCATTATGGCGATGTGCTTGCAACAATATCGCGTTCGTCTTACGATTTCACATTCCCGCTAGACACGCCTTGGCCTGCATCTTCTGGAATCCACCAGTCTAGGAACTGCTTCATCGCCCAGTCCCAGAAATCCCATTCATGTCCGCCGACGTGCTCTTTATACGTTAGCGACACTCTTTGTTCTTTCAAAAAGCTGCTATAGCTACGGTTGTCTTCCAAAAGCCAATCTTCCATACCACATGCCATAAAGACCGAGAGTGCGTCCTTACGCTCCATTGTTTGGACGGCATGATACAACTGATTTCCTTCCGCCACA
>CAURMP010000045.1:0-9914 GCA_963526005.1 uncultured Streptococcus sp. | reverse complement strand
ATTTGGTTCTATAATTTTTAGGGTTGATGGAAATTTTCCACCAACCCTATTTTAGTGGCCCAAAACAAAAAGGAATTAAGCAACAATTAGTTGCTTAATCCCTTCCTAAAATTCTTCATCAACACTATTTGACAAAGAGCCTTAAAAATTTATTCATTCTTCTTCACCTCGCTGTTTGTTATTCTCATTCAAAACTCAAAACAAAAGAGCTCCCGGTTTCCCCTGGAGCCCCTAATTCTTATTTGCTTAAACCTTCGATAATTTTATCTAGGTTCCATTTCATCATGCTGTAGTAGCTGTCTCCATCTTTTCCTGCTTCTGCAATAGAGTCAGTAAAGATTGTTGAGAAAATTGGTAGACCAGTTTCTTGAGAAACAGTCTTCATTGGACGTTCATCCACACTACTTTCTACGAATAATGATGGAACTTTTGATTCACGTAATTGACGAACCAATTTTGTGATTTGTTCTGGAGTTCCTTCTTCTTCTGTGTTGATTTCCCAGATGTACGCTGATTTAATATCGTACGCTTTAGAGAAGTACTTGAAGCAGCCTTCACTTGTTACGATTAAACGTTTTTCTTCTGGAATTTTCGCGATACGTTGTTTAGCATCTTTATCTAACGCTTCAAGTTTTTCAACATATGCTGCTAAATTCTTTTCATATGTTTCTTTGTTCTTTGGATCTTTTGCGATTAATTGTTTCGCGATGTTCTTCGCATAAATAACACCGTTTTCGATGTTTAACCATGCGTGAGGGTCTTCTTTTCCAGCTTCGTTTTGGCCTTCTAAGTAAATCACTTCTACGCCATCACTCACTGCAAAGTAATCTTTATTCGCTTCTTTCTTCGCATTATTCACCATCTTTGTGAACCAAGCGTCCCCACCGTTTTCTAAGTTGATTCCATTATAGAAAATCAAGTCTGCTTTTTGTACCTTTTGAACATCTTCTGGTAATGGTTCATACTCGTGTGGGTCTTGTCCTACTGGAACAATACTATGTAAGTTCACTAAATCACCGGCGATATTTTTTGTCATATCATAAATAATAGAGTTGGTTGTCACCACATTGATTTTTTCAGTATTTGCCTTTGAACTATTATCTTTACTTGTATCTTTACTTGTAGCGCATCCTGCAATTCCTAATACAACAAGTGCTGCTACAAAGAGTTTCTTCATTCTATTCATGAGATTTCCTTCTTTCTCTTTGTTTTGGTGAAACGATAAAACTTACGACAAAAAGTGCTGCTGCTGTTAATACGATGGTTGATCCAATAGCGATGTTAAACGTATATCCAATAACCAATCCTAATACGGATGACAGTGAGCCAAATGTTGCGGCTAAAATGAGCATTGTTTTCAGACGATTTGAATATAAATACGCTGTTGCTGCAGGGGTAATTAGTAGTGCCACAATCATGACTGTCCCTACACTTTGCATTGCCGTAATGGCTACTAGTGCTAATAGGAACATCAATAAGTAATGATAAAACTGTACATTCATCCCTGTAGATTGAGCGAAGACTGGATCAAAACTCGTTACTTGTAATTCTTTAAAATACGCTAAAATAACGACGACTACAATCACGCTCACCACCAATGTAATGAGTAAATCAATATCTTGTACGGCTAAAATATTCCCGAATAAAATATGGAATAAATCTGTTGAACTCTTCGCCACACTAATCAAAATAATTCCCAATGCCAAAAACGAACTAAAGGTAATCCCGATAGCAGTATCGCCTTTGATAGTACTATTTTGATTCACAAATGCAATAAGGAACGATGCTAATAACCCGAACACCAGGGCTCCAATAAAGAAGTTAATGCCTAAAATAAACGACAACGCTACACCCGGTAATACCGCGTGAGAGATAGCGTCCCCCATTAATGACATCCCTCTTAGAATGATGAAGCATCCTAAAATTCCGGCAACCGCACCAATCACGACTGCTGAAACAAGCGCATTTTGTAGGAAATGGAATTCCATTAACCCTTCAATGAAATTATGCATGTTGCTCACCTCCTTGTGGAATATAAACACTTCCGCCGTATACATCATCTAAGTACTTCTTAATGAATACGTCTTCTGTTTTTCCAGAGGCTACAATCGCGTGTTTGACAAGAATCACATGGTCAAAGTATTCTTTCACCTTCGATAAGTCATGGTTGACCATTAAAATAGTCTTCCCTTCCTCTTTCCATTTACGGAGAATTGTCATAATGACTTTCTCACTAAGCATATCAATCCCTACAAATGGTTCATCAAGGAAAATATATTGTGCTTCTTGAACCATGCAACGCGCTAATAGTACACGTTGGAATTGACCGCCAGAAAGAGCCCCGATTTGGCGAGATGCTAAATCAGTTAATCCAACTTCTTCAATGGCTGCATCGACCTTTTCCCAATCCTCTTTCGTCAAACGTTGCAATGGTTTCTTTTTAACAGTTCTTCCTAAAGCAACGCACTCACGAATGGTGATTGGAAATGTAAAGTCAATGTGGCTTTTTTGTTCGACATAGGCGATTTTCTGTAATACTTTTTTTGTGGGTTCTCCATCAATCAGAATTTCTCCTGATGATTGAATAAGTCCTAATATTGCTTTTAATAATGTTGATTTACCTGCACCATTGGGCCCAATAATCCCAGTAATGGTTGGTCCTTCAATGGTTGCATTACAATCTTTTAAAACATGTGGTTGCATCGCATACGATACCCCAACATTTTTAATCGTAATCAATGAATTCATCCCCTCACTTTATGTAGATTCTACATTTATTAGGCTACCCTAAAAAAATAATTTCGTCAAGTGTTTTTTTAGGTTTACCAAAAAAATTTCAGAAAATTTTTGAAAACAAGCCTTTACACGCTTAAATCAGCTGATTAACTCTCTTTTAAAAGCGCAAAAAGGCGCCTTCCGTTGCCCGGAAGACGCCCTTTCAAACTCTTTATTTTGTTAATAATGCTGCAGCTGCTTCATCACAAATAACTGTAACTTTTGGATGTTTTTGTAAGATACTTGCTGGAACTTCCTCTGTGATAGGACCTTCCACTAATCCTTTAATCGCATGGACTTTCTTAGGTCCGAATGCAATTAACACGATTTCTTTAGCATCCATAATCGATTGTAATCCCATTGAATAAGCGTAGCGTGGCACGTCTTCTTCTTTTTCAAAGAAACGTTTGTTAGCTTCGATGGTTGATTCTGTTAAATGAACCTTATGCGTACGTTGTGTGAACGGTGTACCAGGTTCGTTGAATCCGATATGTCCATTACTTCCGATGCCTAATAACTGCAAGTCTACTGGATTTTCTTGAAGAACACGTTCATAACGTTCAACTTCTGCATCTACGTCTTTTGCAATCCCATCTGGTAAATAGCTATGTTTAAATGGCTTCGCATTGAAAAGATATTCATTCATGAAATAAGCGTAGCTATGTTCGTCCGTTGGTGCCAATCCAACATATTCATCTAAGTTCACTGAGATACGATCTGAAAAATCTAAATCGCTATTTCTAAGTAATTCATATAATCCAATTGGACTTGAGCCTGTCGCTAGTCCAAACACTTTCGCTCCTTCGCCGTGTGCGCGTTTAAAAATCTCAAAAGCGGCTAATGCGCCTTCTTCTTGAGTTTTAACAACAATAACTTCCATTAACAATACCTCCCTGAATTCCCTTTCATAAAAGGGTACTAAAAACATGAACAGCTGTTTAACTATATTATAACAAAAATTCAGAGGTCTTTAAATAGCTAAATTCATTTTAGTTCATAAAATCTTCGTCGTACATCACCCATTGTTCGTAATGCTTCGCCTCGAATGCCTGTGTTGGTCGTGCAGCCTCGATTACAAGTGGAGACGCATTTTCAACGCTCACTTCTTCTAGTGGAACCCACACAATTCCCTTCGAATCGTTCTTCTCTTCGCTCGTCACGAAGTCCTCTACTGTTTGCGCTCCCTTTTCTTCAATATCGATGGTAAACAAGACAAACTCATGATGAACGCGCGCGATTCCTGGAACAGTCACAAACACATCACGAATCGTATTTTGGTGAATGGCAGACACTTCGAATCCAGTCTCCTCCAGCATTTCTCGTCGCAATGTTTCTACCAGACTCTCGCCTTCTTCCGGCGTTCCTCCCGGCAAATCAAATCTCCCGCGGTATGGTCCACGCGTCTTACGAATACAAAGGATACGTCCCTCGCGAATACAAACACCGTACACGCCAAAATGGTTCATTTCTTTCATTGTCTTCCTCCACGAAAATAGAGGTGGCACGCCACCTCTATTTCTTTTTCTGAAGCCGTTAATGTGACTTCCTTTGTTGGGATTCTACGCCATGTTTTACGGCCAATCGGATGAGCCAGTAGAACAAATATAAGGCAACTCCCATCAGTGCAAACGTCCCCAGAAACATTGGTAATACTAAGTCCATAAAGACCACCTCCAATGAAATTGAAAACCATTAACCGACTATTGTTACTTTCATTATAGCACTCCTTATTTGAATTTCAATAGAGCATTTGCTTGGAATAACAAAAAAGCCATTCCTACCAGTTGCCTGATAGGAATAGCTTTCAGTTTTCAGAAGATTATACTAATTACTACATATTACATTTTTAATTTCTTAACTTCTAATTTACTTTCCCATTCTTTATATACTTCCATGAAGCGTTCCTCTTCTTCATCCTTAAAGCCTTCAAAAACCACCTTATCAATATTTTCGTGGTTAAAAAAGATGGCATCTTCGGGATTGATTCCCTCTGGATAAACAACTCCAACATAATCGCTATAGACTGGCTCATTATCCGATTCAAATACAGGACCACGACCAACTACCATTAATTTACTTGTTGCTCCTTCCAAATATAGGATACTTCCTAAAGGTAATAATTCTTGTGTCATATTCATTCTCCTCTACTAATCATTTTTGTTTTGACATAAATCTTGCACGAAACTTCCCGTACCATTGTTCATTGGAAATATTAAAGTACTCTCTGTATTCTTTTCGATATTTAAAGAAATAAAAGGATTTTACAAAATTTTTTAAAATCTGGCCTTCAGCAAATAATAAGAGACTAATGAGTGGTATAAATAACCAGCCAGATAAAAAAATCATAAGACCTGGATTACTCTTACTGAATTCGCCAAAATTAAAAGTCCAACGATTTAGAATAGATAATCCTAATAGTATTCCACCATATCTTTTTACGAAATTAATAATAGGAGTTCCCCAATCTTTATCTTTTATGTCATTTTCATTATAAAGGGAAGTCTTAACTTCCTTCATTACATCAACAATAAGTTTCTTAACTAAATAGCCACAGCCGATTAATTGAACAACAAATGCGAGTGTTCCAAACGCTTCAATTGTTAACCCAATTAATAAAGGTAACCCAGAAAAAATTGTTACTAACCCGAACATTATTAATAAACAATTTCCATATATTAATTGATAAGCATAATTAATTTTTGGCAAAATATTTAAAATAATTATTGCTGTAAATAAAATTACTAAGACCAAATTGATTGGGCGGAAATACAAACCCACTTCTCCAATCAAAGCTCCCGTACTTTTAGAGATTATCTGGACACTATCTGTTGAACTTCTGAAACCATCGGTCAAATATATCCCCACTCCGTAGGCAATAAAACTAAACATTAATCCAACTAGCCCAAACACTCTCTTCCAAAAACTCATAGAAACAGACACTCCCATTTGAGCACCATCTTCGGTTGCATAACTTCTTGGAACAATCCTTTTCGATTGCTCAAAACTCGCACCAAAGAGTTTGTTTTTTGTTTGCATCATCAATCCCCTTTTCTAATCCTTCTCTTTCTTGTTTGAGTTATTCCCATCATCTACTCAAACTTCTCATAGTTCTTAAGATATCAGTTTTTGTTAAAATGTCAACGTTTTTCCATAGTCCTCACCCTGATTTTTCCAACAAAAAAGCCATCCCTACCAGTTGTCTGATAGGAATAGCCTTCTAAGCTTTATTTCCAAAAATCGTCGTAGATTGTAATTGGTAAGTGACGTTTATGTTCTGTCTTTTGATACCAATTTTCAATCGTCTCTGCAGCTTTTTCGTTGATGTCTTTTCCTTCGAGATAATCATCAATCTCTTCGTAAGTAACCCCAAGCGCTACTTCGTCTGGAAGCGATGGACGATCTTCTTCTAAGTCTGCCGTTGGAGCTTTCAAGTATAAATGGTCAGGAGCACCTAGTACTTGTAACATCGCACGGCCTTGACGTTTATTGAGACGCCATAACGGAATGATATCCGCAGCACCATCCCCAAATTTCGTATAGAAACCAGTCACCGATTCTGCCGCATGGTCTGTTCCGATAACGGCACAGCCCGTTTGGCCAGCAATGGCATATTGAGCCACCATACGTTCACGCGCCTTGATATTTCCTTTATTGAAGTCTGAAATTTCCATTCCTAAGGCTTCAATACTGCGTTCAGACGCATCTACTGCATCCTTCACATTCACGCGAAGCACGTCTGTTGCCTTCATAAAGTCAATTGCATCCATGGCATCTTGTTCGTCTGCTTGCACGCCATAAGGAAGGCGCACGGCATAGAAGCGATACACTTTTTGGTCTTGTTCTTCGTTTAATTCATCAATCGCCATTTGTGCGAGTTTCCCAGCAAGCGTTGAATCTTGTCCGCCGCTAATCCCAAGGACATACCCATTCAAGAAGGGATGCTTTGCAAGATACGCCTTTAAGAAATCGACGGTTTTACGAATTTCTTCTTCAGGATTAATCACTGGTTTCACACGAAGCGTTTCGATAATTTTTTGTTGTAATGGTCTCATAACGTTCCCCTTACTTTGCGTTTTCTTTGGCCAACTGTTCTGATTTAAGACGCACTTCTTCTCTGATTTCCGCAATACTTGCCAATTTTTGGTCGTATGTCTTTTGAGAGAGGTCGACTGGATATTGTTCTGGGTTCAAGATACGTTTGTATTCGTCCCATAGCGCTTCGATTTGCTCGTCTTTGTACGCTTTAATATCTTTTAGTTTTGGTAATTCATACACTAATTTTCCGTTATTGAAAATCGGTTGTAAAATTGGACGCGCTGTAAAGTCTGTCACTGTTTTATTGATATAAGTGTAGACTGGGTGGAACATAAAGAGTTCGTCTAATTGATCTGGACGTTCATCCCATAGCGCAATGTAGTCCCCTTCAGACTTGCCATCTGAGTTACGTGTAATACGCCATACTTGTTTCTTACCAGGTGTTGATACTTTTTCCGCATTGTTTGAAATCTTCATTGTATCAACCATTACGCCGTTTTCGTCTTCGATACTTACAAGCTTGTACACACAGCCAAGCGCTGGTTGGTCATATGCTGTAATTAAACGAGTACCAATTCCCCAAACGTCGATTTTAGCACCTTGCATCTTTAAGTTGAGGATTGTTTTTTCATCTAGGTCACTTGACGCGTAAATTTTAGCTTTTGTAAATCCAGCTTCGTCTAATTGTTGACGAACTTTTTTCGACATATAAGCCATGTCACCACTGTCGATACGAACGCCTAAGAAATTAATCTTGTCGCCGAATTCTTTGGCTACACGGATGGCATTTGGAACACCAGATTTCAAGATATCATACGTATCCACTAAGAACACGCAGTCACGGTGACTCTCAGCATACGCCTTGAACGCTTCATAGTCATCACGATACGCTTGTACTAATGCGTGGGCATGTGTCCCAGAAACTGGAATGCCAAACATTTTGCCGGCACGAACGTTACTTGTCGCATCACATCCACCGATGTACGCTGCACGTGTTCCCCAAATTGCCGCATCTAATTCTTGTGCACGACGAGTACCGAATTCAAGCACTGGATCATTTCCAGAAACCATACGCACACGGCTCGCTTTTGTTGCGATAAGAGTTTGGAAGTTAACGATATTTAATAACGCTGTTTCGATTAATTGGCATTCAGCAAGCGTTCCTTCTACTTGCACAAGTGGTTCGTTTGCGAAAACGAGTTCCCCTTCTACTGCAGAGCGGATGCTTCCTTTGAATTCGAAGTTTTCTAAGTATGTTAAGAATTCTTCTGGATAATGTCCAAGTCCACGTAAATAGTCAATATCTGTTTTTGAGAAACGTAATTGTTCAATGTAACGAACGATGCGTTCTAGTCCCGCAAAAATCGCGTATCCATTTTCAAATGGTAATTTTCTGAAATACGCTTCGAAAATTGCTTTTTTCTCATAAACGCCTGTTTCCCAATAAGTTTTCATCATGTTAATTTGGTATAGGTCTGTATGTAGCGTTAAACTATCATCATTGTAAATTGAGTTCATCTATCGATACCCCTTTTTTATTGTAGTTACCACTTTATTTTACAACAGTTCTTGGGTAATGTACATGATTGGCGACTTGAGGGCTATTAAAACGCAAAAAAGGACAAACTTTTTCAGCCTGCCCTATAAACGATTCGTCTATTAAACGTCTAAGAACCCTTCGTGCGGAGTCATGTTGAAGTATTCCGCAATTTCTTGTAATTGCACATCTGTAATTTCTTGTAAGATTTTTCCGCCTTGAGCCCCTACTTGAGAGTAAATCATCGCAGCTTTCTCAATCACTTCGATTAAACCATATGTTTCATCCAAAGTATCGCCTGATGCAAATAATCCATGATGTGGCCAAATCACAGCTCTAAACTCAGCCATTTTCGCAGCTGTTGCTTCCCCAATGGCGTTTGTTCCAGGAGTCATATACGGAATCACGCCAATCCCTTCTGGGAAGACGACGATCGATTCAGCTTGCATTTTCCAAAGAAGTCTTGATAAATGACGTTCGTCTAATGGTTGTGTGAAGCTTAAAGCAATTAAATTTGTTGGGTGGCAATGGAAGACCACTTTATGATTTGGATTCACTTTGAGTCGTTCGATGTGGCTCATTAAGTGACTCGCGAATTCTGAGGTTGGTTTTCCGCCATCTTCGAATCCCCATAGCAATTCTGCTTTTTGTCCGTCTTCTGAAATACGAACCAAGCCTAAATCAAGAAGCGGTTGGTTGGTCACGTTTCTGAAGTAACGGCCTGTACCGGTTACTAAGTAATAGTAGCCCGCAAGTGTGGAAGCATCGAACCCTAAGTCAAGGACGCGTTTCACTTCCTTCACATCTTCATACACTTCTACTTCACTAGCTTCTAAACGTACGGATACGTTCCCGCCATTACGTTCATCCCAGTAACGCAAGTACGATTCTTTTGTTAGTTCACATAATTTTTTTACCGCTGGTGATTCAATAAATCTTGTCATTTCTCAGTTCTCCCTTAATTTCTTTTTGATAACACTTGTTCTTCGTATGCTTTGACTTCATTATACCATGCAAGTCCGACTGGAACACCATTAATTTCGCAGAAATAATTCCAAACATCGGCATATGGGAAGTCTTTTAACTCTTCTGTTACAACTAAACGTTTAGTTAAATCTTGCTCGAGTTCAATTGCTCTTAAGTCTTCTGTAGGTTCTAATAAAGCTTTCAATAACGCTTTTTGCGTATTTCGCATCCCAACAACCCATGCAGCGATACGGTTAATCGTCGCATCGAAGAAATCTAATCCGATAACTGCTTTATCGAGTAAATCATTACGAACGATTTCTTTTGCAATTTCTTGAAGCTCGTCATCCATAATGACTACATGATCACTATCCCAACGAACGGGTCTTGAAACATGAAGCATCACACCTTTACTAAATAATGCAAGTGAAGATAATTTATTAGAGATCGTTTCTGTTGGATGGAAATGTCCAGCATCTAATAAAATCATCTTTCCACGTGTGAGACCGTATCCCATATAGAATTCGTGAGAGCCGACTGTGTAGGATTCGGCACCAATACCGAATAATTTACTTTCTACGGCATCTTTGTTATAACGTTC
>CAURMP010000044.1:0-10118 GCA_963526005.1 uncultured Streptococcus sp. | reverse complement strand
AGAATCAACAGTCCATAGAGATATTGATAAACTAGAAAAAAATTTAGGGCAATTCGACTTAAAAATACGTATCAAACATGACCAATTATTTGTCGATGGTGATGAGTGGAATATAAGAAAAGCTCTACAATCTTATGTTATTCAAGCTCAGTCATTAGGAAGAGAAGAAAAAATAGAACGTTTCTTCTCAGAGAAAGATATAGAAATCTGCTATGAAGCGATTAGTAGATTGTCTCAAAAATATCATCATCAATTTTCAGAAGAATATTCGTGTTTGTTGCTTGTAGAATGTTTAGTTTTTAAAAAGAGAACAGAAAACAATAACTGCTTAACTGAAAGAACAAGTAATTTGATTAATGATCTGAATCACTTAGAAGTTTATTTCTTTTCTGGTGAATTATTGGAGAGCATCATCAATAAATCTTTTTCAGAAATCTCGCCTTATGAAATTGAAGCAATGGCTTATAGCTTACTAGCGTATGGCTTCAGTATTCAATCAGCTGATTATATTCAAAATATTGAACATCAAGTCAACGAATTAATAAATAAAGTTTCTAATCTACTTAGTCTAGATTTATCGAAAGACAATCACTTGAAATTAATGTTATCCAACCATATTTCAAAGATGATTTTTAGGTTACGAAATCAAATATACATTACAAATCCTGCACTAGAGGAAATAAAAAAACAGTATTCGAGTTTGTTTAATGTTATTTGGATAGCTATTCGAGGACTTAGTAAATATTACGAAATTAATATTTCGAATGAAGAGCTGGCTTTTATCGTCATTCATTTTCAATTAGCAATCGAAAAAATTGTTAAGCCTCTCAATATTGTTGTTATCTGCCAAAACGGTATTGCAACTTCAGAATTAATTATGAGTAAACTACATAAAATTTTTGATTCGGATGCAAAGATAACAAACATTAATGCAAGAGAGCTTGATTTTTATGACTTAAGCAATATTGATTTGATAATCTCTACAATTGCTCTTCCGGAAGTAAAAGTTCCAGTTATTGAAGTTAGTCCGATTCTTACAAAAGATGAAATTGAGTCAATCAGAAGTTTCTATTCAGAACATATGACTGATAATTATACCTTGATGAGAACAAGCTTGGATGGTAGGAAATTTAATTTAGAATCTTTGCAAACGTTAATTAAGAAACCTTCATTAATTCGAGAAACTGTGAAAAGCAAAAAAGAGTGTATCGAAAAAATGATTAGGGAATGTGATGCAACGAATCGTAGAATTAAAGAGTTTAAAGAATCCATTCTTGAGAGGGAGACGCTTGGAAGCACAAGTGTTTATACAGGGGTTGCCTTACCGCACTGTGATCCAAGATTTGTTGAACAGTCCGAATTAATAGTCATGACCTTGGATAAACCAATAAATTGGGGAAAAAATAATGTTAAGTTGATAATTCTTATTGCCGTTGCGGAAAATGATATTCCAATTTTTAAAGATAGTTTAATCGCATTGTATTCTGTGATTGAAAATCAAGAATTGATGAATGAATTGGTTCAATTGGAAAACGGTGATGAAATTAAAAATAGACTACTTAAGGAGGTGAGCCAAAATGCTAAATGAAGAAGTCTTTGAAATAAATGTTGCAAACATAAAAACAAAAGAAGAAGCATTAAGCTATTTGACGGATAAATTAATCAGTAAAGGGATTGTAAAAGAATCTTATAAACAGGCAATTATTGATAGAGAGCATGTTTTTCCAACAGGATTACAATTCGAATCGTACGGGATTGCTATTCCGCATACTGATGTAGAACATGTGAATAAAGAACAAATTGCATTAATGACCTTAAAAGAGCCTGTTTCTTTTTATCAAATGGGAACGAATGATGTTGAAGTACCGGTTAGAGTGATTTTTATGCTGGCTCTCAAAGAAGCCCATAGTCAACTAACTATGTTGCAACAACTGATTGAAGTTCTTCAAGATAAGGACATCATGGAAAGAATCTTGAGCATGGATGAAAATACATCGAACTCAGAGATTAAAGAAGTATTAGCATTAAAAAATATTAAATAATTTAGTGGTTTAGTAATAGAAAGGAGGAAAGAAAATACTAAATCATCAGTATCAGACTGTTATTCTGATTATCATTCATTAGGAGGAAGTTATAATGTTATTAGAATTATTTCAAAAATTTATTGATTTAGGAGCCATTGTTGTTCTACCAATTTTAATTTTTATTTTTGGTATGGCTCTTGGAACAAAACCTAAAAAAGCCTTTGTATCAGGTATTATTGTTGGGGTTGGTTTTGTAGGATTAAATATGGTAGTTGATTTGTTAGGGGGTAGCTTAGGACCTGCTGCTCAAGCGATGGTTGAACGTTTTGGTTTAAACTTAACAACTATTGACGTTGGTTGGCCAGCAGCTGCAGCAATCTCATATGGTACATTGTTAGGTTCACTTGCTATTCCAATTGGTATTGGTATTAACTTATTACTTTTATTCTTAGGGTTAACAAAAACATTGATGGTTGATATGTGGAACTTCTGGCATGCAGCCTTCGTAGCTTCACTAGTTTATGCAGTTACTCAAGATTTCACATTAGGTTTATATGCTACTGCTACTTATTTAGTAATGATTTACTTATTAGCAGATCTTATTGCGCCAGCAATTAAAAAATTCTATGGGTTCCCAAACATTACATTCCCACACGGTACTTCAGCACCTGGGTTCTTAGTTGCTATTCCTTTAAACTGGTTATTTGACCGTATTCCTGGATTTAACAAAATTGAAGCTAACCCAGAAAGCATTCAAAAGAAATTTGGTGTTTTTGGTGAAAGCACAGTTTTAGGCTTAATTATCGGTATTGTAATGGGACTTTTAGCTGGTTATGATGCAAAAGGGGTTCTTCAATTAGGTGTTAAAATGTCTGCCGTAATGGTTCTTATGCCACGTATGGTATCTCTATTAATGGAAGGTTTAACTCCAATTTCAGAAGCTGCTAATGAATTCGTTCAAAAACGTTTCCCAGGCCGTGAAGTAAATATCGGTATGGATTCAGCTTTATCTGTAGGACACCCAGCTGTATTGTCTAGTTCATTACTTTTAGTACCAATTACAATTTTACTTGCAGTAATTTTACCTGGTAACCAAACATTACCATTCGGTGACCTTGCAACAATTCCATTCGTAGTCTGCTTAATGGCAGCTGTATTTAGAGGAAATATTGTTCGTACAGTTGTAGGTGGTGCCATTTACATGACAAGTATTTTCTATATCACATCATGGGTTGCTCCACTTGTTACTCAAGCAGCGAAAGCAGCTAACTTCGATTTAGGTGGAAATACAAGTATTACAGCACTTGCTGAAGGTGGATTGTGGCCAACTTGGTTATTCGTATTCGCTGGACAAACAGTTCCATGGATTATTTTAACTATTGTATTAGTTGGTTCATTAGCTGGTTTATACTACATCAATAAAGTTCGTGCTGCAAAATAGGAGTGTATATTATGAAAAAATTATTAGTTATGTGTGGTTCAGGTATTGCAACATCTACTGTAGTTGTTGGTAAAGTAAAACAATGGTTGAAAGATAATGGTTACGAAGATAAAGTGCAAGTATTCCAATCTAAAGTATCTGAAGAAGTGAACAGATTGGATGAATATGACGTGGTTATTTCTACCACCGTTGTACCTGATTCAGTAAAGGACAAAGTTATTATGGGACTACCACTTCTTACAGGAATGGGAATCGATTCTCTATGGAATGAATTGAAACAAGCATTGGAGGCTTAATAATGAAAGCAAGAATGAGAGATGTATTGGGTAAAGCAAAAAAGGAACATTATGCAGTTCCTGCAGCTAATATGATCGATTGGAATTGCGCAAAAGCATATTCTGAGACTAGTGAAAAATTAGGATTACCATTAATTTTAGCGTTTGCGCAAGTACATTCTCAGTATTTGAGTTTAGAAGATGCTGCAGCGATTGGACGTTATTTCCAAGAAGTAACAAAAACAGCAGTCGTATTACATCTTGATCATGGACAAGATTTAGAATTCATTAAACGAGCTATTGAGCTTGGATTTAATTCAGTGATGATCGATGCGTCTTTAGATACATTTGAAGAAAATGTTCGTAAAACGAAAGAAGTTGTGGAATACGCTCATCAATTAGGCGTAGATGTGGAAGCTGAAATTGGCTTTGTCGGAGCAAATGCTGCGTCAAACAATGAAGAAGTAAAATCAATATATACTAGCGTAGAAGACGCTAAGAAATTTGTTGAGGAAACGAATGTAGATTCATTAGCGGTTTCAATTGGTACTTCTCATGGCTTGTATAAAGGTACTCCAAAATTAAACTTTGAACGTTTAGAAGAGTTAGATGAAGCACTTGCTGTTCCATTAGTATTGCATGGTGGATCGGGTTCTGGAGATGATAACCTAAATCGTTGTGCAACACATGGTATTTCAAAGATTAACATTTATAGTGATTTTATATACTCTGGTGCAAAAGCAGTTGCTGATGGACAAGTTGAAAACTATATCGATATTGTTAAATTATCAAGAGAAGGTATGGAAAATACTCTTGAACATTACTATAAAGTATTTGAAACCAAATAATTTAGGAGGCGAAATATGAAAACTGTAAAAAACAAATTCTTCATCTTCAATCCCAAGTCATATTTATTTGGTGATGAATTACTAGAGTTGGCTAAGGAAGCGGACCGTTTAGCAGAACGTTTTCCTGAAATTAGTATTTTCGTAACTTGTCCGTATGCGGATATTAGTAGAGTAGCGAATGAAACTAAAAACATCATTGTTACTGCCCAGCATTTAGACGGAATTGATTGTGGTAGAGGAATGGGTGCTGTGTTACCTGCATCTTTATACAACGCGGGAGCAAGAGCAACTTTCTTAAACCATGCTGAACATCCATTAACAACATCTCAAGTGGTTGCATCAGTAAATAAAGCAAAAGAACTTGGAATGATTACTGTTCTATGTGCAGATTCTATTCAAGAGGCTAAAATGCTCGCGATGTTAGAACCAACAATTATGCTTTGTGAACCGACTGAGCTAATTGGTACTGGACAAACGAGTGACGATTCTTACATTGTTAAAACGAATGAACAAGTGAAGTCAGTAAATCCTAATATTCTTATGATGCAAGGCGCAGGAATTATGAATGAAAAGGATGTCTATAGAACTATTAAATTAGGTGCAGAAGGAACTGGTTGCACAAGTGGTATCGTAAAAGCTGAAAATCCAAAAGAAATGTTGAGATTGATGGTAGAAGCTATTGATCAAGTAATGAATGAGGGTTAATCATGAGTGTATTTCAAAAAGAGTTTAAAGTAGAAACAAAAGAAAAAGTTGTATCCTATGTGGATATCACTCAGAGTGTAAAAGATACAATTTTAGAGAGTGGTATTAAATCTGGAACTTGTACAGTTGTAACAGCGCATACTACATGTTCTATCTTCTTTGAAGAAGATACACATGACCGAGATGAAGCTGGAGTAGATTTCTTACAATTAGATTTAAATCGAATTTTAGAAAATATTGTTCCTCCTCATGTAAATGCACAAAGTTACAAGTATCCTGGTGAAGCACATTATAAAGAAGTGGAATCATGGCCAAATCCAGAAGAGTGGTTACCTAATGGCGATCGTAGTTACCTTTGGAATGGAGACGCCCATATCAAAGCCACTATTATCGGTGCCAGTGAGACATTAGCAGTAGTGGATGGCCGATTAGGAATTGGTAAAACAGGATATGTCTATTTTGCCGATTTTGATAAAACACGAGAAAGAACAAGAAAATATCGTGTAATCGTTATGGGCGAATAAACTTGTTCGAAAACAACTTACTAAAACGATGAATAATTAAATTAATGGAATTGCCAAAAACTGTTTAAAAGATTGTTCATTACGTAATAACACAAGACGTCAGTGATTATTGCTGGCGTCTTTTCGTTTGGACTTATCAACGGCTCAGAAAACTGTTAAAATAGTGGAGAATAAGCAGTAGAAAGGAAAGCGCCATGGTTAAAAATTCTGTATGGAGCCAACAAAAAATTGAGGGAGTGAACCTATATGTTTATCGTTCCAATGTCAAAGATGCTACGACCATTTATTTTTTAGATGGAGATCAATTCGAAGAGTCTTTTAATCATTGGATTCGCAAACATCAACCTGCACTCAATTTTGTACTCATAAATGCAAATAATCGAACAGATGATTATACACCTTGGCCTCTGCAGGCATCTGAAACCATGCCGATGGATTTCGGTGGAAAAGCTGCAGAACATCTTTCGTTTTTCGCAACACATGTGATTCCATTTTGTGAGAGTGAATATGGTTTTTCCTCAAGCACAGAAAAGAGAGTTATCGGTGGTTATTCGCTAGGCGGATTATTCAGCCTGTACGCAGCGGTGAACAATGATTTATTCGGAACTGTCCTCAGTTGCTCTTCGTCGCTGTGGTATCCGGATTTTCTGGACTATTTAAAAGAACATCCCTTTAAAGCCGCTCATTCTAAATTGTACATGAGTGTGGGAGACCAAGAAGGAACGACTGCTACGAATTTAACAGCAGTCCAAACTTCTAATACGATAGCATTAAAAGATTTTTATGAGCCGAAATTTCAAGCAGGTGATTTCAAGTTTACGTTGGAAGAGGGAAATCATGGAAATGATATTCCAGGACGTGTTGAACGAGCGGTTGAATGGGTAGAAGAAAATAGTAAATAATCAACAAAAAATCCACTGGTTGAACCAGTGGATTTTTTACTAGCGGTGCCAAAGGGTCTCGAACCCCCGACCTAGCGTTTAGGAAACGCTTGCTCTATCCAACTGAGCTATGACACCCTGATACATTTATTGAACCACAGAACCCGCTATCTGTCCATACACAATCACTTATTCTTTACTAAAACGAGAACTGACAATCTTCATCCTCACAGCAAATCTAAATAATAAACACCAATTATTTTGATAAACTCAGAAACACCAATTCTATGAAAAAAAGATGGAGTCCCTTGGGATTCTATGGTAGGAGTAAGAGCGAGAGGTAACTGATGCGAATATGAGACTCTAGGAATTTATTCCGTAGAGACTCATTGAGGCTCAGTAGGTGAGAGACTTCGGCTCGAACCGGTACAGCTCTTATCCCTACCATGAAGATATCCCAAAGGGACGGAATCAATCTGTTCTAATATCTTTAGATTTTATCTCTAAACCTTCGGTTTAAATAAAAAAACCACCAAAGAAAATCTTTGGCAGTTTCAAGTTCATTTATTTAGTTTGCTGACTGACGGCGTGAAGATTGCCAATGCGAGTACAGACGGAAGATTGAATCGACCGTAAAGATAGCAAGTGCAATCATCCCGGCGGTAATCATTGTTTGACCGAAGAAGAATTTTCCTTTTTCAACATCTCCTACAAAGAAGGCGTATACGGTACGATACATGCCTGCACCAGGAACAAGTGGGAAAAATCCAGGGATGAAGAATACCGTTACGGGAGCTTTAAAATAGCGTGCTGCTAAGTGCGATAAAAATGCAATTGTAAGGCCGCTATAGTAAGTAGCTAGTTGTAATCCAGAACTGTCCAAGAAGAAGAGATATACAAACCAACCAATGCCTCCAATAATCGAAATATGAATGAGGAGCCGTTTTGGTGCTTCAAAGACAATACAACTGAAGTAGACAGCAATGAGAGCACTAATCACTTGATAAATCATAAGGGGTTTGCACCTCCTGCTAACACGAGTCCCAAAGCAACAGCAATAGCGACGGAAAGAGCCGTCACAAATGCTTCAATTGCCCGAGCTGCTCCTGAGTTGTAGTCTCCGCGTAATGTATCGCGAATGGCGTTTGTAATGGCGGTTCCAGGAACGGCCGGCATGATTAATCCCACAATGGAGATGCCGATTCGAGCGTCCGGAACGAAATGTTTCTGAATCATAATGATAATGACAATCGCTGGAATGATCGATAGGAGGTTCAACACGAATGTTCCTAATTTTAATTTGGGATCTAACTTATAAATAAATGGCATGATAACCGCTGCTACTGATGCAATGACGAGTTCAATTGGCGTTGCTCCAAATAGAGCAGCGTAGAACCCGCACATCAGAATGAGGCCTAGATCTTTTAACCACTGTGGATATTCTGATTCTTTTAAATCCTGTAATCGTTGATAAGCTGTATCGAGGTCAATTTCTTTTGTCACTAATTGACGAGAGATTGCGTTGACTTTATAAATACGGTTCAAGTTCGTGTCGCGGTTTGGAACACGACGGATTTCTGTAATAGAATCGATGCAGTCGTCATCAAGGGTCGCAAAGATTCCAGTCGCCATTGCGAAGGCTTCGCAAGTTTCAAAGTTTGAAGTGGAGAGAATATAGTTCATTGTTTCTTCCACGCGATACGATTCCGCATTGCATTCGAGCATGATTTGACCAGCAAGAATAGCGGTATCCATTAATTTTTTTGCATATGATCGCACAAAGCCTTCCTCCTTACTAAAATACTCTCTAAGTATAGCATACTAGCGGTGTTTTGCTAAGTATAAATTTTTATGAAATAAAACTGTACCATTTTTAAATTGCAATCAGATTAGTACAGTTGTTTTTTTGATGATTGTTTTAACATTGTACTGTTTTTTTAAAAGTATTTAGTGTATTATTAAGATAACAAATTTTTGGAGGGATATCCGTGGAATTATTTGAAGAATTATCACTTAAAGTGAAAGGGAAAGACGTTAAAATCGTATTTCCAGAAGGAGATGAACCAAGAATTATTGGTGCAGCGGTTCGTTTATTAGCAGATGGACTTTGCAAACCAATCTTACTTGGGAATGTAGACCAAATTAACGAAGTGGCAAATGCTCGTGGATTTAACATTTCTCATTTAGAAATTATCGATCCTGAAACTTATGCAGACGATAAATATGCTGAAATGGTAGCAAGCTTTGTAGCACGTCGTAACGGTAAAGTATCTGAAGAAGATGCACAAAATTTATTACGTGACGTAACTTATTTCGGAACAATGATGGTATACATGGGCTTAGCAGACGGATTAGTATCTGGTGCGGTTCACTCAACAGGGGACACTGTACGTCCAGCATTACAAATCATCAAAACAAAACCAGGAGTATCTCGTACAAGTGGTGCGTTCATCATGATCAACAGCGACAAATCTAAGAAATACTTATTCTCAGACTGCGCAATCAACATCAACCCTAACGCACAAGAATTAGCTGAAATCGCAGTTGAATCTGCTAAAACAGCTGAATTATTCGGTATCGAACCAAACGTTGCAATGTTAAGTTTCTCAACTAAAGGTTCTGCTAAATCTGAAGAAGCATTAAAAGTAGCTGAAGCAACTAAAATCGCTCAAGAATTAGCTCCAAACTACAATATCGATGGAGAATTACAATTCGACGCTGCATTCGTACCAAGCGTTGGTAAACAAAAAGCTCCAGACTCACCAGTAGCTGGACAAGCAACAGTATTCGTATTCCCAGAAATCCAATCAGGTAACATCGGATACAAAATTGCACAACGTTTCGGTAACTTCGAAGCAATCGGACCAATCTTACAAGGATTAAACAAACCAATCTCTGACTTATCACGTGGATGTAACGAAGAAGACGTCTACAAATTAGCAATCATTACAGCTAATCAGGCTTTAATGGAAAATTAGGGAGAAAGACAGAAGACAAAAAATGACTCGCAGTGCGAGTCATTTTTGCTTTATGTAAATTCCAAATCATTCACACTGTGAATGATTTCCACAAGGCTTATTAGATGTTCTTGAATCATGAATGATGAAAAGAACATCAATAAGCTACTGCGCGGTGTGAGAGTATAGTCGTGCGGATATTCTGGAAGCAAAACTTTACAGTGCGAAGTTTTGGGCCTGTGATGGCAAAGTCAACCAAACTTTTGCAATTCTGTTTTACTCAAAATTTTTTGATCATTATAACGTATACATTATAATGATATTTTTCGTTTTCTCTTTAAAACACTATGATATAGACGTTTCTAGAAGTTTTTCATTTTAAAAACGGAAAAATTTTTTTCTAAGCATATAAATTGCTTTAACGTTTAAGTGATGATAATCTTATTTCAATCCCAAGAGAGAA
>CAURMP010000043.1:0-10161 GCA_963526005.1 uncultured Streptococcus sp. | reverse complement strand
ATATCGGTGAAGGTATCGCAGAAGGCGAAATCGTAAAAATCGACATTAAAGTCGGAGATACAATTCAAGAAGATGATATTTTATTCGAAGTACAAAACGACAAATCTGTAGAAGAAATTCCATCTCCAGTAAGTGGTAAAGTATTAGAAGTTAAAGTTCAAGAAGGTACAGTAGCTCGCGTAGGCGACGTTATCGTTGTTATCGACGATGGTTCTGGCCCAGCAGAAGCATCTGCACCAGCAGCGGCTCCAGCGGCAGCACCTGCACCAGCTGCACCAGCAGCAACAAGCACTTTCCAATTCAAATTACCTGACATCGGTGAAGGAATTGCAGAAGGTGAAATCGTTAAAATCGACATCAAAGTAGGCGACAAGATTGCTGAAGATGACATTTTATTCGAAGTACAAAACGACAAATCAGTAGAATCTATTCCTTCTCCAGTAGCTGGAACTGTTACAGCAGTTTTAGTGTCTGAGGGAACAGTAGCTCACGTTGGTGATGTAATCGTTGAAATCGCAACAGAAGGCGGTTCTCACGCACCTGCAGCAGCGGCTCCAGCAGCAGCTCCAGCACCAGCAGCAGCAGCTCCAGCGGCACCTGCAGCTCCAACAGGAGTTCCTGCAGCAAGCAACCCTGGTAAATTAGTATTAGCAATGCCTTCAGTGCGTCAATATGCACGTGAAAAAGGCGTTGACATCACAGCAGTAGTTCCAACTGGTAAAGGCGGACGCATCACTCGTGAAGACATCGATAACTTCGGTGGCGCACCAGTAGCAGCGCCTGTAGCTCCAGCAGCAGTAGAAGCTCCAGCAGCATCTGCTCCAGCAGCTCCAGCTCAAGCACCTGCACCAGCAGCGGCTCCAGCTCCAGCTAAACCATTCGTTGGATCAGCTGAACGTGAAGAACGCGTTAAATTAACTCCAATGCGTAAAGCAATCTCTAAAGCAATGGTTAACAGCAAACACACTGCACCACACGTTACATTACATGACCAAGTTGAAGTTTCTAAACTTTGGGATCACCGTAAGAAATTCAAAGATGTTGCAGCTGCACAAGGTACTAAATTAACATTCTTACCTTACGTTGTTAAAGCTTTAGCAGTAGCAATGAAGAAATTCCCAGTATTGAATGCTTCTATCGACGATGCATCTCAAGAAATTGTTTACAAAAACTACATCAACATCGGTATCGCTACAGATACAGATTTAGGTTTATTCGTTCCAAATATCAAAGATGCGAATACTAAGAGCATGTTCGGTATTGCAGATGAAATTAACGCATTAGCTGCAAAAGCTCATGAAGGTAAATTAACAGCTGCAGAAATGGGACAAGGAACAATTACAATCTCTAATATCGGTTCAGTAGGTGGCGGTTGGTTCACTCCAGTTATCAACTACCCTGAAGTTGCGATTTTAGGTGTTGGTACAATCGTTCGCGAACCAGTAATCAACGAAAACGATGAAATCGTAATTGGACGTAACATGAAATTATCATTAAGCTTTGACCACCGTATTGTGGATGGCGCAACTGCTCAAAAAGCTATGAACGAATTGAAACGTCTATTGAATGATCCAGAATTATTATTAATGGAAGCTTAATTCATTAAATTGTTAGGAACGGCGTAGACATGGGTTTACGTCGGTTCCTTATTTGAAAACTTTTAAGAGGTGAAAAAAATGGTAGTAGGCGATTTCGCTATTGAACTAGATACAGTCGTAATCGGTGCCGGCCCTGGTGGATATGTTGCAGCTATTCGTGCAGCTCAAGAAGGTCAAAAAGTTGCGATTATCGAGAAAGAATATTTTGGAGGTGTCTGCTTAAACGTTGGATGTATTCCATCTAAAGCGTTAATTTCAGCTGGACATCATTACCAAGAAGCACAACACTCAGAAGTGTTTGGTGTGACTGCTAAAGAAGTTGTTTTAGACTTCGCTAAAACTCAAGAATGGAAAGATAACCAAGTTGTTAAGAAATTAACTGCTGGTGTTGAGTACTTATTAAAGAAAAACAAAGTTGAAATTATTAAAGGGGAAGCGTTCTTAGTGGATGAGCACACTTTACGTGTTGTTACTGAAGACAGCGCTCAAACTTATTCTTTCAACCATGCTATCGTAGCTACAGGTAGCCGTCCAATCGAAATCAAAGGTTTCAAATTTGGTGGACGCGTTATCGATTCAACTGGTGGTTTAGGACTTAAAGAAGTTCCTAAAAAATTAGTTGTTATCGGTGGTGGAGTTATCGGTTCAGAACTAGGTTCAGCATACGCTAACTTAGGTTCAGAAGTGACAATCCTTGAAGGTGCTCCAAGCATCCTTTCAATGTTTGATAAAGACATGGTTAAACTTGTTGAAGATAACATGGCTAAAAAAGGTGTTACTATCGTAACTAGCGCAATGGCTAAAGAAGCTGTTGACAATGGTGATAGCGTAACTGTTAAGTATACAGTAGACGGCAAAGAAGAAGCTGTTGAAGCTGACTACGTAATGGTTGCTGTAGGTCGCCGCCCTAACACAGACGAAATTGGTTTAGATGTTGCTGGTGTTGAAATGACTGACCGTGGTTTAGTTAAAGTTGACAACCAAGGACGTACAAACGTTAAATCAATCTTCGCAATCGGTGATATCGTTCCTGGGCCAGCTCTTGCTCACAAAGCAAGCTACGAAGGAAAAATCGCTGCAGAAGCAATCTCAGGTAAAGCAGTTGCTGTTGACTACCGTGCAATGCCATCTGTTGCCTTCACTGATCCAGAATTAGCTTCAGTTGGTTACACTCAACAACAAGCTAAAGATGCTGGTTTACAAGTAAAAGCTTCTAAATTCCCATTATCAGGAAATGGTCGTGCATTATCATTGAACGCTACAGAAGGTTTCGTTCGTTTAATCACTACTAAAGAAGATAACGTAATCGTTGGTGCACAAGTTGCCGGCGTGAACGCTTCAGACATTATTGCTGAATTAGGTTTAGCAGTTGAAGCTGGAATGAATGCGGAAGATATCGCATTAACAATCCACTCACATCCATCATTATCAGAAGTAGTTATGGATACTGCTGAATTAGCATTAGGTATGCCAATTCACGTATAATTCTAAAGAATACGACAGAGGACTCGAATTTTCGAGTCCTTTTTTGTTTTAATCAAAGGAAAGATGTTATTGTTTATGTTTTAAATCCGAACAATTATCTGAATGAACTTTGAAATATTTGTGGTTTTCTCCTGGATAGCTTGATTGGAGTAGGGGTTATCCCTTATAATGAGGCGTATAAGACCGAATGAAGGAAAAGCTTCATCAACCTCCATTCATCGAACCTTTTTGTAAACGAAGGGGGATGTTTCATGTCAGAAGAGAAGAAATTTAAGGATTCCTACGTACTTTGTATCGGCGGAATGAACGTGGATAAGAAAGTTCAATTGCTCGAAAATCTCGTGCTTGAGACGAGTAATCCAGTGGTCTCGTCGCTAAGTGCCGGTGGTGTTTCAAGAAACATTGCCGAAAATCTGGGACGTCTAGGAGTACCTGTTAAGATGTTGTCAGTTGCAGGCGATGATGAAAGTTTTACGTGGCTTAAAAAAGAGACGGAAGGCATTATCGATTTTTCATTTGTAGACCGATTAAAAGGGAAAACAACGTCGAACTATACAGCGATTTTGGATCTTCAAGGAGATATGTGTCTGGCTTTAGCTGATATGTCTATCTGTGAGGAAATGACGCCTGAGTGGCTTTCTTCGCATGAAAAAGCGGTGAAAGATGCAGCGTTAGTCATTGCGGATTTAAATCTTCCACAAGAAACATTACAAGCACTCATAGAACTAACTAGTCTTGAGAAGATTCCACTGGCCATTATTCCAGTGAGTGGACCGAAGATGAAACGAATCCCTGACAATTTACAAGGAGTGACCTGGATTGTCGTCAATGCGGACGAGTCTAGGACGAGGTACGGCGAACACACGCTTTCGGAACTAGCTAATTTGTGGCAGAAGGATGGCGTTGAAAATATCGTCATTACAAAAGGGACGAAATGTGGTGTTTTTGCAGATGCAACAGGAGTCGTAAAAACTTTTACACCAATAAAAGCAGATCATGTTCAAGACGTGACAGGAGCAGGAGATTCATTTTCTTCTGGAGTGCTTTACGGAGCTCTTAAGAAAGCAAGCTTGGAAGAGTCGATTGGATACGGATTAACGAATTCGTACTATACGGTCCAAGCCATTGAAACAGTTCGAAAAGACTTAAACGCTAAGTCATTTGAAAAAGAATATCAACAATTAAAGGAAAGAGGTTTATCATGAATCCATTATTATCAATCAGTAAAGAAGTGCAACACGCATTAGACAACAACCTACCAGTCGTGGCGTTGGAATCAACAATCATTTCACACGGAATGCCATATCCACAAAACGTTGAAATGGCTAAAACGGTAGAACAAATTATCCGCGACAATGGTGCTGTTCCAGCAACAATCGCTATCATGGATGGAAAATACAAAATTGGTTTAGAAGAAGCGGACTTAGAACGTCTTGCAAAAGAAAAACCAGTTGCAAAAGTATCTCGCCGTGACTTAGCTGAAGTGTTTGCTAAAGGTGTTTTAGGAGCAACTACTGTAGCGACAACAATGATTGGTGCGCACTTAGCTGGAATTAAAGTATTCGTAACTGGCGGTATCGGTGGGGTTCACCGTGGCGTTGAAGAAACAATGGATATCTCAGCAGACTTAGATGAATTAGGACAAACTCCAGTAACAGTTGTCTGTGCTGGTGCAAAAGCGATTCTTGATTTACCACGTACTCTTGAATATTTAGAAACAAAAGGGGTGCCAGTAGTTGGCTACCAAACAGACTATTTACCAGCGTTCTACACTCGTACATCTGAGTACAAATTAAACAGCCGTGTTGACTCTGCAAAAGAAGTAGCAGAAATGATTCGTTACTCTGAGTTATTGAACCTTAAAGGCGGTATCTTAGTTACAAACCCAATTCCTGCAGAATACGAAATTCCACACGAAAAAATCGATGCCATTATCGATCAAGCAGTTCGTGAAGCGGATGAAAAAGGCGTTCATGGTAAAGATAGCACACCATTCTTATTAGCGAAAATCGTTGAGTTAACAGGCGGGGAAAGCTTGAAGACGAACATTCAGCTTGTTTACAATAACGCGAAACTTGGTGCGCAAATCGCAAAAGAATACCAAGAAGGAAAATAATCAAAGGTTTTATGGATTACGACGAATCCTTGCGGATTTGTTTGTAGTTGCTGTGACAAGGCACCGGTTCGAGCCGATGTCTCTCACCTTCAAAGCCTCAAAGAGGGCGTATGGATTCAAAATCCTACGCCCTCTTATTTGTTTTGATGCACTTCCTGTCACTGCAACTACAAAATCCGCGGATTCTCTGTAATCCATAGAATTTTCTTTCGGGATTTGTGCCCAAGAGAAAAGGGGGCTGTGCTTCTTGAGTTAGAGAGTACAGGGACTAAGTTTGAAGAGCGTGCTATCAACAAATTGAGCGGATTCTCTGTAATCCATAGATGATTTGTTTTCTTTTGGGATTTGTGCCCAAGGGAAAGGGACCGGTGCTTCTCGAGTTAGAGAGTGCAGCTACTTAGTTTAGAAGAGAGCTCTAAACATATTAAAATGAAAAGCAGTTATGAAGTTAGAGCAGTTTTGTCCAATATTCGAGCAATTAATCTATTTAGTAAATTCTTGAAGAGTAGTAAAAAAGCATATAAAGCACCAAGAAGATGATGACGGAGAATCTGGCGGATTCATTGTCGTAGTAATGGGAGAGTGCATTAAATGCGAATTAGCAGGAGTTAGAAATGTTTTCTTACTCCTGCTTTGAGGCTTTAAAGGCGAAAGACAGAAGGCTTGAGCCGGTGCCTCATTACAACGACAATGAAAAAATCCGCAAGGATTCATAGGAATCAACTTCTTTTTTAAGAAATTTTTGTTATGCATAAATGGAAACTCTTGCAGAAAAAGTGTATACTAAATAGGTATGATTGTGAGGTGGCGAGATGGCCAATTATAGTTATCCAATTGATTTGGAATGGTCGCATGAAGAGATGAATAAAGTCATCAAACTTTGGAATGCGGTCGAAGAGGCTTACGAAAAAGGAATCCAAGTAGAAGCTTTTAAAAAAGCCTACCAAGAATTTAAAACGGTAGTCCGTAGTATCGGTGAAGAGAAGAGACTGGGCCGTGAATTCGAGGAAGCATCTGGATATAGCCTTTATCGTGTGGTCCAAGCAAGTAAAAACGCAACAAAAATTATTCGTATGGAAGGATTGAAAAAATAATGGATTTATTAGCAACACACCTATTAGTAAATGACTGGATTATGGAGGCTGGACAAAAAATCCGCCACAGCTTTGGAGAACCATTAAAAGTAGATACAAAAACAAGCCGTAATGACTTAGTAACAAACGTGGATAAAGAAATCGAACAATTCTTTATCGCAAAAATTCGTGAACAATTCCCAACACATAAAATCATGGGAGAAGAAGGTTTCGGTGACGAATTAACTTCAATGGACGGTTACGTTTGGTTAATCGACCCAATCGATGGCACATTGAACTTCGTAAAACGTCAAGAAGACTTCGGTATTATGATTGCGTTATATAAAGATGGCGTAGGTCTTTTAGGTTACATTTACGATGTAATGCGCGATCGCTTCGTATACGGTATTAAAGATTACGGTGCGTACTGCAACGGTCGTCGTCTTTCAACTCCTGAAATCCACAGCATTGGTGACAGCTCAATCAACGTGAATGGATTTATGTTATTAGAAGCGACTGAAAAAGAAGCTGAAATGATTCGTAAAGCAATGGTTACTCGTACTTACGGTGCTTCTTCAATCGAGCATATCCAAGTAATTTTAGGAAAATCTGTAGCGTATGTTTCTACATTATTAGCTCCTTGGGATATCGCACCAGGGATGGTTATTGCTAAAGAATTAGGATTACACTACAGTACAGTTGATGGAAAAGAAGTGGACTTCTTAGTTCCAAACAAAAAGACAACAGGTGTTATCTGTTCTAAAGATATCGCTTACGAAATTATCGCAGCATTTAAATAAAAATGAGTGGAGGGGCGTAAGAGATTACGCCTCTTTCTTTTAAAGGAGAACGTATGAATATTGCAGTTTATTGTGCGGCAAGCCAAAGTAATTGCCCTGCATTTGATAAGAAAACAGAAGAACTAGGGAAGTGGATGGCTAAAAATCACCACACGCTCGTTTATGGTGGTGGAAATACGGGGCTCATGGGAGTCGTTGCGACTGCCGTGATGAACGCAGGAGGAGAGGTCATTGGCGTGATACCGCAGTTCTTTGTAGACCGCGAGATTGCGAAACAAGATATCACGAAACTTCATATTGTCGATACGATGTCCGAGCGTAAAAATCAGATGATTGCTCTCAGTGAAGTGTACATTGCGCTTCCTGGTGGTCCTGGAACTCTCGAAGAAATCGCAGAGGTAGTTTCTTGGGTACGTGTTGGCCAGACCGATGGCATTTGTATCTTCTATAATATGGAAGGATATTACGATCATTTAGAAGCCTTTTTCGATAAAATGGTGGAAACGAACCTATTGAGCAAAGAAGACAGAAGCCAAATTCATTTTGCAAAAAGTTTGTCAGAAATTGAAGCAATTATTGGGTTGGTATAAGTTTAAATTTCGAGTGCATTTACTTAAAAACCAATTTTATGTTTTGTATAATTTACGTAGTGAATAAATTCGTTAAGAGGTAATGTTGTTATACACAGTTAAATAGAGAGGGGAATGCACTAATGATGAAGTCGTTAAGTAAGGTCTACCAGTATTTATCTTTTATCTGTTTATTGATTCAATTTCTTTTTTCAATCTATTTCTATAATCAAAGTGGTGTATTTTTTGATGAAGGAGTACTAATACTGTTTCAATCCTTGACTGGACTGTTGGTGATTGGAATAGTGCAACGAAGTAACAAGCAACACGATTTTCTAATTGGAGCATGGGAAGCCTTAATCCTTCTTTTACTATTTTACCAAATCTTTGCAAGTATCATTATGATTACCGACGCATTTGTGGAGAGCACCATTCCACTTTTCTTACAAGGAGCTTTTGGGATTTGTAGTCAACTAGTTCTTTTGATGATGGGGTGGAGTATTCTTCAACTATTGATGCAGTTAGGCAGAATGTTCTGTGTAAAAAGGGTGACAACGTAATAAATCGAATGTAGTTCTATTTTTGGAGTAGAAAGCAAGCCGGAATGATACAAGTTCTGGGGGAAGTTCTACTCCGTTTTTTTGTTAGCGTAATAACCCTAATTTTGCTATAATAAAGGATATGAGTTTAAGGGAGGGCAACGAATGGAATTAGAAAAAACAACGCAAATGAACTTGCTTGTAGAGTTCTATGGCAGCCTTTTAACCGATAAACAACTCGAATATATGGAGCTTTATTATGGGGATGATTATTCGCTTGGTGAAATCGCCGAAGAATTTGACGTGAGCCGTCAAGCAGTATATGATAATATCCGCCGCTCGGCAAAGTTATTAGAAAATTACGAAGAGAAATTACATCTGGTCGCTGATTTCTATAAACGCCAAGAGCACTATGATGAATTAGAAAAAGAAATTCAAAAGAACTATCCTGAGGCAACACAGCTTGCTTCAATCGTTTCAAAATTACAAGAGATGAATAAATAAACTCAAGGAGTGAAATTATGGCATTCGAAGGATTATCAGATCGCCTGCAAAATGCGATGACTTCCGTTTCACGAAAAGGAAAAATTACGGAAGCTGACTTAAAACAAATGATGCGTGAAGTGCGTCTTGCGCTGTTAGAAGCCGACGTTAACTTCAAAGTTGTAAAAGACTTCGTACGTAAAGTGAACGAACGTGCATTAGGTGCCAATGTGCTTGAAGCATTATCACCAGCACAACAAGTCGTTAAAATCGTTAACGAAGAATTAACAGAATTAATGGGGGGCGAACAAGCTCCATTCCGTTTCGAAGCTAAACCGCCAACGGTAGTGATGATGGTCGGTCTTCAAGGGGCCGGTAAAACAACAACTGCTGGTAAACTCGCTTCTTTCATGGCGAAACATGAAAAGAAACGCCCATTACTAGTTGCTGCCGACGTGTATCGTCCAGCCGCGATTGACCAATTACAAACATTAGGGAAACAATTAAACTTCCCAGTGTTCTCACTTGGAAATCAAGTAAGCCCAGTAGAAATCGCAAAACAAGCGATTGAAAAAGCGAAAATTGATGGTCGCGATTTAGTGATTATCGATACGGCCGGTCGTGTGCATATTGACGAAAACTTGATGGAAGAATTACAAAACATCAAGGCTGTCGCAAATCCAAGCGAAATCTTACTCGTTGTCGACTCAATGACAGGGCAAGATGCCGTAAACGTCGCTCAGACATTTAACGAACGTCTGGACATCACAGGGGTTATCCTTACAAAACTTGATGGGGACACTCGTGGTGGTGCGGCTCTATCTATCCGTTCTGTTACAGGAAAACCAATTAAATTTACAGGTCGTGGGGAAAAATTAGAAGACTTCGAAATCTTCTACCCAGAACGTATGGCTTCTCGTATTCTTGGTATGGGGGATATGATGACCCTTATCGAGAAGGCGCAACAAGACTTCGATGAAGCAAAAGCACAAGAGATGGCAGATAAAATTAAAGCCAATACCTTTGACTTTAATGACTTTATCGACCAATTAGACCAAGTGAATAAGATGGGACCACTTGAAGACATCTTGAAGATGATTCCAGGGTTAAATAAAATGGCTGGTCTAAACGACTTAAAAGTGGATCCAAAAGATACAGCTCGTATGAAGGCTATCGTCTTATCAATGACTCCACAAGAGCGTGAAAATCCAGATATCTTATCACAAGCTCGTCGTAAACGTATTGCGGCAGGTTCAGCTCGTCCATTAGCAGAAGTGAACCGTTTAATCAAACAGTTCAACGAGTCTAAGAAGATGATGAACCAAATGTCCAACGGTAATATGAAAGGCCTAGAAGGCATGATGAACCAAATGGGCATGGGCGGACGTACGAATAAACTCGCTCAAATCGGTATGCAACAATACGCACGCCGTCAAAAACAAAATAAATTGAAAAAATTAAAGAAAAAACGTTAGGAAACAGCGTTATAAAATAATTT
>CAURMP010000042.1:0-10468 GCA_963526005.1 uncultured Streptococcus sp. | reverse complement strand
CGATGCTTTGGTGTTTTCTTGTAACGAGGATTTGAAGTGCCACTAGAATCACTAATGCGATAGAAATGGATTCTACTTTATGTGTTGTAATGATATTAAGAAATTCTAGAAAAGCTTTTACAAATTCTGGCATTTGGCCATCACTATTTCGAGCAACAGTTCCACCGATTAATGCAGTGAGCAAGAACAATCCTGATAATGCGAAGATGCCTGCCTTTTGATTAATTTTATTAAGCACAATTCCAATAATATTTGCGATTAGGTGAATTAGAACAACCTCCACGAAAAAGACTGCAATGCTGATAACGATATTTTCTGGGTCGAATAGGTCTCCTATGCGTGATTGAATCGTTACTGAGCCTAATGAAACTCCATTTCTTAACGGAATTAATAAGGCGTAAATCAAAGTAATGATTCCAGAATCGACAAGAGTTTGGATGAATAAGCTTTCGATTTGTTCTTTTCTTGTTAATCCTAATTGACTTTCTAGACGGAATTGTTCAACGATATAGCCAATCCCAATGATTAAGATAATCAATCCAATTTCATTATCAAAGTAAATCGGGAAATAAGTACCGAATGTGCTAAAGTCCCCATTTGCAAAAAACTTCATTAAGAAACTTGTAATAATCCACCAAATTCCTAAGAACATTAAAATTGTTTTCCATCTTCTTGCTAATCCCATGCTGACAACTGATAATAAACGGTTCATCTTATTCATTCTCCTTTCGAGTGATTGAGATAAAGTAATCTTGTAAGGTTAACGGAGAAAACTCTAGTCCTGGTTGTGCTTCTCCAATAGCACCAATCACTACGCTTCTTGTAAAGTTTCCGATTTGGTCTGTTTCAAGTACTTTCTTATCGGCAACATATTCTTGTACCAATGTGGAAGCTCCACTAACGACGTATCCTTTACGAAGAACATCTTCGACCAATACTTCTTCTGTCACTACTCCGTCTTTAATAACGATGACTTTTTCTAAAATTGAAGCTACTTCTTCGATTAAATGCGTTGCGATGACAAATGTACGAGGACGGCGCGCATACGCTTCAAGCAACTTCTTGTTGAAAATATGGCGGTGGTTCGCATCAAGCCCAAGCACTGGTTCATCTAAGAAGATGTATTCGCTAGGGTTGGCAAGTGCTAGGATAATTTTCATGATACTTTTATACCCTGTTGAGGCTTTTGAGTATTTTTGCTTCACGTTCACATCGAATACTTTGATAAGGTCTTGGGCAAATTCCATATCAAATTCTGGATAAGTCACTTTATAGATAGCAAGGAGATCTTTGAATTTATATTCTTGCGGGAACCAGTTATCAGAACTGGATAAGTACACTTCATGCATCGCGTTTGCTGTCTTATGAAGGTCCACCCCGTCAAGAGTGATATCTCCGCTTGTCTTTTCGATACGGCGAGCAATCATATTGAGCACTGTACTCTTTCCGGCACCATTTCGTCCAAGCAACCCGATAATACTTTCAGGTTCAATCGTGAATGTTGCTCCTTTTACCGCTTCTTTTTTTAAAAACTTCTTCTTTAAATCTTTGACTTCGATACTCATTATTGGAAGCCTCCTTAGATGATTTTTACTAATTCGTCTTTTGTAATACCGAGTGCTTGTGCTTCTTTTAAGAAGTTTGGCACCATTTGATTGGTAAATTCATTTTGCTTCTTGCTTAAGATAATTTTTCTGGCCCCTTCTGCTACAAACGTTCCAAGACCTCTTCGTTTTTCAAGTATTTGTTCGCTCACGAGTAAGTTCATTCCTTTCAATACCGTTGCTGGATTGATTTGATATCCTGTGGAAATCTCAGTTGTCGAAGGTACTTGATCTCCTTCTTTGTAGACTTCATGGAAGATTTCTTCTTCCAATTGATTGGCTACTTGTTGAAATAACGGGATATCACTTTGAAAATCAAATTTCATAACGCACCTCCTTGTTCATGATCACTTTGTGTTAATTGGTTAGTTACTTGTGTAACTAACTATAAAACTAAAACAAAAATTTGTCAACACCTTTTCGAAAAAATTTTTTAACAAAATAAAAAAACGCCTGACATACCAAGGAAAAACCTTGATATATCAAGCGTTTGGAGACTTTAGATTTTATAAATATTTTTCTAAAATTTCTTCTAAGTGTTCTTTAGCATGGTAGCCAACTACTTTATCAACGACTTCGCCATCTTTTTTGATAAGCAATGTTGGGATACTCATAATGCCAAATGCACGAGCTGTTTCTGGGTTTTCGTCAACGTCAACTTTTGTAAAAGTTACTTTGTCTCCCATTTCTTCGTCTAATTGGTCAATTACTGGACCTTGCATACGACATGGACCACACCAAGTTGCCCAGAAGTCTACTAAGACTACTCCATTTTTGGTTTCTTCTGCAAAGTTTTTATCTGTTAATGATTTTACCATTAGAATCATCCTTTCCTTTTTCTACAAACCTAGTATAGCAAGCCCCCTACTTGCGACCAACTATTCTGCTCACGGTTTACTTAAAGGTTACGATGGTCGCTCCATTTCCACCCGTATTCATCGGTGCAAATTCAAAACTTGCGACAGAACGGTGGCTGCGTAGTACCTTATGAACTCCTTGCTGGATGGCCCCTGTTCCACGTCCATGAATAATCGTCACGCGTGGATAGTTCGCTAGAATCGCAGCATCCAGATATAACTCTAGATCCTTCATCGCTTCTTCGTAACGTTTTCCGCGAAGGTCTAGTTCTGAAGAGACGTGACTGGCACGCGCACTCTTCACGATGACTTGTTGCTTGGCTTCTTGCGCCTCGGCGATTGGAGAAAGGTCCTCAACTGCAATCTTCATCTTGATGATTCCCATTTGAACCACCCATTCCTTGTCGTTCACCTTCTCAACAAGCGTACCACGTTGGCCAAATGACAGAACTTCGACACTTTGTCCGACTTGCAGCGCCTTCTTCGCTTTTTCCTTACGAAGTACCTTGTTTTTCTTCAAGGCTTGCTCATGCTTCAAGTCTTTTAGCGCCGTTTTCTTCTCAATCATTTCATGCTCTTTAACGGTACTTTGCTTACTTCTTAATTGAAGTTCACGAATTTCAGATAAAATCTTATCCGCATCATCTTGACTCTGCTCAATTAACGTATTCGCACGTTCTTTCGCTTCTTCTAAGAGACGTGCTTTATTGGCTTGGAATTGTTCTGTTTCGCGTTGTAAGTCCTCAAGTAACTGCGTACTCAATTCTAACTGATGGCGCATCTTATCGGCATCACGCTGCGCACGGCGACGTTTTTGTTCCAAGTCACTAATCATCGCATTCAAGTCTTGGTCTTCTTCTGAAAGAAGTCCACGTGCTTGGTCGATAATGATACTTGGTAAGCCTAGACGTTTTGAAATATCAAAGGCATTACTACGCCCTGGTACGCCAAGTAAGAGTTGGTACGTTGGTTGAAGAGTGTCCCCATCAAATTCCATACTTGCATTAATCGTTTTAGGGCGGTCATAGCCGTATGCTTTCAACTCTGGAAAGTGGGTTGAAGCAATCACATAACTTTGCTTACTTGCAATATAATCAAGAATCGCAATCGCAAGTGACGACCCTTCTTGTGGGTCTGTTCCTGAACCAATTTCGTCAATTAAAATCAAGCTCTTATCATTGATTTGTTTCAAAATAGACACGATATTCGACATATGGGACGAGAATGTCGATAGGTTTTGCTCAATCGATTGTTCATCTCCGATATCTGCGAAAATCTCCGTAAAGACTCCCACACGGCTATTTTCACCCGCAGGAATATACAGCCCCATCTGTGCCATCAATTGAATCACACCGACCGTCTTCAAGAGGATGGTTTTACCACCCGTATTCGGCCCTGTAATGACAATCGCTTGATATTCTTCACCAAGAATAATATCGTTTGCCACAGCCTTCTCACGCTCTAAAAGTGGATGCCATGCTTGCCAGAGGGCTACGTAATTATTAGCGTCGATAATCGGCTCTGTTGCTCTCAATTCATGAGCGTACAGCGCTTTTGCATTCACTACATCCAGACGCGCCAATACATAATGGTTTTGATGCAATGAATTCGTGTATGGCATCAGTTTTTGAGACAACTCCCAAAGAATACGTTCTACTTCCCGCTTCTCTTGGATTTGATACTCACGAAGCTTGTTGTTTAAATTTACGACCGCTTGTGGCTCCATAAAGAGCGTTTGTCCCGTCGAACTTTGGTCATGGACCGTTCCACCAAAGACAGATTTATATTCTGCTTTTACAGGAAGTACATAACGGTCATTACGAATCGTGATAATCGTATCGCTTAAATATTGCGCATTCTTTCCTGTGAGGTATTGATCCATTTGACGACGGATATCTTGTTCCGTCTTTTGAATCCCTACACGTACACCGTGTAAGGTTGGAGATGCGCTATCTAAAACATATCCGTCTTCACGAATAGACGCTTCTAGTTCGCTTGTTACCTCTGGAATACTCTCTAGTTTTTCGACAAGACGAGGCACACGTTTTAGTGCGATTTCCTCTTCTTCGACTTTTTCAAAGAAGCGCTCAACCTCATGTGTTGTTGTTAACACACGCAGGATATCACTTAATTCGCGTCCATTTAGCCCTGCTTCTAGCTCTAGACGTTTCAAGGCAAAACTAATATCTTTCAATCGTGGAATTGGAATCCCTTGCTTCAACCGTAAGAGCTCCACTCCATCCGTTGTTTCTTCAATTTTATGTTGAATAGCCTTTGCATCGACTTCAATCGGAAGTTCCTTAATCATTTGCTTCCCTTTTTCGGAAGTCGCATATTCGGCCAGTTGTGTTCTAATTTTTGAAAATTCTAAAACCTTTTCGATTTTCGAATTCATAACAGTCCTTCTTTCTTAAAAAACGTGGAACAAGTTTGTTCCACGCTTCGAGGTTTTATTTAGGTAATAACCAACTTGAAACGATTTGCGTTACAATTGGTGTTTTTGTGATGATGAAGTTTTGCAAACCGCCTTCAACAATTTTTTGAGCCGGTGCCAGTGGAATCATCGCTACTGCGTATAATACAAAGTAAATGAATAAGTAATTCATAAAGAATCCAAGTGCTGCTCCACCGATCGTATTGAATTGTTTCAATAGTGGTAAGAATGTTAATTCGCTAGCGACATATCCTAAGAAACGAACCACTAACCATCCAAGAATCATGATGATTAGGAATGCAACCAATTTATAGAATGATTGGTCGAGTGACATCGCTTGGGCTTCTGTGAAAATCGCTAAGTGATTTCCAGGAATGTATGATGGATATGGGATGTACACCGATAAGAACTTCGCGAGTCCTTCGTAAGTGAACATCGCAACTAGGAATGTGATGAAGTATCCTGCGATATACACGAGTTCTAAAGTTAATCCTCGGCGCATTCCAGTATACACACCAACTAATAAATAAAATAAAATAATTAACGTTACCATTGAACCCTACCTTCTCAACAAATCTTGTTGTAATTCAAATTGTTTTTCTAATTCTTGTTTTCTATTTGCATCAATCGAAGGGCGTTTATGTTGAACGGAGCGCAATTCTTTTTCCAACTGCTCTACACGTTTCTTCAATGCGACCACTTCTTCTTGCTTTTCAAATTGATTCGAGATGGCGTTGATGGCTGCAAGAAGCGCCACTTCTTCCGTCGACAATTTGTCAGATACTCGAGTGATTTGGTCTAATTGTTCTTGTAAGACACGCACAATACTTTGCATTTCTTGTTGCGACTTACGACCAATAATCGTATAAGATTTCCCTGAAATCGTTGCTTTTACTCTTGTTTTTGGTTGATTCACAAAAGACCCTCTCACTTTCTCCATAATATCACCTTATTTTACCATTTTTCATTTAAAAAATACACTAATAATCCACTTTTTTAGAGAGTGGACGGATGAAATTTGTCATGGTATGCTAAAAAGAAAAGGGGGAACGACATGAATTCATTAACTTTAATTTTATCACCTGAGCAAATTGCGACCCTTGGAGCAACCTACGCTTCATACACGCAATCTCCTCCACCACACGCAACATTGCGTCTAAAGGTCGATGGATTATCGATCACAGCCTATAAATCGGGCAAGGTTCTCTTCCAAGGAAAAGGCATTGAAGACTTTATCCAAAAGAACCACCTCGAACAATCGATTGACGCCACTTCAAAGAAAGCTCTCGAAGACTCTACCCTTCCAGAAGACTTTGCGACTTGGAGCGTTGTCGGAAGTGATGAAGTCGGAAACGGCGCTTACTTTGGACCACTAACCGTTGCGGCAGCTTATGTTTCAAAAGAAAACATTGCCACACTAAAAGCGATGGGCGTTCGCGATTCAAAAGATATGACGGACGACCAAATCAAGGCGCTTGTTCCAAAAATCAAAGAAGCTGTGCCTTATAAATTACTAACGCTTTGGCCTGAAAAATATAACGAAGTCCAACAAGTGAAGAATTTAAATGAGATGAAGGCTCTGCTCCATAACCAAGCTCTCCGTCTCTTAACAGAAAAACTCGCTCCTGAAGTTCCAGAAGCGTACTTAATCGACCAATTCTGTAAACCAGACTTGTATTACCGTTATCTCAAAGGCCAAGCCCTTGTCGATAAGAAAAAAACATACTTTATTACAAAAGGCGAAAGTCACCATATTGCGGTTGCGGCCGCTTCTATGATTGCCAGATGTGCTTTTCTCGATGGCCTCGATTCACTTAGCGCCGAATATGGATATGAACTTCCAAGCGGTGCAGGCGCTAATGTCGATATGGCAGCAGCGGCTATTTTAAAACATGGCGGCATGGAACTCCTTGGTAAGGTAGCCAAGCTCCACTTCGCTAATACCGAAAAAGCTAAGAAATTAATCTAACTTCCCATCACCAAATGAGGTTAGATAGACTCCTCTAAGATTCTCAAAACACTCCTACTTGATAGGAACCAATTTTTTTGCTGCTCAAAATGATTACGGAGAATCTTGTGGATTTTATTGTAGCAGTAACGTGAATTAGCATTAAAACGAATTAGAGGGCGTAGGAATTTATTCCGTACGCCCTCTTATAAGGCTTTAAAGGCGTAAGACCAAGGCTTGCGCTGGTGCAACGTTACCGCTACAATAAACAAATCCGCAAGGATTCAAAGTAATCATCTATCTGAGCACCAAAAAACTAGCATTCAAACAACAAACACCTTCCTATCAAGTAGGAAGGTGTTTTTGGTTAATCTTTCATAATGCGCTTGATAATCTGCGACACGCCTATCCAACCGAATGCGATAATCAAAAGAATGATCGCCCATCCGTGTCTGAACTCCGTAAACGGAATCTGCACATTCATCCCAAAGAATCCCGTCACAATATCCGGAATCGTCATTAAAATCGAGATGACCGTTAAGAATTTCATCGTGTCATTCAAGTTGTTATTCAATACATTGTTATACGTGCTCGCGATTTGATGCAAGATTTGAAGATGTAATTCCGTCATCGCTACTAATTGATTGGCTTCGATGATGTTATCTTCCAACTGCTCTCTTTCAGTATCGTCGAGTGCCTTGAAGGCTTGTTGCGTCTTCAGTTGCTCTAGTACAACCGCATTTTGCTTCGTCGCTGAAACTAAATACATCCCCTCAATCTCCAAGTCAGATAAACGGAACAAATTATCCTTTGTAGTTTTCTTTCTGAGTAATTTACTAATTTTTTGCTGTTCTTTATTTAGTTTTTCAATAACAGGAAAGTAGTTTTCCGAAATCGCAAATAAACTATGTAATAAGAAATTAAATACGCTCCAATGCATATTCTCTTCCAGTTCCTCGCGAATTTGATCAATAATATATTCATTGAGAGCATTGGAAATCGTGACAATTTGGTTTTGTCTCACGATAAACGTCAATGGAATCGTATCGTAGTGATTCTCTTCGCGTGATAAGTTGAGGACATTATAAATGACAACGAGGGTCTTTGTGCGGCGATTATACTCCATATGTGCACGTTCATTTTTATCCAGCGCGTATTCAATCATCTCATCATCAATTTCATAAGTATCGTAAATGGATGAGTATTCACTGATTAAATCTGAATTGATGTTAATCCATGTATTGTTTTCGCCAAAATGCATGACTGCCATTTAAATCCCTCCTTCAACTAGAATGCTGTATTAGTATACCATAACTACCGCTAAACCTTCTATTCATAGGAAATAAAAACACGCAACTCTTCTTTATTAAAGAGTTACGTGTTTAAAAGTTCTATTGTTCAACAGTTGTTGTTTCTACTGTTGTAGCGGCTTCTGTTGTAGCCGTTGTTGCTTCTGTGGTCTCTACAGAAGCTGTCGTACTTTCTGTAGTTTCTGTTTTTTCTGTTGTTTCTGTCGTCTCACTTTGTGTCGTTGTTGTTTCTTCGGATGGTTTTTCCTCTGAAGGTTTCACCACTAGGATAGAGCTCTTTGGAGTACTGTTATCTTTATCCGATTCATCCAGCGCCATTTCAGCGAAGTCTTTTGCCTCTTGGAAAATACTTTGTTCTTCTTGGGAAGCAGGCGTTAAAATTTCTTTCAGATTCTTTCCGATTGTCGCATCGACTTTTCCATAGAATTTCTCATGGGATTCTTTAATCGCTAATTTTGTACGATAAGATTCGATAATGAGGGATTCAACAGGTGTTGTCGCAAAGTTTAATCGTGAACCCATATAACGCTTAATTAAGCTTGCTACTTCTTCACGAAGCGAAGCAGGTAACTCTTGATCTAAAACGTGTTGTGTTAAGAAGTATAAGTAACGCATTCCTTCAATACTAATACGGTCGTTGGCATCACGTAACGCTTGTACTAATGCACGAATCGCGTTCACTTGCTCCTCTGTATTGGATGCACGTGCTTTTGAAGCTAAATCTTTTAACTCGTCAGCTGTCACGCCGTAGTCTTGTAAGTTCAACTCACCAACCATACGAACTGTTTCTTCGTGGGTCGCGTTCATCTTTTGTTCCTCAGGAGTTACTTCTTCTTGGGCTACTGTCTCGTGATTAATCGTTTGTGCCTCGAAGCGTTCTAATCCTTTGACGAAACCTTCCGTTGAGTTTCCTTTTAATTGCACTTGTTCTTTATATTCGTTCAAGGCTACTAAAATACGGTTCAATGTCACTGGATCATCTTTATACTTTTCAGCAGCACGCGCTTTGACGTCATCAATTTTGGCAAAAACGTCATTCACATTCACATCTCCTGCCACAAATGGAGGCACAATGACTGGAAGTTTATTTTTCTCATAGGCTTCGATACCATCTTTGTTGACGATATTCATGGAGTGACTATGGTCACCGTGCGGAATATCGAAGCGTCCATTCACAATACGAATCGCTGTACGAGAAATCCCCATACGTCTTGCAATTAAATCAATCTCCTGAGAAAGTCTCACTTCTGCAGGAATCGATGGGTCAGAGTTTGGCACTTCAAAACGTTTCAATGGAATCACCCAAGGATGAATATGGTTCTTATCTTGCCCTTGTTCCATGTTTTGGAAGGCAAATACTTTTCCGACATACTCGCCTTTGTCATTTGTTACAGACTCGAACTTAATCGTATCTCGTTCTACGCCGTAAGCATAGACAATGTAGTCTAAATATTTTTGAATCTCTGGCGATTGTAATGTCCACCCCTCAGCTTGCGGTGTCGCAATATCTGTTGCAGGAGGTGTTACAGGTTGTGTGCTTGCTGTACTTGGACTTGATGGTGTCACAGTCCCGATTGTACTAGCCACTCCTGTGTGGTTGCCACCAGTCGACGGTCTTGAAGTTGGTTCATCGTCAAATGTATAAGAAGCACTACCATCTCCACAGTCTAATACATCGTGGAAATGGTCTCCATGTGGGATGCGTAATAATTTACACGTTCTCTTCTTGCCGTTTTCATCTTCTCTAGTCACGGTCTGAGCGTTTGCTAATTGTGAACGGTAAATAAAATGAAAGTGATCTCCATGGCGAACTACGAAGCCTAACTCATTTTCACTAACAATATCGTTTGGATTGAAGACATAATTGTCTTCTACTGTGCTCGTTGTCGCACCTGGTTTTTTCTGTTCGTAAATGGCATCTGCCGGTGGCGCACCATATACAAAGTGATAATGGTCTCCGTGTTTTTTCAAATACCCATTCTCGAAGACTTCTCCGACAATTGTCTTTGGTTTATTGTCTTTAATTTCTTTCGCTGCCTGTTCGTATTTTGCCATACGCTCGGCATCAATGGTTGTCTCCTCGGTTGTTGTGTCAGTCGATGCAGCTTGTTGCTGTGTTAATACGGCACCTGATGCAAATAGCAAGCCTAGCGCAACTGCCCCTCCTAAAATAACCTTTTCTTTCTTGTTCATAATTCTCTCACTTTCTAAATCGTAAGTTTTACGTTTTAGAGTATACTCTTTGATAGAACCCTTGTCAACAAAATTCTTCAAAATTTTTTCAAACCCAAAAAAAGCCTTCCCAAACACTGTTG
>CAURMP010000041.1:0-10486 GCA_963526005.1 uncultured Streptococcus sp. | reverse complement strand
AACAATTGAATGGGATTCTCGTATCTAAATCCTTACAACAAGCATTAGAAGCCTTGCAAAAGACAAGTTATGAGGTAGATGTACAAGAAGTTCTCGAATCAAGACAGTTCGACCCAGTCCTAGATGCCCATTTGAAGCGCAACTATGATGAGGTATTAGAACTCATTCCAGATGCATCACTTCTTGATGTATTCTCGATTCGTTACACTTACCATAATTTAAAAGTTCTTCTAAAATCGAAGTTCTCTGGAAAAGACTTAAAACATTTATGTGTACCGTTAGGACGTTATTCTCTCGATACATTAAATCAATTAGTCGAAACTCAAGATTCTCTCGATGTACCAGACATCATGATTGAAGGGGTTCGTGAAGCGTATGCCGATTTTGAAAACTTTGGTCGCCTCGAAGCAGCCGATGTATTTATGGATCGCTACTATTTCAAACATCTTCGACTCATCGACCGTACAATGAATCAAGAGGCCATCCATCAAATCGTGAACATTATGATTGATATGGAAAACATCACGACATTAATTCGTGCCACAAAGCAAAAACAATCACGCTCATTCTTAATTGGGGTATTGTCTAGCGAAGGTACTGTAGATAAGACGTTATTAATCGACGAAGTGCATGAAAAGGGCACAGAGGCTCTTGTTGACCTTTATCGTCATGTTCCATACTATGACAAGTTTGTTGCGATTTTAGAACAGGAAGAACATCCAGTCTTTGCATTGGAATTATTAAAAGAAGAATTGATTCATCAAATTCTAGAAGAAGCGACTTTTGAACCATTTGGGCCGCTGCCAAGTCTAGCGTATATTCATGCGCTTGAGATGGAAGTCAAAAACCTCCGTCTATTACTGGTCGGTGTGGACAATGAGTTTACAGAAGAACAATTAAGAGAAAGGATGCGACCAGTTTATGTCTCATAAAATTGCCGTAGTTGGCGACAAAGATTCCATCCTTCCTTTTAAAATTTTAGGATTTAACGTGTATCCTTGCCACGATGCGCAAACGGCACGAAGGATGATTGATGAACTTAGTGAAGAGGAAGTCGGCATCATTTATGTAACGGAAGCAATTGCTAGTCAGATTCCGGAAACGATTCGTCGTTATGATGCGGAAATTTCACCAGCCATCATTCTTATTCCGAACCATAAAGGGTCTTTAGGAATTGGAAAATCAAGAATTCAAGAAAATGTTGAAAAAGCGGTTGGACAAAACATCTTATAACCAACCAATACACGAAACTAAGGGAGGTACCTCAGTGAAGATCGGAAGAATCGTAAAAGTATCAGGTCCTCTTGTGACTGCTGAAGGAATGGAAGATGCGAATATTCAAGATATTTGTCGTGTGGGTCATCTAGGCCTTATCGGTGAAATCATCGAAATGCGTAAAGATATTGCATCCATTCAAGTATATGAAGAAACTTCAGGAATTGGACCAGGAGAACCCGTCGAAACAACAGGGGAAGCATTATCTGTTGAATTGGCACCAGGGATTGTATCTCAAATGTTTGATGGGATTCAACGTCCCCTCAATAAATTTAAAGAAGTATCACAAAGTGACTTCTTAGTCCGCGGAACAAACGTGGATGCACTTGACCGTGAAAAAGAGTGGGAATTCATTCCTACTGCATCAGTTGGTCAAGAAGTCGAAGCCGGAGACATTATTGGTTATGTACAAGAAACAAAAGTTGTACAACATAAAATCATGGTGCCTTACGGTGTTAAAGGTAAATTAGTAAAAGTGGAAGCTGGAAACTTCAAAATTGAAGATACAGTGTACCAAGTCGAAACAGAATCAGGCGTACGTGATTTCAACTTAATTCAACGTTGGCCAGTACGTCGTGGTCGTCCATATAAAGTAAAGAAAAACACTGAAGTTCCAATGTTAACAGGACAACGTGTTATCGATACTTTCTTCCCAGTAACAAAAGGGGGAGCAGCAGCTGTACCAGGACCATTCGGAGCTGGTAAAACAGTGGTGCAACACCAAATTGCAAAATGGGCTGACGTGGATATCGTAGTGTACGTAGGTTGTGGTGAACGTGGAAACGAAATGACAGACGTATTGAACGAATTCCCTGAATTGATTGATCCAACAACTGGCGAATCGATCATGGAACGTACGATCTTAATCGCAAACACTTCTAACATGCCGGTAGCAGCTCGTGAAGCGTCTATTTATACAGGAATCACGATTGCGGAATATTTCCGTGATATGGGATATAACGTAGCTATCATGGCTGACTCAACATCACGTTGGGCAGAAGCGCTTCGTGAAATGTCTGGACGTCTAGAAGAAATGCCAGGGGACGAAGGGTACCCAGCTTACTTAGGAAGCCGTATCGCAGAATACTACGAACGTGCAGGACGTGTTGAAACATTAGGTAGCGAAGGTCGTGAAGGGACCATTACAGCTATCGGTGCCGTATCACCTCCAGGGGGAGACACATCAGAACCAGTAACACAAAATACATTACGTGTTGCGAAAGTATTCTGGGGATTAGATGCAACATTGGCGCAAAAACGTCACTTCCCATCTATGAACTGGTTAACGTCTTACTCATTGTATGACCCAGAAGTTGGTAAATACATGGATGAGAATGTGCATTCGAACTGGTCTGAATTTGTTCAACATGCAATGAACACATTACAAGAAGAAGCAAGCTTAGAAGAAATCGTTCGTTTAGTTGGTCTTGAATCATTATCTGAACGTGACCGTCTAACAATGACAATCGCGAAATCTCTTCGTGAAGACTTCTTACAACAAAACGCGTTTGACGATGTTGATACATTTACATCACGCGAAAAACAATATCGTATGTTAGAGCTCATCTTAACGTTCGAAAAAGAAGCTCGTAATGCGATGAAACTTGGTTCTTACTATGCGGAAATTATGGATGGAACAGAAGAAGTACGTGACCGTATTGCTCGTTCTAAATATATTCCAGAAGCTGAGATTGCACGCTTTGAAGAAATTAAAGCTCAAATCAAAGCAGATATCGAAAAAACAATTCAACATGGAGGGATGACACATGCTTAAAGAGTATCGTACGATTAGTGAAGTTGTTGGCCCTTTAATGATGGTTGAACAAGTCGAAGGCGTTAAATATGATGAGTTAGTTGAAATTCAATTACAAAATGGTGAATTACGTCATGGACAAGTACTGGAAGTAAACGAAGATAAAGCGATGGTTCAGATTTTTGAAGGACCAAGCGGCATTAACATTCGTGATACAAAAGTACGTTTCCGTGGTAAACCATTATCATTAAACGTATCTGAAGACATGATTGGTCGTATTTTTGATGGAATGGGGAACGTGATGGATAATGGTCCTGAAATCCTTCCAGAAGCGACTTTAGACGTAAACGGACAAGCGATTAACCCAGTTTCTCGTGACTATCCCGATGAATTTATCCAAACAGGGATTTCTGCCATTGACCACTTGAACACTCTTGTTCGTGGACAAAAATTACCAGTATTCTCTGGTTCAGGGCTTCCTCACAAAGAGTTAGCAGCCCAAATCGCACGTCAAGCGACTGTATTAAATAGCGACGAAAAATTCGCGGTAGTATTTGCTGCAATGGGGATTACCTTCGACGAAGCGGAATACTTCATGGAAGACTTCCGTAAGACAGGGGCGATTGACCGTTCAGTAATGTTCCTAAACTTAGCCAGTGACCCAGCCATCGAACGTATTGCGACCCCAAAAATCGCATTAACAACAGCTGAGTACTTAGCGTTTGAAAAAGGAATGCACGTACTTGTTATCATGACAGACATGACAAACTACTGTGAAGCGCTTCGTGAAATTTCAGCGGCTCGTCGTGAAGTTCCAGGACGTCGTGGATATCCAGGTTACTTATATACAAACCTTTCAACAATTTACGAACGTGCAGGACGTATCGTTGGCAAACCAGGATCTGTAACTCAAATTCCGATCCTTTCAATGCCTGAAGATGATATTACTCACCCAATCCCTGACTTAACAGGATATATTACAGAAGGACAAATTATTTTGGACCGTGCTCTTGATAAACAAGGGATTCAACCTCCAATTAACGTATTGCCTTCATTATCTCGTCTAAAAGATAAAGGTTCAGGTGAAGGAAAGACTCGTAAGGACCACGCGCCAACGATGAACCAATTATTCGCGGCATATGCAACTGGTAAACAAGCTAAAGAACTTGCAGTTGTATTAGGGGAATCTGCATTATCAAAAACAGATAAGAAATATGTAGAATTCACTGAACGTTTCGAACGTGAATATGTTGGACAAGGCTTCTACAAGAACCGTTCAATTCAAGAAACACTTGATTTAGGATGGGAATTACTATCCATCTTACCGCGTACGGAATTAAAACGTATCAAGGACGAGTTATTAGATGAATTTCTTCCGAAAGGGGAGTGATTCCTTTGGCACGATTGAACGTCAAACCAACTCGTATGGAATTGACAAAATTAAAACATCGTCTCGTTGTCTCAAAACGTGGGCATAAGCTCCTAAAAGATAAACAAGATGAGTTAATGCGTCAGTTCATCGAACTAATTCGAAAAAACAATGCGTTACGTGAGGCGGTCGAAGGTCGTCTTGTGGAAGGAATGAAGAGCTTCGTTCTTGCAAAAGCAACGTTGGAAGAAGCGTTTATCGAAGAACTTGTGGCGATTCCACCACAAAGCGTATCCTTGGATCTTCAAGAAAAGAACATTATGAGTGTTTACGTTCCAGAAATGCATTTCACTGTGAAGGATGAAACAGAGGAAAGTGACTTTAAATATGGTTACTTAAACTCCAACAGTGAGATTGATGATTCTGTAGAACAAATCTCAAGTGTATTAAATGAATTGCTAGAATTGACGGAGATTGAAAAAACTTGTCAACTACTAGCAGATGAAATCGAGAAAACAAGACGTCGTGTAAACGCCCTTGAATATCGATTGATCCCACAATTAGAAGAAACGATTTACTTTATCGAAATGAAGCTGGAAGAAAACGAGAGAGCAAGTATCACTCGTATTATGAAAGTGAAAGATATGGGACAAAAATAGCGAAAAGAGGACTCCTAGCAATGGTTGCTAGGAGCCTTTTTGATTTAATTTTGCTAATTCCTTGAAGAAATTATGAAAGCGCTTTAAATATAGCAAAATAGTACTAGTAAAGAGCAAAAAAGTCCAAGTAGCACCTAAAAGATAGTGCTAAAATTATTTATGGAAACGTTTTTATAATATTAAGGAGGGGTATTATGTATAATCGTCAAAATATGGAGAAGAGACAGCGCTTCTCTATTAGAAAGCTCACTGTTGGTACATGTTCAGTTATCATTGGGGCTTTCTTTTTTGGTACACTTCAACCAGTTTCTGCAACTGAAGCTGCTGCAACAGAGGTAGTAGCGACAGCCGTAGAAAACACGCCGGCTAGTGAGGCGGCCACTGCTGAAGAGAAACCAGCAGTAGAATCTGGTGCCACGGCGACTGAAGTTACGCCAAAAGAAGAAAAACAAGCAGTTTCTAATGAAGCTGCGAATACGGAGGCAACGGATAAAGTAGAAGAAAAAGCTACTGACGCAGCAACCGAAAAAGCGGAGGCTAAACCTGCTGAAGCTAAACCAGCTGAGGAAAAACCAGCCGCAGAAGCAACGGGAGAAACTCGTGAAGCGACTGGTGAAACTCGTGAAGCAACTGGTGAAACTCGTGAAGCAACAGCCGAAGTGAAAAAAGAGTGGGACGCAGTAAGCCGTGTGAAAGGGAAAGTTGAAGTCGTTGAAGAAGGCGGAGTACGCTACAACAAATTAACTTCAACAACAGCTAACGACAATGGAGCAAATGAAGCTTTATTTGAAAAAGCTGGATTACAAGCGGATGCGGAAGGAAATGTAAGCGTTGACTTAACGTTCAAGGCAAACACTCCTCCAGCTGAAACTCGTTTTGGGGTTTATGTAAAATATAAAGATAATGACAACAACATCTTTGTTGGGTATGACAAGGGTGGTTGGTTCTGGCAATACAAAGGACCAAATGTAAATACTTGGTATAGCAAGACTCGAGTAGAATCACCAAATGTGGGTGAAGAAAACCACCTATCTATCGTGTACAAGAAAGACGGTCAATTAAATGCTACAAATAATGGACAAACTTTATTTAGCACAGAAGTCGTTCCAGAAGCTGTCAAGAACGCTTTAGCTGATGTGAATAAAGTTTACCTCAAAGCTGGTACTTACGGTACAGAATTATCTTCTATTTCGATCAAAGCGGATAACCAAGAAAACATTAAACCAGAGGAAGAAAAACCAGCTGTAGATGATGGTTTCCGTCGTAATGACCAAGATGTTCATTACGAAACTTTACAATCTGAACAATTAAAAGCGATTATCGACACGGCGTTTCCACGTGTTAAAGAATATGAATTAGATGGAAAAACGTTAACAGGTCAAGTTCAAAAATTAGATAAAATGTCAATTAACGGTGTGTTAGTCACTCCAGAAGTTCAATACCGTAAAATTGATGACACTACTGCAGAATATGTAATGACAGTTAGAAACGATGATGAATTCATCAACGCTGATATCACTGTGAAATTACAATTAGTCGGCAACGAAATGCATTTCGATGTGACTAAAGTAGTCAACAAAAACAATGTTGAAATGGGTAAACCAGTCGACAATGTTCGAAAATTAATCCAAACTATTGAATTCCCAGGAAACACATTAGTTTCTGTAGGTTCTAATAAACAAAATGCGAAGTTTGACGGAGCACAAATGTCCACAAACACACATAGAGCAGGGGATTATCATTTAGACTTGAAGACAGGCAAAATGAATGATTACGCTTATGGCTTCATGTATGGCTTTGTTTCTTCAAATGAATTAGCAGCGTCTGTTTGGAGTAACTCACAATTCACTTACCAAGGAAATGACTTTGCACGTGTAACAACTGCCCTACAAAGAGTTGATGGCGTAAACTACATTGGTATTCAAAGCTCACCTTATTGGTATCAACGTGCTTATAAGAACTTAGTATTCCCTGAATACACATTGGAATTACCAAGTTCTAAAGTAGTCATTACAAAAGACTTAAACAAAGATAATGTGGTGGACTGGCAAGATGGTGCGATTGCATATCGTAATATCATGAACAATCCAAAAGGGGCGGAATCTGTTCCAGATTTAGTAGCGTATCGTATTGCGATGAACTTTGCATCTCAAGCGCAAAACCCATTCTTAATGACATTAGATGGAATTAAGAAGATTAACTTACACACGGATGGTTTAGGTCAATCAATCCTACTTAAAGGATATGGTAGTGAAGGTCACGACTCAGGTCACTTAAACTATGCAGATATCGGTAAGAGAATCGGTGGCGTTGAAGACTTCAAGAAATTATTAGCTAGAGCAAAAGAATACGGTGCTAAAATCGGTATTCACGTAAATGCTTCTGAAACATATCCTGAATCTAAATACTTCAGCGAAGCAATTTTACGTAGAAACTCTGATGGAACATATATGTACGGTTGGAACTGGTTAGACCAAGGTATCAACATTGATGCAGAATATGACTTATCACATGACCGTCTTGCTCGTTGGAAAGAATTAAAAGAAAAACTCGGTGATGGACTAGACTTCATTTATTTAGATGTTTGGGGAAATGGACAATCAGGAGACAACACTGCTTGGCCAACTCACATTATTTCTAAAGAAATTAATTCGCAAGGCTGGCGTATGACAATTGAGTGGGGTTATGGTGCGGAATATGACTCAACATTCCAACACTGGGCAGCTGACTTAACTTACGGTGGATATACACTGAAAGGGATTAACTCAAATATCACTCGATTCATCCGTAACCACCAAAAAGATTCATGGGTGGGTGACTATCCAAGTTATGGTGGTGCTGCTAACTATCCATTACTAGGTGGATATAACATGAAAGACTTCGAAGGATGGCAAGGTCGAAGCGACTACGAAGGATATATTCGTAACCTCTTCGAAAACAACATTATGACGAAGTACTTCCAACACTACAAAGTATCTAAATGGGTAAACGGTAACCCAGTTGCAATGAGTGACAATGGTCAAAACTACAAGTGGACTCCAGAAATGGAAATTCATTTAACAAATGACAATGGGGACGAAGTGAAGATTGTTCGTCAATCAAACGACCCTAACAGCCCAGACTACCGCAAACGTGTCACAACATTAAACAGTCGTGTGATCGAAAATGGTGGAAGCTATTTAGTACCATGGAACTGGGATGAAAATGGTAAAGCTTTAACAGGCGACAAAGAAAAGATGTACTTCTACACAACTGAAGGTGGAACAACTGAATGGACTCTTCCAGAAGATTGGACTGGAGATAAAGTATACCTTTACCGTCTAACAGACCAAGGTAAGAAAGATGTTGTAGAATTAACAGTCGGCGCAGACCGTAAGATTCAAATTACGGGAGATGCAAACCAACCATATGTACTTTACAAAGCTGCTCAAGGCAAGAAGACAATGGTTTGGAGTGAAGGTCTACACATCTATGACCAAGGTTTCAACAGCGGAACATTAGACCATTGGGAAAAAACTGGTGACAGCGCTCATGCTGAAATCGTGAAATCTCAAGGAGCTAACGAAATGTTACGTATTCAAGGAAACACTGAACGTGTGACATTGAAACAACGCTTAACAGATTTGAAACCAAACACTAGATATGCTGTTTATGTAGGCGTGGATAACCGAAGCGATGCACGTGCAGATATCACAATCCGTGTAGGCGACAAAGTAATTTCTAACTACACAAACAAATCAATTGCGAAGAACTATGTACAAGCACATGCGCATAACACACTTAAGAAGAATGCGACAGTGGATAATACAAGTTACTTCCAAAACATGTATGTATACTTCACAACAGGCGAAGATGTTTCTAACGTGACATTAGAACTTGGACGTGATGCAGATGAAGCAGCAACTTACTTCGATGAAATTCGTGTATTTGAAAACCAATCTGTCATGTATAACAAAAAACACGACACAGGAAATGGTAAATTCAAACAAGACTTTGAAGAAGTGCCTCAAGGTATCTTCCCATTCGTAGTAGGGGATGTTGAAGGGGTATCAGATAACCGTACTCACTTATCTGAAAAACACGAACCATACACTCAACGTGGCTGGAACGGTAAGAAAGTCAACGACGTTATCGAAGGCAACTGGTCATTGAAGACAAATGGATTATCAGGTCGAGACAGACTTGTTTATCAAACAATTCCACAAAACTTCCGCTTTGAAGAAGGTAAGACTTATAAAGTAACCTTCGACTATGAAGCTGGTTCACATGGAGCATACTCATTCGTCATCGGTAATGGCGAAAATAGTCGTCGTAGTAAATTAACGAAATTCGACTTAGAAAACACTTGGGAAAATTCAAATACTCCTAAGAAAGTAAGCTACTATGTGACAGGTGAAAAAGGTGGAAACACTTGGATTGGTATCTACTCAAATGCGCGTGGTGCGGATACAAAAGGAGATACAAACAATAATGACATTAACTTCAAAGGTTACAAAGACTTCATGTTAGATAACCTAGAAATTGAAGAAGTTAAATTGACTGGTAAGATGCTTGCGGATGATGCATTTGAAAAGAGCACACCAGTCGTGAATGGTGATTACACTAAAGAAACACTGAATGCTTATAAAGATGCTGTCGCAGCTTTATTAGAAGTAGACGATGATATTAGTGTGGAAGATGCTAAAGCACTTATCGAAGCAGTAAATACTGCGAAAAGTGCTCTTAAGGTTAAACGTGTAGCACCAGATTGGTCAGATATTGAAGAATTAAGAGCGGTATACCAACCAGATGAACCTACAGAAGGAAACCCATATTTTGCTTTTGATGAAAATCCAAATACAATGTGGCACACACCTTGGGGAGTGGATAGTCTTGGTTCAGATTTAACAGTAACCTTTAGAAATCCAATTGAAGCCACTCGATTTGAATATGTACCGCGTTCATCTGGACAAAATGGACGTGTTAGAGCGGGTAGCTTACGTGTCTTTGATGAAAATGGTAAAGAACATAGTTTCAGTTTCCGTGAATGGAGAAATGATGCGAAGACTAAAGTTATAAACTTCGATGCTCCAATTAAAGTGAAGAAAGCCATCTTTACAGGTAATGAAACTTATGGGGACCCAGGTCATATCTCAGCAGTAGAGTTACGCTTCGTTCTTCCAGCCGAAGAAGATAAACCAGTAGATGAATCTGCATTAAACGCTGAAATTGAACGCGTAAGTAAAATTGATCGTAAAGATGCAAAAGAATACTTGGCTGCTGTAGAAGCGTACAAGAAAGGTCTTGCAGATCAGAACTTATTAACACCAAATGCAATTGCTAAATTAGTTGAAGGATTGAAAGAAGTTAAGGAAACTGTGGATCCAACACCGGACCCAACTCCAGATCCAGAGAAACCAACTCCAGATCCAGAGAAACCAACTCCAGATC
>CAURMP010000040.1:0-11339 GCA_963526005.1 uncultured Streptococcus sp. | reverse complement strand
CATGGATTTACAAAGAATTCGATACAGAAAAAATGAAGCACAAGAGTTTCGCGCATTGACCGAACGCCTTGTCGGGGAGAGCGGTCTAGACATCGAGCTGCCGTATGAAAGTCCGGGAGTGCAGCACCTCATGAAGTATTTTTACGTCCTCGTGGGCATCCTCGTGCTCCTGACGATTGGACTCGTGGCGTTTATCTTCTATGTCAACGGTGGGAAATCAGAGAACTTTATGATTACCCTCAGTAACGAAGAAATGCTCGTGTTCTTCCCGCTTGTAATCGTGTGGATGTTCGGGTTATTTTTTGCAAAGGCGTTAGACGCACGTAATCAGCTCTTCATTCAAAAAGACATCCGCGCACTCTTGCCAGTTGCCCAAGAAGCACTAGAGGCCCTTCATGAAAACGAGAACGACTACGTCAAACGCGCACAGTCGCTTGTTAAAAAATACAAAACTTACGGGTTATAATTTTACAAAAAGAGGTTAGGGACATGATTTATAAAACACTATTATTCGATCTGGATTCAACGCTCTGGGACTTTCATTCGGCGGAGAATTACGCGCTGACAAAGCTTTTGGAACAGCAAGGTGTGGAGGATGTCGAGGCGTATATTGACGTCTACGTGCCGATGAATCGTGCCATGTGGCGTTCGTTGGAAAAGGACGAAATCACGCGTGAGGAACTCGTAGAAACGCGCTTTGCGAAGTTGTTCGATCACTTCGGTTTTGAAAAAGACGGGAAGGAACTCGCGGCAGATTACGAAGCTATCCTCGGAACGCAAGGGCAAACGTATGAAGGAGCGGAGGAGTTGCTTCAAGCGTTGCGTGACGCAGGATATGACTTATACGCTGCCACAAACGGTATCACAACGATTCAAAAGGGGCGCTTGTCGAACTCACCGATTGCGAAATACTTCAAAAAGGTGTTCATCTCGGAAGAAGTCGGGGCACAAAAACCGAGTGAAGCCTTCTTTGAACGAGTAGCTGGTGAGATTCAAGACTACGACAAGGACAAAGCCATAATCATCGGCGACTCGCTGACAGCGGATATCCAAGGCGGCATCAACGCGGGTATCGACACGATTTGGATGAATCTAGCGGCAAAAGAAAACAGAACCGCCATCAAGCCAACCGTGGAAGTGAGAAGCTACGCGGAATTATTAGAATTTTTAGTGTAAACAAACGAACCGACTGCAGGGAGAACTTGCGGTCGATTTTTTATGCAAAAAAGTTGAGGTTCCAAGACTTAGCGGGTAGACTACTTAAAAGGGCAAAGGCCTCAACCAAAAATGAAAGTTGGAAATGAATGAAAAAAGGATTAATGGCAATTGGCGTGGCGATGCTACTCGCAGCATGTGGAACGACGACTAGCACGAATACAACGAACACGACCGCGCAGACGCCACAAACCACACAAGAGGTGCGTGTCGAAGTGAAGACTGACGGCACGTATACTGTAAAAGAATATGACTTCGAAAGTAATGGTAAGAATCTCTATGCACGTGCCTTTGTGCCAGACGTGGAAGGACGGGTGCCACTCGTGATTTTTAGCCACGGACTGGGCGCCAACGTCGAACACGAGGAAGAAGTGCAGAAGACATTAGCCAAAGCCGGCATTGCAGTCTTCAGCTTGGAGTTTGCAGGAGGCTCGTCTTCATCGGCCCCGATGAGTGAAGGGTTGACGACCGAGATGTCTGTTCTAACCGAAGTGCAAAACTTGAAGGATGCCATCCGTATCGCAAGCGGCATGGAATATGCCGATCCGCAGAAAATTTACCTCATGGGAAGTAGCCAGGGCGGACTCGTCACGGCACTGACCGCAGAAGAACTTACTAATATCGCAGGCCTCTTCTTGTTCTATCCTGCATTTTCACTGCCGGACGATATTAGAAGTAGCTTCCCGAAACTAGACGAAGTACCCGAGACCTTTAACTTACTCGGCACGAAAATCGGCAAGATTTACATCACGGACATCTACAACATGGACGCCTACGCGAACCTAGACAAGCTTGGGATGCCTGTGCATATTTATCACGGCAAAGACGACAATATCGTGCCACTCACCGCCTCACAAAAAGCAATGAAACGTCTAAAAGACGCACGCCTCACCACATTGGAGGACACAGGCCACGCCTTGACGGCAGAGCAGCAATCTCAAATCGGGTTTGAGATTGCAGATGAGATATATAATGGGATGAAATAGAATAAATGGATATGAAAAACCAGGGCGAAGGCCCTGGTTTTTTTGCGTTAAATAAGGCCGATATTCTGACAAAAATATGCAAAAAGACGATAAATCGTACTAAAAAATTAAAAATAATATTTCTATAGAAAATAGGAATAATTCCCGCAAATGATCTTTTGGAATATAAAAATCGGACATTACCATATAAAAGATGATGTATCAAAAAGTAGCACTGAGAGAGGTGTTTTAAGCAGAGCTTGAGTAAAATAATTAACTTTACATATTTCTTTAGTTATAAACAGAGTGAAACCGACTATCTTGTAACTAATATTATATATTTTCAAGCAACGATATTTATTATTTGAATAGCGTTTTATAAGCGCAAAAAAGTGCTACAAAAAATCAAAATGTAACATATATGCTACAGTAGCATATATGTTACTTTGAAAAAATTTGATTAACGGTAGTAGTTCTAATATGTTAGGCCGATAACAGAAATAGGTATCGACAATTAATATATTTAATCAGTGAAAGAAGAAATACCGTTCATAGCGATATGAATCAAGCCTTCTTTGATAAAAAAACAGCAAGATAATATATAAAAACAGCAAATTAAGACATTTAAACTCATTAAAATGAATGAAATAATGTAACTTGTTGAGAAATGAGGGCAAATCAATTAGTGAACTGGAGTGGTGATAAATATGATTGTGACAGTATCAGGTTGAGAAAAAGAAAATGCAGAAAGGAAAGGTGAAAATGGTGTTTGAACAGTTTTTTAAGAGAATTAATGGGAAGATAGATAATGTAAATGATGATAATAGAGAAGTCATTATTGATATGGAAAAGATAAATCTCACAAAAAAGCAAGTTGAAAATTTAAAAGAGTTTGTTGTTGTTGATATTGAAACAACGGGACTAAAACCAGAAGTAGAAGAAATTATTGAAATTGGTGCTGTATATTTTAAAAATGGGGAGATAGTAAGCACATTTGATAGATTGATAAAACCGACGAAAAAAATACCAGCTAGTGCTAAGAAAGTAAATAATATTACAGATTCGATGGTAGCTAATGAACTAAGTGAAAAAGAAGTTATCAAGTTGTTTGATAATTATATAAATGAAATTTCTAAAAGAAGTGTTTTGTTTTGTGCACATAATGCAAGTTTTGATTTTTCGTTTTTGGATACAGCTTTCAACAGAAGCGGTGTGTCAACTTCTCTCAAATATTTTGATACCCTTCAGATTGCAAGAAAATATGTAAAAGAGGTAGAAAATCACAAACAACCAACATTAGCAGAGTATTTTGAAATTAAAAATTTGGCAACCCATAGAGCCTGTGCTGATGCAGAGTGTTGCGGGAAAATTCTGTTGAAAATAATAGAAAGTGTTAAAGTAAAATAAAAACTAAAGAGTATGGGATTGGCAGTAAAATTTCTTACAATTATTATTGCCAATCCCTTTTTCTTTCCCACCTATGCTATAATAAGCATGAATAGAGAAGGTTTTCATGATTGGAGGAGAGAGTATGAAGAGAAGACAAATCCTAGCATCAGCGCTTTGTGTATTGGCACTTGCCGCATGCAACAAGAAGCCAGAAGAAGTGACGACCCAGGCGCCTACGACAGTTCAAGCGACAACGGTGGCACCGACGACAGTTGCCCAGACTGAGCACGCGACGTATTTTGAGATGTTGCAACTGGCGTATAATGTGGCGGCCAAGGATGCCGATATCACAGAAGGATTAGCCGCGGCCAAGAAGGTCCGTGACGAGATGTTTGCGCAGTTTCCAAGCGACAAGGATGATATCGACGATGCCTATTCGGACTTGGAGCTCTTGGTTCGTTTTAATGCGACTGGATTTAGCGACTTCATGAAGCGGTGGAATGTGTCTACTGGGCAGCATTTCGAGGCCTTGCACGAAGCGATTCACATGGATGGGGCGACCATCAATGGCGATAAGGTCAAATGGAATATGATGGGCGTTGTGGCCTCAAACGACTACGAAGTGATGGTGGTGGAAGCGTATCTGGACGCTGCGAAGAAAGAGGCGTTCCTCTTTGGGTATGAAGACGGAGAGCCGATCGTTCTTCGTGCGACGAATGTGACGCGTGAGACGCTCTCAAAAGCAGCCTTCCAAGTCGTGAAGGACGCTGATTTACTTAAAGGCTTTACCGACAATGCGACATGGAAAGCAACATCTGACGCGTCTGCGAACCAGTCGATTGCGGATGCGATGGCCATTTACGCGCGTAAAAGAGGCGAAATCTATGAGCGCACGAGTCCAGCGACCCAGCGCGAGTACTATGATTTAGCCGTTCCAGACCAGCTTTTCAAATATGCTACGGTATCGGGCAAGAAGGCGAACTTCAAGTGGGAAGGGCTGAATTTCCAATCTGGAGGCGACTCTTACGAAATCGTGGAGTGTTATGTGTCTGAATCAGGGACATCGGTCATCGTATTTGCCAAAAAAGAAGGAATCAGGGTGCTGTTAATCGGCGAATCAGAGCCACAGACGACTAAGAAAGCGGATGGAACGATCAAGTCGGCCGTAGTGAACCTCGAACCGTACGAGAACGACACACTAGAACGTGCATTGTGGTAAGACAGGAGAAGAAGAATGACAGAAGTACAACAACTCGAACAACTAATGAATGAGATGCTGCCGGGATTGCAGCTCTTTGCTAGAGACATCAACCTAACGCCGGAAGAAGCATCGAAGTTCCACGTGGGGCAGATCGTGCGTAACGCGGCCTTTACCGATGCGACGAGTCGCGTTGGGGGCATGGTGACGACGCACCGTTTCAGCATTTTATCCAACCACCTCTTTGATTTGACGAAGGCGGAGCACGGCACCAACTGGGGGCTACACGTTGCTAACCGCGACAGCCACTTCAAGGTGCTGGACATTTACGAGCATGAAGGCAAGACGCAGATTCTCCTCTTGCATTTGCCGGACGATTATCGTTGGAAATGGATGGAGCATGTGAATCTGGACCTGCCGGTGGACATTGTGGCCGATAGCAGAGAGCGTTTCGCCTCCAAGGCCCACGCCGAACCGATTCCAGAGGTGACAAGTCCGGAGTGGCTTGACCGATGCGGTTTTGCGCCAGGACTCGACATCAAAGGAGAACTCTTCCCAAATGAAATTCCAATCGCAAGCCAGATGCAAAAAGTAAAAGACGCCTCTTTCCGTAGCTTCTACCATCAACTCGTCTACGTTCGCTGTGCGGCGTTAATCGAAGACGTGATGCCAGAAGTAGCCAAGGCCGGCGACACGGGGCTTGTCCTCTACGGATATATCGACGAAGAGGCTGGCGTATCGTTTCAACCGCTATGGATCGCAAAAGAGGGAGAAACAACGCTAGACATGCGCCTCATTCCAGAAGAGACGATGTATCTCATTCGTCTAGCGAACCTCGACGACTGCGAGTTTTGTTCGATGAAATGGATTGAAGTCGATCCGTATATCGTAGACCGTGCAAGACGCGTCATTGCCGAAGTATATGACACAAAGAGCAAAGAAAAAGAAGAAACACGTACCTTCCAAGGCCTCGACCGATTCCGCCGCCGCGAGCATCCCGATGACTTTGGCGTAGCTTTCTACTACGAAGACAAAACGAAGGATCCCGAACGCTTGTGGGTCCGCATCTCGCGCGTGGAAGGCAACCAATGCTTTGGCACGCTCTTGATGGACTCGAAGCACCCAGACGGATTGAAGGAAGGCATGGAGATTATGTTTAAGGTTCTTCAGAACGAAAACGGCGACCTCGAAGTTGTGTCAGTTCAAAAATAAGCAAAAAAAGACCGAAGGCTTCCTTTTACCTTGAATGCAGCTTATCTTGACATTAAAGAAATTTATGGTATATTAAAGGAGCAAGAAATAAAGTGAATATTTCAAATCACTAAAGCCAGAAAGAGCATTGGATGGTCTAGATCCAATGCTCTTTTTTTCGTTAAACGATATCTAACGTTCTGGTGCTAAGACAACTATTTTTTCTTGCTAGAGTTAAGCAAATACTCTACTAATATTAAAATTAGTCCCACATGTAGTGGTGCAAGGAAATATAAAGTGAATATTTCCACTAAAACCTCACCTCCTTAAGAGGCTAGTTGCCTACCATAAGTATAACACTTCACAAGCAGGTGGTGAATAGGTGTTTTGATATTTTCAACCAGAAAAATAAGGCTAAGCGAGACTGTCGCTTAGCCTTTTCTTATTTGTTCTATCACATTATAGTTTAACGCAAAGTGTAGCGATATAGTCATTCCCATAACGGGATAATCGATTTCTTTTGTCGCAGGATTCATAAAAATCAATCATCGCGAGACCGTTTTTCAGTTGCCCTCGAATCTGCGTTTCTAAGGTATGGCTAAACTCATATCCGTATTCTGGATTGATGGTGATTTTGCCGACCTCTTCAAGCTCTTTTGAATTAAAAGGGATGGAGAACTTTAACAATAATTCCTCGTCGGGTTTGTCCCATACAACGTCGGCGTCATACATGTATATCCAAGGATTCATAAATCCGACCATTAACAGTCCACCTTTTTTCAATACGCGAGAGGCTTCTTTATACATATTTTCTAAGTCTTCGATATATACATTCGAAACGGGATTAAAGATAATATCAAACGTTTCATCTTCAAATGGGAATGGTTTTGTCATATCGGCTTGAACGGTGTTGATTGTTAAACCTTCTCTTTTAGCAACCATTTCATCTTTTTGTAATTGTGATGTCGAAAAATCCATTATGGTGACGTCATAACCTTTTGCGGCAAAAACGGGACCTTGCTGACCGCCACCGCAAGCTAACCCTAATATCTTTTTCCCGTTGGCTTTTTCAAACCATTCTTCTGGAACTTTTTTTCCAACCGTTAATGCAACAGAAATTGGATGCTTCTTAGCTTCTTCTAATTCTTCATGTGTTACTGGCTTGGTATAGTCGTTGTTTACATTATTCCATCTATCTTGATTTAATTTTAAATAATTGCGCATCTCTCATCACCGCTTTCCGTCTTCTCAGGTTCATTATACTATTGCCAGGAAAAGTAGGGAAGTGTCCACTAATTTACTTGTTTAAAAAAAGAAGTGTTTTGAAGCGCCTGTCAACTTGCAGTTGTGGATACTCCCTTTTAAAGTGTAGAAATACTGAAAAGAGACAAAAATCCCTCGGTTCTATAGTGTGAATGGTAAGGAAGAACAACCAATGTGAATTACTGACTCTAGGGTAAGACCCGTAGAGTCAGTTTGAAGCTTGGTAGGAGCCAAGACTTAGGGTTGGCCCGATGTCCTTACCATCAACACTATGAAGACACCGAGGGAATAAATTTGTCTCTTTTTATATGTTCTAATGTGCACCGTCCGCAATCTCCGCAATATAGAAGCTTGGAGCGTAGCCAATCTCTTCAATATAAACTTTGGCAACGTTGGCTTTAAAGGCATCGATATGGTCCTTATGCACCAGCGCGATGGCACAGCCGCCAAATCCCGCACCTGTCATACGAGCACCAAGAAAGCCACTTTGTTCCCAAGCGGTATGCACCAGCGTGTCGAGTTCCTTGCCGGTCACTTCGTAGTCGAGTTCAGTCGAGAGATGGCTCTCGTTCATCAGACGTCCGAAGTGAGCGAGGTCGCCTTCTTTTAAGACACGTGTCGCAAGCACTGTCCGTTCGTTTTCACTGACGGCATGACGAGCACGTTTCACAAAGAGCTCGCTAGATAGGTGATGCTTCAACTCATCGAACTGATCGATGGTGAGGTCTCCCAGACTTTCGATAGCCACGTGTTCTTGTAGTTCCTTCAAGGCAATGCGCGTTTCAGCAAAGCGTTCGTTGTATTTTGAATCGGCCAGTTCGCGGCGTTTATTCGTGTTCATAATCACGATACGATAGTCGCCAAGTTTCACTGGAACCAGTTCATATTCCAGCGTTGCACAGTCCAGGAAGATGGCGTGGTCCTTCTTGCCCATCCCTACAGCGAACTGGTCCATGATGCCGGAATTCACACCAATGAAGTCATTTTCCACCCGTTTCCCAACCTTCACAAGACCCAGCGTGTCGATGTCTAGAGTATATACTTTGCGAGCGATGACGCCCACGAGCAGCTCGAATGAGGCTGACGATGAGAGGCCCGAGCCGTTCGGGATGTTTCCGTAAAATGCGATGTCCAGGCCGTGCGGGAAATCGAACCCAAGCTCTGCCAAGTACACGAAAACGCCCTTGACATAGTTTGCCCACGAGTCACTGCCCCTGTATGCCAGGTCGGTCATATCGAGCTCGCGTATACCATCCTTCGGAAAATTGTCCGAATAGAGACGGAGCTTCTTATCTGACCGTGGCTTCACCCACGCGTAAGTCCCCAGCGTAATCGCGCAAGGAAAAACGTGCCCGCCATTATAGTCGGTATGTTCCCCGATTAAATTCACGCGCCCCGGAGCAAAGAAACTCTCCTCAGGCTCCGTGCCATACACCTCCACAAACTTCTGTCTTAATTGTTCTGTAAGTTGTCCCATCTCATCACCGCTTTCTGTTTATTCACCTTCATTATACGCTAAAATCTTGGTAAAAAAAGAGGTGTTGTGGATTTTCAAAAAGAAATCCAACAACACCTAAAAATCTTCCAGTAGCATTCCGTCTATGACAGCATCCCTTTGAAGCACTGGCTAACTTGAAGTTTCTCTCTGTGCCGATTATCTAAAGTAGAGAGCACAATTAGCCTTTTTGCGTCATCTCTCAGAGTAAGAAGAGGTGAAAAGAGACAAAAATCCCTCGGTTCTATAGTGTGAATGGTAAGGAAGAACAACCAATGTGAATTACTGACTCTAGGGTAAGACCCGTAGAGTCAGTTTGAAGCTTGGTAGGGCTGAGATTTAAGCTCAGCCCGGTGTCCTTACCATCAACACTATAAAGAAACCGAGGGTTTTATTTTGTCTCTTTTCTAAAAAATCTCGTGTCGAACTTCTTTAATAAGCGGATGACGTAAGAAGGCATATGAAAGATAGATCGCCATCAAACACCAGATGATTGGCTCAGAGAAAATAACGCCAAGATAGCCAGTGTGCGGAATGATGAAGATGACAAAAAGCACTTTCCCCACCAACTCAATAAAGCTCGAAACCAATGGCGTTACCTTTTGCCCAAGTCCTTGCAAACTATTTCGTAAAATCAATAGAAGCGCAAGCGGGATATAGAACGCTGACCCGATACGGTTGTAGAGCGCCGCGTTGTCTAGAAGTACAGGGTCGCTTGAACCAGAGATAAGTTCATTTAACGCAGGACTTGCAAAGAATAAGAAGATGCACACCAGAATCGCCCAACCGAACGCTACGAGACTTCCTTGACGTATACCTTTCGCGATACGGTGCGGTTTGTTTGCCCCGAAGTTTTGCGAAGTGAAGGTCGTCATCGCTGCCGCAATCGCTGCGAATGGGAGTGTCGAGAACGCGAAGATGCGTCGTGCCGAAGTTTGCGCGCTGATGATGACTGGTCCGAGTGCGTTGATAGAAGATTGAAGCATCACGGATCCAATCGATACGATGGACGACATGAGTCCCATGGCTAGTCCTTGGCTGAGTAAGTCCATGTATAATTCGTCGTCTCGTACGAAATCACTCTTTGCTGGAATCAAGAAGCTGGCGCGTTTTTTAATATAAATAAAGCAGAGGACGGCCGATAAGCCTTGTGCGATAATCGTCGCAATCGCCGCTGCCGCAACGCCCATGTTGAACGTTGTAATGAGTAAGATATCTAAAAATACGTTTACTACCGCTGAGAAAATCAGGAAGTAGAGTGCCGCCTTACTGTCGCCGACTGCACGAAGCAGACCCGCACAGAGGTTATATGCAAAGGTCACGGCAATACCGATTACGACAATCGAGATATATTCATACGACTGGTCGATGATACTCTCAGGCGTTCCAAGGAACTGAAGGAGAGGATACATGCCGAAACTTCCGATGATGGCCACAAGGAGACTAAGAAAGGCTCCGATGACAAGAGTTGCTCCAACGGCACGTTTCAAGAGACGATGGTTATTGGCCCCGTAATAGCGTGCGATGATAACGCCCATCCCGTTTCCGACTCCAAGCGAAAAGCCGACGATGAGTTCAAAGATGGCGGCTGTAGCTCCAACCGCTGCCAGCGCATCCTGCCCAAGGAATCGTCCGACAATCATGATGTCCGCAGTGTTGTATAGTTGCTGGAATATATTTGAAATTATAATTGGGATTGCAAATGCAATAATGGACCGCAAAATCGGCCCGTCTGTTAAGTTAATCGCTGTTTTTTTCATAAGGGCAATTATACTCTTCATAAAAAAATAGGTCAAGGATAGACCGAAGGTCTAAAAGCCTACTTCGAAGCCCAGCGGATTATTGCTATACATACCATAACGATGCACCGGTTCGAGCCTCGAAGAGTCTCTCACCTTTACAGCCTCAAAGTTGGCGTAAGGAATAAATTCCTACGCCAACTAATTCGCATGTAATGCTAAACACGTTACGGTTTGTATAGCATCCGCAGGCTTCTTCGTCGGCTTTTAGATGTGCTTTTTATGGAGTGTAATGGCAATGAAAACAGGGTTAACTGAACAGACGTCTTATTGCATTTGGAATCCCGCGGCGGAGGGGGGGGAGAGGTGCTTGGAGGTGGATAGAATCGCCTAACTTATTTTCATATCTCCTAAAAATGAGGCAACATTAGGCGAAAAGGGAGTAAGGCATAAGCGAATCATGAATGATGAAGCTTATGACAATCAGCTACTGCGTATAACTCTATAAGCTTTAATAAGAGAAAACAAAAAAGCTAGCAGAAATTCTGCTAGCTATTTTAAATAGGTTTGTTTAGATTAGTTTTGTTCTGCTTTTTTAGAAACGAGAACGAACATCGCAGAGATTGTTACGATGATTCCTGCTAGAATTACGGCTGTGTTGTTTGATGTACCAGTGTTTGGTAACTCTGGTCCAGGTGTTGTAGTAGGAGCTTCCGTTGTAGTAGGAGCTTCCGTTGTAGTAGGAGCTTCCGTTGTAGTAGGAGCTTCTGTAGTCGTAGGAGCTTCCGTTGTAGTAGGAGCTTCTGTAGTCGTAGGAGCTTCTGTAGTTGTAGGAGCTTCTGTAGTTGTAGGAGCTTCTGTAGTCGTAGGAGCTTCTGTAGTCG
>CAURMP010000039.1:0-11669 GCA_963526005.1 uncultured Streptococcus sp. | reverse complement strand
TTATAAAGTGAATTTTTGAGCGTAGAATGAAGAAGATAATGCGTCATAAAAAAAGGTTGGCACTCGTGCCAACCTTTTACGTTACTGTCTTTATTTAGCTGTCTTATAGAAGTTGCGAAGACCTTTAACAAGCCCTTCAACGAGTTTGTTTTGGTATTTATCATCGCTAATCTTCTTGTATTCAGGGCTATCCATGTACCCAAGTTCTATTAGAACGGCAGGTTTAACTGTTTCACGAAGAACAGCGTAGTTAGACCCGTGAACACCGCGGTCGTTTGCACCTGCAACAGACACAACTGAGTTATGAATGTTGTCGGCTAGACGTTTGCTTTCGCTGAGACGAACAGGGTTGTCATGAGCCACATTATTAATACGAGGTTTAATGTCGTCGTCTGGTTCGTAGATGTATGTTTCCACACCGCTACGGTTTGCCCCAGGAACGCCTGTTGCGTTGAAGTGGATACTGATAAATACATCCGCATCCGTTTTGTTCACCATTTCAGAACGTTCAGTAACATAGTCCACATACACATCTGAGTCGCGAGACGTTAAAACAGTGTAGCCAAGTTTTTCGAGCTCGCTACGGAGTTTACGATAAATCGACATGTTTAAATCTTTTTCGCGAAGTCCGTTATAAACCGCACCTGGGTCACGTCCGCCATGACCTGGGTCAAGGAAGACCACGTTTTTGTAGTTGCCGTAGTTAACAGGAGCAGGAACTTCTCCAATCCATAAACCATTTTCTTGGAAAGCGTGTTTTTTGCCATCGATGGTAACGATGTTTCGAGCATACACACCGTCAGCTTGAAGATAGAATTTACCACCGTAGTTCGAATCGTAAATCCATTCGTTTTCGGCCATCATTCCGTCAGCCTTCACGTAGTAAGAACCAATCCATTTATTTGTATCGAGTTCTCCATACTTACGGAAGTGGTACCATTTGCCTTTAATTTGAAGCCATTGATTTTTAACATAGGTTCCATCTTCTTTTAAATAGTACGTTGCTTTGTAATTTGGATCGTAAATGAATTCGCTCTGGGCCATATATCCGCCAGCCTTCAAGTAGTAGTCGCCTTTCCACTGACGGCTTGCGTAAGTACCACCTGGCTTAATGTAGAACCAACTATTGTAGTTTCTGTCGAAAACCCATTCGTTGTCGGCCATCGCACCGCTATCTTTTAAGAAATAGCTGCCACTCCATTCGTGAGAGTACATCACACCATTATCGTGGAATGCGTACCAGCCGCCACCGATTTTCTTCCAGTCGCCACGGAATACTTTTCCACCAGAGAGTGCATAGTACCATTTACCACCTTGGTAGTTCCAGCCTGGACTAACGAGCATTCCTTCGATGTCTACAAGATAGCCATCTGGAGTAACGGTTGATTTCAACATCTTTCCGTCAGCGCCAAAGTAGTACCAGCGTCCTCCATGCCATTTCCACGTATTCGTGATTGGCTTACTGTCCACTTGGTAGTACGTTTCGCCGTCAGCTTTGTAAAGACCAGTGTATTTTGGTTCTTCACCTGGCTTATACACATGAATATCGACGTCGTTCTTAGAATCTTTCGGAAGAGTTCCTTCCGCAGTCGTTGTCGTTTCTGTCGTTGGTTGAACCGTTGTGACTTCTGCAGTCGTCGGTTGAACTGTCGTTTCAGTTTGTGTCGTCTCTGCAGCAACCGCATGTGCCGAAAGGGCGAATAGGGCAGCCGTTAAGAGTGTGACTTTACCTGTAAGTTTCATAAAAACCTCCTTAGTTAAATTTTTCCTTTTTAAGTGTACCAAAAAAGGGTGGAACGCGCAATTTCCTAAAATAAAATTCACACTTTTGTCATAAGAATAAAATGGAACTGCAATAAACGAATCGCTTCAGGGAACTGAAATCGTGAATCTATGGAAAATCTGAAATTGGAACACTTGAACTCGTGAAGAAACGCTGGTAGATGTGCTATAATCGAGAGTATGAAAACAACAGAACAACCAAACCAACCAAAAAATCAAATCATTAAAGGAACCTTGATGACGCTCTTTGCCGGGATTGCCTGGGGGATGAGTGGCGCATGTGGTCAATACTTGATGGCACACGGGATGGGTGTGCTTGCCTTGACCGACCTACGTCTCGTTATCTCTGGGGTGTGTCTTCTTGCGATGAGCTATGCGTTTACCCGTGGTCAACTGGTCGCCTTCTTTAAGGAGAAGAAGAATTACGCTAAGATTACGCTCTTTGCGTTTATCGGGCTCTTCATGAACCAGTTTACCTATCTGGAGGCGATTCACCTCAGTAATGCCGGAACCGCGACAGTCTTGCAGTATCTCTGTCCGGTCATTATTCTGGTGTACATGTGCTTGAAAAATCGCACGACACCGACCGCATCTGAAGTGACATCGATTGTCCTCGCAATTCTTGGGACATTCATCATTGCCACACACGGGCAACTCAATCAACTCAGCGTGACACCACTCGGGCTCTTCTGGGGCATTTTTAGTGGCTTCACGTACGCCATTTATATCATGCTTCCGATTAAACTCATTCAAGAGTATGGAAGTCTGACCGTGATTGGAGTGGGCATGGTCATTGCAGGAGTCATTCTCTTCCCGATGAGCGGCCTTACGACGATGGAACTTGTGTATAGTGTGGATATTCTTGCAGCACTAACAGGAATTATCCTGATTGGAACGATCATTTCGTACACGATGTTTTTAAAAGGAACGAGCTATATCGGGCCAGTGAAGAGTAGTTTGATTGCCGCCGTCGAACCGATTTCTGCGGTATTCTTTGCCTTCCTTATCATGAACGAGCATTTCTTTGCGATTGATTTTGTCGGCATGGCGATGATTCTTGCAGCCGTTGTCCTGATTTCGGTCAAAGACTTAATCAAAGAACGTCGTAAAAAAGAACAAGGCGTACTCGAATAACAAAACGTACCGCAATTGGAGCGCATCCGGTTGCGGTTTTTATTTATTTTGAAAGAAATGAAAAAACTTGAAAAATGAGACCGTTCTCATGAAACTTTCATCTTTTTCAAATAAATGAGTTGTGCTATACTTTAAAGCATCAAACAACAGACGGAGGTCCTTTATTTGTCCTATTCACTCGAAATTTTACCTAGCTTATTACATGGAGCAGTGACGACATTAGAAGTGTTCGCACTCGTGCTCATCTTCTCGATTCCGCTCGGCATTCTCATTGCCTTTGCGATGCAACTGAAATGGAAGCCACTCAACTGGCTCATTCATATCTACATCTGGGTGATGCGTGGGACGCCTCTGTTACTTCAACTCATCTTTATTTATTACGTCTTGCCAAGTGTCGGCATTCGTCTAGACCGACTCCCAGCAGCGCTTATTGCCTTCACTCTCAACTATGCGGCGTACTTTGCGGAGATTTTCCGCGGGGGGATCGATACGATTCCAAAAGGGCAGTATGAAGCGGCGAAAGTGTTGAAATTCACGCCAGGAGCAACGATTCGCTATATCGTTCTTCCACAAGTGACGAAGATTGTCTTGCCAAGTGTCTTCAATGAAATCATGAGCCTTGTCAAAGATACGTCTCTTGTATACGCGCTTGGAATCTCAGACCTTATCTTGGCAAGCCGTACCGCAGCCAACCGCGACGCCAGCCTCGTTCCGATGTTTCTAGCAGGGGCGATTTACCTTATCGTTATCGGAATTGTGACGCTTGTGGCGAAACGCATTGAAAAGAAATTCAGTTATTATAAATAGGAGGACAAGCAGATGTTAGAATTACGCAATATTAGTAAACGATTCGGCGATAAACAAATCTTGTCCGATTTCAACTTAACCATTCACGAAGGAAAAATCTTGGCCATTGTCGGACCTTCCGGAGGCGGGAAAACAACCTTGCTCCGTATGTTAGCAGGCCTTGAAAAAATCGACTCTGGGGAAGTGTTTTATAACGGCGAACCTTTAGCGCTCGACGAACTCTCGAAGCGCCAATTGCTTGGATTCGTGTTCCAAGACTTCCAATTATTCCCACATTTATCGGTATTAGAAAACTTAACGATTTCGCCGGTGAAGATGAACGGCATGCCTCAAGAAGAAGCGAACGCGAAGGCACGCGCACTCTTAGAACGCCTCGGCCTAGCTGAACACGAGGACGCGTTCCCATATTCACTCTCAGGCGGGCAAAAACAACGGGTGGCCTTGGCACGTGCGATGATGATTGACCCTGAAATCATCGGCTACGACGAACCAACGTCAGCGCTCGACCCAGTTCTTCGTCTAGAAGTAGAGAAGTTAATCCTCCAAAACAAAGAACTCGGGATGACGCAAATCGTCGTGACCCACGATTTAACCTTTGCCGAAAACATCGCGGACGAATTATTGACGTTCGAACCGAAATAGGAGGCCGCTATGAAGAAACAAAAAGGAATCCTAGGGCTTTTGGCGCTTGTAGGGGTGGCGGTCATGAGCCTTGCAGGCTGCACGCAACTGGCAAGCAATCCAAAAGTCGATAACTGGGATAAATACCAACAACAAAAGAGCATCACAGTCGGTTTCGATAATACCTTTGTTCCGATGGGCTTCGAGGAAAAGAATGGCGACTATGCCGGCTTTGATATCGAACTCGCGCAGTACGTGTCGAAGAAACTCGGCATCACGGTTCACTTCCAACCGATTGACTGGGACATGAAGGAAACGGAACTTCAAAACGGCACGATTGACGCCATCTGGAATGGGTATTCGGCCACAGACGAACGCCGCGAGAAAGTCGCCTTCACGATTCCCTATATGCAAAATACGCAAATCTTAGTCGTGAAGAAAACAAGTGGCATTCACTCGGTAGAAGATATGAAGGGGAAAGTCCTTGGCGCACAAAACGGGTCATCTGGGATGTTAGATTTTGAAGAACATCCAGAAGTGTTGAAGAACCGTGTCAAAGGTGGGGACGCCGACCAATACCAAAGCGTAAACGAGGCCATTATCGACTTAAAGAATGACCGTATCGACGCTTTACTCATCGACCGTGTATACGCAGATTACTACCTCACAACAGAAGGCATTGCCAACGAGTATGACACCATTCCTTCAGGATTCGAAAGTGAGTCCTTTGCGGTAGGGGTGAGACCTGCCGATAAGAAGCTACTTGAAGCGCTGAATAAAGCCTTCAAGGAACTCTATCAAGAAGGCGTCTTCCAACAAATCAGCCAGAAATGGTTTGGTGAAGATGTCGCAACGCCTGAAGTCAAAGGGCAAGAATAATTAAATAACAAAAACGATTGCTGGACGGAAGGCACGCCTTCCAGAAGGCGATTTTTTGGTGCGTTTATAAAATGTATAAAAAATCACATAATACGAATATTTCCAGAAGAAAACGTTAAATAACGGAATATCAACTTGATAACTATTGAGCAAAGGAGTACACTTAAAGTGCAAACAGTAACAGGCGCCGTTACCAATTGTACAAAACTATAAAGAAGGGATTTATGTGTCAACCAAAGAAAATAGTAATGGATTACAGAAAAGTTTAAAAATCGTATTTGTTTACACCGTCGCAACAGGATCAATTTTCACATTTGTCAGTTATTGGGATTCAGTTTTTTATAATTATTGTGGGCCAGGTACATTTTTAGCTTTTGCACTGATGACACTGGCCATTCTCCCAATCGCGCTTGTTTATAGTGAAATCTCACCACTGTTCAAAACGGCAGGTGGGGAACTCATCTACAACACGGTCGGCATTAATAAGCACGCTGGATTCTTAGCCTCGTGGTTAATCATGGCCGCCTGGATATCTGTTCCACCGGCTGTTGTAATGGCCATCGCCACCTTTATTAGTCGAACATTTGGACTTGCCCTCAGCTTCAACAATATCATGATGATTGCCATCGTGATTTTATTGTTTGTATTCGTGTTGAGCTTGCAGGACGTTCAGATGCTCGTTAAAGCACAGGCGTTCTTCTTGTTCGCCAATATTACAACAACGATTATCACGGGCATCCTCTTACTCACGTCTGGACATTGGAACATTAGTAATTTTTCAAATCTATTCCAATCAAATGTGGATAGTACCTTTATTATTCCGGGCTGGATTATCGGGATGGCGCTTCTCATTACACCATACTTTGGTTTTGAGACCGTTCCGCAAATGGTGGAAGAAGGGGACTTCCCAATCTCGAATACGAAGAAGGCTATCTGTGGTTCCGTTCTTACTTGTGGAATCATCTATACGTTTTTCTTCTTCTGCGTGGCAGGGCTCGATACCTTCGATAATCTTCTAGCCAATGATGCGTCAAACGGCTTTATGTCGATTATCGCCATGGAGAAAATCTTAGGTTGGAAAGTATGGCCACTCATCTACGGTTGCATTTCGATTTTACTTGGAATGCTTGCATCCATCTTAGGATTCTGGATGTCAACGGTACGGATGTTGTACTCAATGGGTAAGAACAACTTCCTTCCACAAGCCTTTATGAAACTAAACCGTCACCAACAACCAATTTTACCGAATATCTTCCTACTCGTGATCAGCTTAATCTTTATCTTGTTGCAAAATGCGACCACCTTCATGAATGACTTCTTCAACTTGATGTCATTTGGCTGTGCCTGCGCGTACGCCTTAACCATGATTTCCGCAGTCCGCATCCGCAACAAGCATCCTGAGTGGTATGTCAATAATAAGAATACGGTCAAAGGTGGAAATGCCTTACGCATTATGGCCATGGTGATCATGCTTGCCATCGCATTCTTCTGTACGCTTGGACAAGGAATCGGTTCTTGGATTTCATTTGCCGTGTACATGGGAGTCGGTGTATGCATCTGGTTATGGATGGTCCTCATTCGTTGGAAACATGTCAAAGTAACCATTGAAACCCCTGATGGAGAAAAAGAATATTAAAGGAGAGAAAACCATGAAAAAATTAGAAGGAAAAGTAGCACTTATCACTGGAGCAGCCGTTGGACTCGGAAAGGGAATCGCAACGGTCTATGCCAAATACGGCGCTAAGATGTGCCTGGTCGACTTATTACCAGAAGTCGAAGAAACGGCGAAAGAACTAAGAGAAACTTACGGCGCAGAAATCGTTACTTATGTCGGAGATGTCTCAAACAAAGATCATATGAAAGAAGCAGCCAAGAAGGCAAAAGAAGCCTTCGGGGAAGTGAATGTGGCTTGTTGCAACGCTGGGGTTTGTCGCTTGGCTCCATTTGAAGAAATGAGCGATGAAATGCGCGACTTCCATATCGATGTGAATATCAAGGGCGTATGGAATAGCTGTCAAGCGGTCATTCCGTATATGCTCGAACAAGGTGGTGGTAGCATCGTCATTGCTTCATCTGTAACGGGGGATATCGTAGCGGATGCCGGAGAAGCTGCCTATGCCATGACAAAAGCAGCGCTCGTTGGCTTAACAAAATGCTTGGCTGTCGAATACGCTGACCGTCATATCCGCGTAAACTGCTCACAACTCGGATATGCGCGTACACCAATGGTTGAAAAGATGGCCATTGAATCCAACCCAGAAAACCCAGAAAGTGCCATCCAAGACATCGCAGTCGGCGTGCCAATGAAACGCTTGGCAGACCCACTCGAAGTCGGCGAACTCTTCGCGTTCCTCGGAAGCGATGAAGCCAGCTACCTCACAGGAAGCCAAATCGTCATCGACGGCGGCAGCACCTTACCAGAGACAATGAGTATCGGGACGAATTAGATAGTAAAAAATAACAAATATAAAGTATTTTTAAAACAAAATAAATAAATTTTTGAGTTAATAATATTATAGAAGATAACGGGAAGGCTTAATTCCATCCCCTTATCTTCTTTTTTTGCGCTAAAAGTGGTAGAATGGGTGAAAACCCTTGAAGGAGGAATTTTATGACAAAGAATTTTAAAGGGTACTCTTTAGTTGAAAAAAGAGACTTACCAGATATTCGTTCTGTCGGTTATTTGTACAAACATGATAAGACTGGCGCAGAGGTCTTATACCTTGAAAACGAAGATGATAATAAGGCATTCAATATTGCGTTCCGTACGCCACCGTATAATGATAACGGGATTGCGCATATTATCGAGCACTCTGTGTTAAATGGTTCGAAGAAATATCCATCCAAAGAGCCATTTGTAGAGTTATTAAAAGGCTCACTCAATACGTTCTTAAATGCGATGACTTACTCTGATAAGACAGTTTATCCGGTATCGTCTCGTAACCAAAAAGACTTCAACAACTTGATGTCTGTGTACTTAGATGCGGTATTCTATCCAAACTTCAAGCAAGATCCACAAATCTTAATGCAAGAAGGATGGCACTATCACTTAGAAAACGCCGATGATGAGTTGATTTATAAAGGCGTGGTGTATAACGAAATGCGTGGGGCATTCTCACAAGCGGACTCTGAATTATACCGTCTGTTTGAACCAACATTATTCCCAGATACGGTCTATAAACATATTTCTGGTGGAATGCCTTCATCGATTCCTTCGTTAACGCAAGAAGAGTTCGTGGCGTTCCATGATAAGTATTATCACCCAAGTAATGCGCGTGTGACGCTTTACGGGAACTTAGACTTAGACACAGCGTTTGCGCAATTGACAGAGTACTTCGATGCGTTTGAAGCCAAAGACTACGAATTCGAATCTGTGGAACAAACACCATTCAGCAAGCGTCATGAATTAGAAGCGAAATTCTCGATTTCTAAAGACGAACCTACTGAAAACAAATCGCTCTTAGCGTACATTTGGGCAGCAGGTAAGGGCACAAACTCTGAAGAACTCATCGCGCTTGGCGTATTAGATGAACTCCTTCTTGGGTCTAACACGGCTCCAATTAAGAAAGCTCTCTTGAAATCAGGCCTTGGTTCTGATGTGTCTGGTGGATTTGGTGCAGCGACATACTCACCAATCTTTGAAATCGTCCTAAAAGATACAAACCCAGAAGCCAAAGACCAATTCGTTTCCATCATCGAAAACGAGTTGAAACGTTTAGTGGCTGAAGGTATTCCGCAAAAAGCGATTCAAGCAGCCCTCAATAAAGCCGCGTTCCGTTATAAAGAATTAACAGCGCTTGAAGGGGCAACTCCAAAAGGAATCTTGTATTCATTGAACTCACTCACAAGCTGGTTATACGGTGGGGATGTATTCGCAACGTTTGAATACCAACGTGTGTTAGATAAGATGCAAAAAGAAATGGCAAACGGCTATTTTGAACGTTTAATCCAAACAACTTTACTCGACAATACGCATGCAGCGGTTATCACGTTAGCTCCAGAACCTGGACTTGGTGACCGCAAAGATGAAGCGTTGAAAGAAGAGTTAGCGGCTTATAAAGCGTCACTATCTGCTGAAGAAGTGGCAGCTCTTGTAGAACAAACGCAACAACTTCTAGAACGTCAAACGACTCCAGATAAGGAAGAAGATTTGGCGAAATTACCAAAACTTTCAATTGAAGATATCGACCGCGAAGTGAAGCCACTCCCATTAACAGTGGAAGCAGCAGAAGGCAAACCAACCTTCTTACACTATGAAGACTTCACAGCTGGCATTTCTTACGTAAAATATTACTTCGATTTATCAGGCGTGAAGACAGAAGATATCCCAGTCGTGGCCTTCTTAACGGAAGTGTTAGGGGAAGTCGGAACAGAAAACTTCACAGACGAAGCCCTCAGCACAGAAATCGACTTCTACACTGGTGGCATCGGCACAAACGCAACTGTGATTACGGAATCAGTAGCGGACAACATCTACTATCCTAAATTCACCGTGAGCGGGAAGGCCTTATCTGAATACCAACCACAACTCTTAAGCTTGATTGAAGAAGTGGTTCACCGTTCAAACTTGGACGATGTTGAGAAGATTAAAGAGCTCTTACTCAATGTGAAAGCCGACTTAGAAATGAACTTCAACTATGGTTCACACGTGGCAGCCCTTCGTCGTTTAGAATCTTATTACTTTGAAGGTGCGAAATACTTACAATCGCTTGAAGGAATCGACTACTACGACTTTATTTGCGATGTGGTGGCTGGTTTTGACGAAAACCCTCAAGCCTTTATCGACCGCTTGAAAGCTGTATTAGAAACCATTTTAACAACAGACCAATTAGTGGCAACTTTTGTCGGAAGTAAAGTTGACTTCGACCACTTCAAACAAGTGTCAGAGGACTTCTTCAAGCATCTTGGAAACCACAAAGTTGAAAAACAAGCCTTCACAAACCCAGTGGAAGTGTTAAACGAAGGGTTCAAGACAGCGCAAGAAATCAACTATGTCGCAAAAGGTTATAACCAAACGCTTCTTGGTGTTCCAGTGAACGGTATGAACTTATTCTTAAAATCAGTTCTAGGACTTGATTACTTATGGAATACGGTTCGTGTTCAAGGTGGGGCATACGGCGGTATGAGTGTGATTACCGATAAAGGGGACGTCGCAGGTCTTTCTTACCGTGACCCGAATATCGTTGAAACGCTTGAACGTTATGATGGACAAGTAGAGTACTTAGAAAACTTCAACCTTTCTGAGGCGGAGTTTGAAAAGAACTTGATTGGTACATTCAGCACGATTGACCGTCCACTTTCAGCCGCTCAAAAAGGGGCAGTAGCGTTTACGCGTTACTTCACTCATTTGACACAAGAGAAAGTGCAACAGTTCCGTGATGAAATCTTAGCAGTCACTCCTGAAAAGGTACGCGCATACGCTCCAACGATGAAAGCCATCATGGATCAAAATGCGTTTGTCGTGATTGGAAATGATACGAAGATTGAAAACCATAAAGACATCTTCAAAAACATCCGTAACTTAACAAAATAAGAGCACACAAAAAATCCCAAGGTTCACAGCCGTGAATCTTGGGATTTATTTTTTTGAGTTTATTTATGTGGCATGACGTTTTCTTCTTGTTTCATCCACATTGGAATACTTGTCATTACGAGTAAGAATAGGAATGCACTTTGTACCCAAAGGATGGCTACGTCGAAGATACCGTGAACGAAGAGTACAACGATGAACGAAACGTATAGTCCAACGATTGGACGTTTCTTAGGATCGCGACTCATTTCTAAAAGCATGCGTACAGGTTTAAGGGTAGAAATCGCTAGAAGCAATGTTCCGATAATCCCGTAGCTTGAAATAGTATCGATATATAAACTGTGTGCGTGTTCGTGGTAGCGAGCGCCGATTCTTGCGAAACTATGCAAGTAGGTCAGAGGCCCTTCACCGAACCATGGATTTTGTTTAAAGAGAACCATACCGGCATTCCAAATCGAAACGCGTTCTTCCATCGAAGAGTCGAGGGTTCCCATACGAACGCCGATGTCATTTGAGAAGAGGAACATGAGTCCAACTCCAAATGCGGCGATGCTGAGCCAGAATGCTTTCGAGCTACGAATTGTCGTGAAGAGGTAAATAATTGCTCCACAGATAATCGCTGGGAAAGCCGTTCTGTTTTGAGTGAAGCTGAGGCCGAACAGGTTAATACCAATCGCGACAGCGCCGATGAACTTCCAGAACCAACTCTTCGTGATGCTGAGTAAGTAGAAGCCAATCATAATACAGAAGCAACAAATAATGCCGTAATAGTTCGGATTAAAGAAGGTTACTTCCGCACGGTTTTGGTGCCATACTTGCATCTTTGGCGATAGGAAGGTGTAGTTAAATTTATGAACGATTTCGTAGTGTTCTAAGAAGGCAAATCCCGCGGCGAAAATGCTGAGGAGTAAGACTG
>CAURMP010000038.1:0-11828 GCA_963526005.1 uncultured Streptococcus sp. | reverse complement strand
ACGCAGGACATTTGAAGACAGGTAAATTAACGCATGAAGAATATACACAATATTTCGTGGCGACCGGAGCATTATCTGAAGCACCAATTTTTATTGATGATACTCCAGGGATTCGTGTTGCTGAAATCCGTGCAAAATGTCGTCGTCTAAAACAAGAGCGTAATAATCTTGGGCTAGTCGTCATCGACTACTTGCAGTTGATCGAAGGAAACGGAAAAGAGAGTCGTCAACAAGAGGTTTCTGAAATCTCTCGTAACTTGAAGAAATTAGCGAAGGAATTAAAAGTTCCCGTTATCGCACTTTCGCAATTATCGCGTGGAGTGGAACAGCGTCAAGACAAACGACCAATCATGTCAGATATTCGTGAATCTGGATCTATCGAGCAAGATGCTGATATTGTAGCGTTCTTATATCGTGATGATTACTATCGTCAAGAACCAGATGAGAATGGACATGTTCCAGAGGTGGAACCAAATAGTACCATTGAAGTGATTATCGAGAAAAACCGTAGCGGTCCTCGTGGAACGGTTGAATTGAACTTCATGAAAGAATTTAATAAATTTACAAATCTTGTGCCAGACGGAGTTGAGCAAAACGCTCCAATGGCCTAATCATAGACATTTAAATGAATAATACAAAGAAGAGGTGCGTCAAATGTCATCAGTAGTAGTAGTAGGAACACAATGGGGAGACGAAGGTAAAGGAAAAATTACAGACTTCCTAAGTGAGAACGCAGAAGTCATTGCCCGTTATCAAGGGGGAGACAATGCAGGACATACGATTCAATTCAATGGAGTGACTTATAAACTTCACTTAATTCCATCAGGAATTTTTTCACCAGAGAAAATCAGCGTGATTGGAAACGGGGTTGTATTAAATCCAAAATCTCTTATCACAGAACTTGCGTATTTACACGAAAGAAATGTGACTACTGATAACTTACGTATTTCAGACCGCGCGCATGTCATCTTGCCATACCACATTCGCTTAGACCAATTACAAGAAGAAGCGAAAGGCGACAACAAAATTGGGACAACAAATAAAGGGATTGGACCTTGCTACATGGATAAAGCAGCGCGTGTTGGGATTCGTGTGGCGGACTTACTAGACCGTGAAGTATTTGCGGAACGTCTAAGAATCAACTTAGCTGAAAAGAATCGTCTCTTTACTAAAATGTACGATGCAGAACCAATTGAGTTTGATGACATTTTCGAAGAGTACTACGAATATGGTCAACAAATGAAACAATACGTTTGCGACACTTCAGTGATTTTAAACGATGCATTAGACCAAGGGAAACGCGTATTATTCGAAGGGGCACAAGGAGTTATGTTGGATATCGACCAAGGTACTTATCCATTCGTAACATCTTCAAACCCAGTTGCTGGTGGGGTAACGATTGGTAGCGGTGTTGGACCTTCAAAAATTAATAAAGTCGTTGGTGTATGTAAAGCGTACACTTCTCGTGTAGGAGATGGACCTTTCCCAACAGAATTATTTGATGAAATCGGCTCACGTATTCGTGAAGTCGGACGTGAATACGGTACAACAACTGGACGCCCAAGACGTGTAGGTTGGTTCGATAGCGTTGTAATGCGTCACTCTAAACGTGTATCAGGCATTACAAACTTAAGCTTGAACAGTATTGACGTATTAACTGGTTTAGAAGCAGTTAAAATCTGTGTAGCTTACCGTAAACCAAATGGAGAAGAAATCTCTCATTACCCAGCAAGCCTAGTAGAACTAGGACAATGCGAACCTGTGTATGAAGAATTACCAGGTTGGAACGAAGACATTACAGGTTGCCGTTCACTTGAAGAGCTTCCTGAAAATGCACGCAACTATGTTCGTCGTATTTCAGAATTAGTCGGCGTACGTATTTCTACATTCAGTGTAGGACCAGATAGAGAACAAACCAACATTCTAGAAAGTGTTTGGGCATAAAAAAAGTAATAGAGTAAAGGAGGATTTATATGAAAAAAATCCTAGTTGTAGATGATGAGAAGCCAATCTCAGACATCGTCAAGTTTAGTCTTACAAAAGAGGGATTCGAGGTAATCACAGCCTTTGACGGTGAAGAGGGTCTAGTGACTTTCAATGAAAAAAATCCAGATTTAGTTATTTTAGACTTAATGTTACCGAAAATGGATGGCTTAGAAGTATGCCGCGAAATCCGTAAAACAAGCAATGTCCCAATTATCATGGTGACTGCGAAAGATTCTGAAATTGATAAAGTTTTAGGTCTTGAACTTGGAGCCGATGACTATGTGACAAAACCTTTCTCAAACCGTGAGTTAATCGCGCGTGTGAAAGCAAACTTACGTCGTCAGCAATTAGCTCCAGCGGAAGCCGAAGAAGAAAAAACAGCTAACGAAATCGTATTAGGCTCACTCATTATCCATGAAGATGCTTATGTGGTTTCAAAACGTGGCGAAGAAATTGAATTAACGCACCGTGAGTTCGAATTACTTCACTACTTGGCAAAACATATCGGGCAAGTAATCACACGTGAGCACCTATTGCAAACGGTATGGGGATATGATTACTTCGGAGATGTGCGTACAGTGGACGTTACGGTACGTCGCTTACGTGAAAAAATCGAAGATACACCGAGTCACCCAACATGGATTATGACTCGTCGTGGGGTAGGTTACTACATTAAGACCCCAGATCAAGAAAAAGAAGCTTAAGATTGAAATGCGCTTTTCCTTGCCACCTGATCTACCGGCAAGAAAAGCGTATTTTTCTAAAAAGTAGAGGGGAAAATGACTCATGAAGAAAATGAAACGATTCTTTCGTTCCATTCAGTTTAAGATTCCGATGCTGTTCATCTTGCTCTTAGTCATCTCGCTGCAACTCATTGTCGCGAACTTCTTAACGCAATTAGAGTCGCAAATGGTGTCTAACTTCCAAGAACAAATCCAACTGCAAGTAGGGTTCTTGAAGAATAACGTGCAGCCGATTTTGGCAAAAGATGCGACCGATGAAGCGAAGATGTCTGAAATTTCGCAATTGCTACAAGATTATCCAACAGGGAATAGTATTGTCGAAATTCGCATCATGGACATGCAAGGATATATTTTGGGAACAACCAACCAAACGCAACAATCTGTTGTAGGAACACGTTCAACAGAAGCGGACGTTCAACAAGTTGTTGTGTCGAATACCGTGCAAAGCTATAACTTCACGGAAGGCGAAACGCGTTATTGGAAATACGTTTCACCAATTGATCCAGTGAATAGTGCCTCAGGAAACCCGGTTGGGATTATTTCGGTAACATCGAATATCGAATCGCGTTATACACAAGTAAAAGATATCGGGGTTATCTTTATTAGTTCTTCTATCTTTGTCATTATCTTGGCCATCGTGATTACTGTGATGATTTCGCAAGGGATTACTAGACCGATTGCAGAGATGAAGAAGCAAACGGAGCAAATTGCTGAAGGAAACTATACGGGTGAAGTGATGATTTACGGAGACGATGAGCTTGGACAACTTGGACAAGCGATTAACGATCTCTCTGTGAAGATTAAAGAAGCACAAGAAGGAACCGAAGCGGAACGACAAAGGTTGGATAGTGTCCTACGTCATATGAGTGACGGGGTAATCGCGACCGACCGTCGTGGACGTATTGTGATTATCAATGCTGCTGCGTTAGATATTTTAAACTTACGTAGTGAACGTATTGTAGGAACGCCATTATTAGATGTATTGAGACTCGATCAAACTGTTACTTTTAGAGATTTATTAGAGTCTCAAGAAGAACGGTTGATTACCTTTGAAGAAGATGGCGAAGATACCATCGTTCAATGTGAGTTCTCAGTGATTCAACGTGAATCTGGATTTATTAGCGGTCTTGTCTGCGTATTGACCGACGTTACCGAACAAGAGAAGATTGACCGTGAACGTCGTAATTTCGTATCGAACGTTTCCCACGAATTACGTACTCCACTAACAAGTATCAAGAGTTATACAGAAGCGTTAGTGGATGGGGCTTGGGAAAATAAAGAAATTGCGCCAGAATTCTTAAACGTTATCGAAACTGAAACGGACCGTATGATGCGTATGATTACGGACTTACTCAACTTATCGCGTATGGACCAAAACCGTCTCGAGCTCGATAAGGAATTCGTGAATATGAACGAGTTGGTGAAACATATTGCCAACCGTTTCGATATGGTGCTTTCAAGTGACCAATATCGTGAAAAGAATTACCGTATTTTAACGGATATTACACAACGAGACTTATGGGTAGAAATCGACCAAGATAAGATGACGCAAGTGCTGGATAATATTATTAATAATGCGATTAAATATTCTCCAGACGGGGGTCGTATTATCGTTCGTCTGATGGAAACTCATACCGACTTAATTGTCAGCGTCAGCGATGAAGGGTTAGGAATTCCGCGTAAGGATATTCCACACTTATTCGACCGATTCTATCGTGTAGATAAGGCTCGTTCAAGAGCGATGGGTGGTAGTGGTCTTGGACTGGCTATCGCGAAAGAAGTCGTTCAATTACACGGTGGTAAAATTTGGGTGAACAGTATTGAAAACAAAGGATCAACCTTCTTTGTTTCTCTACCTTATGTTCCATTTGAAGAGGACGGTGAATGGGATGAATTTTAAACGTTATCGAGCAATGCTAACGGCGCTCTTTGTATTAATGGCCATTAGCTTTGTGTTTACGTATCTCATCGTAGTACGTCCGGTTGATTTCTTTACGAATCAAAAGCAAAATAATAATGTCGCAACGACACAAGATACAGGTGTGCAAGTTCGTGCAACTTATACAACAGAAGATGTGTTTAGACCAACTCGAATGGTTCTAACGAACAAAAATAAGTTCGAAATGACGAGCAGTGCTTCCATTATGAAGGAAGTCAATGCACACTTAAATAAACAATTTACGAATTTAACGCGTTTGGAAGTCATGGACGAAACTAGTTATGAAAATCTCGTCTTACGTGAAGCTAGAATTCAGATTTTATTTGATGGGCTGCATTCATTTGGAATTGTGAACCGATTCTTTGATGGAAATATGGACGACTTAAATAATGACCGTTTTTCTCGTATTGTGATTCGCACAGATGATCCTTCTACTGCTTATTTCATCAATGATGACACGAAACAACTCTACAGTGCTAAAGTAAATGAAAGTTTCAAAACATCATTAGAGGGATTATACGCGGATAGTGATTTTTACGAAGTTGAATCGTATCGTGGAAAAACAAAACAATTCTTTGTCGAACAAGATAATTTGAATGTGGAACAGTCTGCCTATTTAATCGAGCAGATTCCAATGAGTTTCTATATTACTCAGTTATTTACGAATCAATCAGAAATTCGTACGCGTGGAGACGGAAAGACCGTTGTATACAATGATAATTTATCGCAATTGAAATTAGACCGTACGACAAATGTGGTTACTTTCTTCGAGAACCGCTCAGGAGAGGAAACGTTACTATATACTAATAACTTAACGCAAACTTTCGGCCAGATGAAACGTCTTGGCGGTTGGCAAATGGGCGTGAGTCTTTTCTCGGTAGATTTAAATAATAATCTCGTTGAATATGTTCGTTACGTGGATTCTTATCCAATCTTATCCAGTGGCAAAGAAGGTTTCACGCAAATAAAGGTCAATTCAACAGGAATCGAGAAAATGAGAACCTCATCACTGATTGCACAAACGCCGTTACCGACAAAAAGTAAGAAGGTAATGGTTGTTGGTGGGAAGACGATTGTCACTGAATTGTTGAACGAAGGATTTGTTATGAATGAAATTGAAGATGTTCGTATCGGATATTCATGGACGATCAGTAGTGAGAGTGTACAAATCGTTGAATTTACACCAACGTGGTACATTAAAAAGAATGGTACTTGGAAGACTCTGGCTGAATTAAAAGCCGAGAAGAGTCAAACAGAACCAGCGAATGGACCGACAACAACGGGAGGTGACGCAGATGGATTTTAAGAGAAGCGCAGTCGTTCTCATCGTCTGCTTCTTTATCCTCGATTTATTCTTATTCGGATTAGTGTGGCAAAAACGAACCGACACGAAGAATCCATTGAATACAAGTATTAACGTCATCGACCAAATGAAGCTAGACGGCATTACATTACCAACGCTGAATGCGACGGTAGAAGCCGTTCCGATTGTACAAGTGACACCAGAGTCCACTGACGGCAAACTCTCTAGTTTATCAAACCAAGTCGTGACGGTTGAAAAAAGTCTCATTAATGGCCAATTTATTACTCCTATTCAATTAGACTTAAGTGGCTCTGTATCTGCAGATAGTTTTGCCGATTTAACAAAAATCGTTGAAAATAATCAAGTGGCTTTTGGAAACCAATACACATGGTCATCCTATAATCCGACAACCCACAAAGTGATTTATACACAAAAAGCAGATAAGTTAACGATTATGGATGGCTCGAGTCAAATTATCTTTACGATTAATGCCAATGACCAAGTCGTAAGCTATGAACAGACTTATGCTGGAAGTGTGCAAGTACTTGGGAAAGAACGTGAATTGATTTCAGCTCAAAGGGCGGTTGAGGTTCTATACTTAGCCGGACGAATTTCGTCGAAGGCCACCGTTCAATCGGTGAAATTATCGTACTATCAATCGCTTGTATTAAAAGATTTTTCAATTTACTCACCTGCGTGGTATATTGAAATTCGTCAAGCTGATGGACAATTAATTGCCCGTCGTGTAGATGCGATTCATGGGACAGTATTAGCCAATGAAACGCTAGAAACAACGAATACGCAAACGCAGCGTACAACAACGAATAACACAACAACAACGCAAAGTGTACAACAACAATAAGAAGGGAATAACTATGCAAGAATCAGGTTTGAAAGTGAGTTTACTCGCGAGTGGTAGCTCTGGAAATGCTACTTACATCGAAACACCAAAACAAAAAATATTAGTGGACTGTGGACTCACTGGTAAAGCCATTACTGCGCAAATGGAGAAGATTGATCGCTCCATTTCAGATGTGGATGCCATTCTGGTTACCCATGAACATTCCGACCACATTAAAGGGATTGGGGTTCTGGCTCGTAAGTATGGAATTCCAATTTATGCCAATGAAAAAACGTGGCAAGCTATGGCTGGTAAAATCGGGAAAGTCGCTCTTGAACAACAAGAAATCTTCAATACCGGAGACACGCTCACGTTTGGAGACTTAGATGTGATGAGCTTTGCAGTATCACATGATGCAGCAGCTCCTCAATTTTATAGTTTTCAACGCGAGGGCAAGCAGTTCGTGATGCTGACAGACACGGGTTATGTGAGTGATAAGCTAAGAGGATTGTTGAAAAATGCAGATGCCTATCTCATTGAGAGCAATCATGATTTAGAAATGCTTCGAATGGGGCCGTACGCTTGGCATTTGAAACAACGTATCTTAAGCGACAAGGGACACTTATCGAATGACGATGGCGCGCTTGCGATGTGTGAAATGATGGGGGACCGCACAAAACGGATTTATCTAGGCCACTTAAGTCAGGATAATAATATGAAGGAAATCGCCTATCAGACTGCGGAAAGTATCTTCCAAACGCATGATAAAGGGGTTCATCAAGCATTCGAGTTATACCATACGGATCCGTATGAACCTACAAAATTATTTACTGTTTAAAAACTTAGCAAGAATGAAAGAGTTTTTTAAGGACTCCGTAAGCTTTATTTCATATAAATTTCACATGAAAAAACTATTGTATATTTACAAACGAGAGGAGTGAGCAGATGTCACAAGAACAATTAACTAGAAAAAAATCATCGAAGTCTTTTAAAAACGGCTTTATCGGTGGATTAGTGGGAGGAGCAGTCGCTGTTGCCGGAGGAGTTGGAATTATGGCCGTAACGAATCCAGCAAACCAAGCAACAACACCTGCTACACAGCCCTCACAAACACAAGTGGAAACAACAAAAACATCCACAGCCACAAAAGGTGGAACAGAAATCACTAAAGTGGTTGCTGAAGTAAAGAACGCGGTTGTTTCAGTGATTAACAAACAATCAACTTCAAGAAATAACTTATACGGCACACAACAAACCGGAGGAGAATTAGCTACTGCGTCTGAAGGTAGTGGGGTCATTTATAAAAATGAGGGTGGATATGCCTATATCGTGACGAACTATCACGTTATTGCGAAATCACAAGAGTTAGAAGTTCTTTTAGCAGACGGGACACGTGAAAAAGCTGAGCTTGTTGGTAGTGACCAATGGACAGACTTAGCGGTGATTCGTATTGCCAATACAAATGTTTCAACGGTCGCTGAATTTGCAAATTCTGATGATGTTGAAGTTGGACAAACCGCGATTGCGATTGGTTCTCCTCTTGGAAGTGAATTCGCAACAAGTGTAACGCAAGGAATCGTGTCAGCAACTAACCGTGCTGTTGCCACAGACGTTGATGGTGATGGACAAGAAGACTGGGTCGTAACGGCCATTCAAACAGATGCAGCGATTAACCCAGGGAACTCAGGTGGTGCGTTAATTAATAGCGCTGGCCAAGTCATCGGAATCAACTCAATGAAGATTTCTAAGTCGTCTGTTGAAGGGATGGGATTTGCAATTCCAAGTAACGAAGTTGTTTCGATTATTAAGCAACTCGAAGAAAATGGTAAAATCACTCGTCCAGCTTTAGGTATTTCAATGGTGAACTTAACGAGCGTGAATACACGTGTTATTCAACAAATGAACTTACCAGCCGATGTGAAGAGTGGGGTCGTGATTGCTGAAGTGGATTCTAAAGGAAGTGCCAAAGCAGCAGGGTTACAAGCCTACGATGTCATCGTTGAAATGGACGGACAAAAGATCGAAGGAATTCAAAACTTACGTAAAGTTCTTTACAGCCATAAAGTTGGCGATAAGATGGAAGTCACTTACTATAGAAATGGACAAAAACAAACAACAACAATTTCTCTAACAGAAACAAGCAGCCCAAGTTTATAGTAATAACGAACAAGGAGTCGGATAGCGAAGTGCTATTCGACTTTTTTTGTGTATTTCCACAAAGTTATCCACAAAAATGTGGATAAGTCTGTGGAAAACTGTGGGATTATCCCCTTGTCAAGTCTGTGAAGTGGAAAAGGAGTGTTGAAAATAGATAGGCTAAAAACGGCTTAATTATCGGATTTTATTGAAAAAAGTTATTCACATGATAAATTTTTATTGTGGATAACTTTGGTGGTCAATTGCTAAAAACGTTGATATAACAGTGTTTTGGTATACACAAAAAGTGTGTGGATAACTGTGGATAACTCTCATATTTCCACCTTTTAGAAATATAACAATTAGATAACAAATAAAAATTTTGAATCTATATCTAGTGTTTTTCATAAAAAAAGACCAAAATTTAGGGGCGAACATGTGTACATGTGGATAACTTTGTGGATAACTGGGGAAAAAGGGATAAAACAAGCAATTTTTGTCAAAAAAAGGTAAGATAATTTGTGAAATGAGGGGATCAAATGAATATTACCATTGTGAGTGTAGGAAAACTGAAAGAAAAATATTTAAAACAAGGAATCGACGAATACGCGAAACGCTTAGGTAGCTACTGTAAGTTCCAAGTAGTAGAAGTGCCAGACGAAAAGGCTCCTGAAAATTTAAGCGAGAAAGAAATGGAACAAGTGCTCGAAAAAGAGGGAGAACGCATCCTCGCTAAAATTAAAGACGGGGACGTTGTTGTCGCAATGGCGATTGAAGGGGATTTAGTGAGTTCTGAACAATTAGCTAAAGAAATGGATAGCTTTGCACTTCACGGCAAGAGCTCAATGGTCTTTGTGATTGGTGGCTCTCTTGGGTTAAGCCCTGCCGTGAAAAAACGTGCCGACCGTAAAATCTCATTTGGGCGTATAACTTTACCCCATCAACTCATGAGACTTGTATTAACCGAACAAATTTACCGTGCATTTCGTATTAATGCAGGGCATGCTTATCATAAATAAGTAAAGATTCTCATAGAAAAAGTGAAAAGAAAGTGCAAAATGAAAATTGTATTTTCATACTATTTTCATAATGTACCTCTATACTCTAATTATTCCCAAAGAGAATATTTATCCTCCCAAATAAATATTTCTAATCCTTTTTTCCACCGGCCGTGAGTCGGTGGTTTTTTATTTTGTAAATTTATCTTTTTGTAAATTACTAGCAAGATTATCTATCAAATCACTGGGCAATTCTAATATGTCAAATGCTGTTTTACCAGAAAATAATTCCTTAGGAGCTAATGAATCTTTTTCAATATAACTATCTAAAGAAAATAAAGCTAGCAAATCATTTAATAAACGTCCCCGTAAGAAATCATCATTTAAAAAAGAAAAAACTAAATACAGACAAGTTACCAAATCTTTGTTTCTATGATTTTCAAAAGATACATTGTTAAATAAACTAGGGAAAAAGGAATTTACACAAGTCCTACGTCTAGCTGAATTTTTAATTTTTTCCTTAAAATTTCGTTTACTGTGAGCAAACAAATTCCGATATTCTCTAAGGAAATTTAGAGTATCTGAAAATTCTCTTGATTCCGCACTATTACGGTCATTACAATGAATATAATCTGAACGTATTTCTCTTTGAAGATTCTTAGGTAGAATGTTATATAATTGAATCACTCTATAAAAATCAACATCTTGAAGTAAAATCCAAGGAGGGATAGACGCTTTAGGTTCTCTTTGATGAGAAAAGTAATAGGAATAACTTTGGTAATGAGGTTGTAAGATAATTTCGTTTAATGCATTTAATACAGATTGTTTATTTATACGTCGGCTATTTTTATAAAGACTTGGGTCAGTATATAGGTTATCATCAGTTCCAAAATCTCGAGCAATCACATAAGAAACTCTGGTTCTAAACCCCTGCTCAATTACTAATAGGTATTTAAGAAGAAGTGCTGATAAATCCATTTCTATGATTTTAGATATATAAAAATGATCAAATCGAGTTTCCTCAATCATTTCGTCTTTCATTCCATCTTTTAGAAAAATTGGCTTATATCCATTGATTAATGCATAGTAAGAATGATTCTTCAATATTTCGATATATCTTGCATGGTATTCTTTATTTAAATCAATATTCTTTTTACTAATCTGCTCTAATTGTTGTTCCCATGTTTTAAATGGAATAATTTGTTTTTTAGTCATATAAAGTAAAACACCCCTTTCACAACAATGTTGTAAAAGAGGTGAGTAACAGCAATCGAGTTGCTGTCCATTTCAAGTACACACATGATACAACATCTGTATTTTTTTGTCAACTAATGGTTATTCTTTCGTATTTCTACTTATATTTTTGCTTTTCTCAATCCCAAATGAGAAATAGTAATTTCGGCTCTATATTGTTCGTTGTAATAGTATAAGCGCAAACTTACTTCAGGTGTAATCATTCTTCTTACCGTTGGTGCATCATAAGCAGGAATATACCCAATTTTTAGATTATAAGCATAAACAGCTACCGCATTGGAATCGTATTGATTATCCTTTTCGAACACCAGTGATACGAGATCTTTACCCGATATAATGGTATTGTTTTGATTACCAGATTTTCTATATGCGTATTCTAGTTCAAGTTGAGTGTAATAATAACTTTCTAATTGCTCAACATAAGAATCTTTTTTTGTTTCAACCAGCTAAACATATTCTTCTCCTCCTTTAAAGCTAATTATAGACCTGAAAAAAGGTTGCAACAATATGAAATCTTATGAAAGTGAGCAGTGTTATTTAACTCTATTGATAAAAAAGGATTGATTGAAGAATATCTCCGTACTATACTAGAACCATGGAGAAGTACCCAAGAGGCTGAAGGGGTCGC
>CAURMP010000037.1:0-12019 GCA_963526005.1 uncultured Streptococcus sp. | reverse complement strand
ATGGTATACGCCTTTTTCACGTAATTTAATAAAGTCAGACGACACTACTCGGCATCCCTCGTCGCGCAATCCTTGGAAATCGTACTTCACTTGGTAAAGATACTCTTCGTTCTTTTGTTGGTTTAAGTACTCTTCTGGCACGGCCTCTGTATTCACGAGAACGGTGTCGATGAACTTAGTTCCTAAATGGTCATGCAACACGCGTACATGATCTGCATCGGTAAAGTGTTCCGTTTCCCCACGTTGCGTCATGATGTTACAAATGTACACCACTTCTGCTTTCGTTTCACAAACGGCTTGACCGATATCGCTAATCATTAAGTTTGGCAAGATACTAGTATAAAGACTACCAGGTCCTAGTACAACCATATCGGCTTCCATAATCGCATTGATGACTTCACGCGCAGCTGTCGGCGTACGGCTTTCATCGAGCTTACGATTTTCGTCGTAGCAATGCACGGAAACTCGCTTAATCTTCTTGCGATATTTAACAAGTTCCGCTTCCCCGTCCACAATCGTTCCATCTTGGAATTCCGCGCGTAGTAATAATGGCTCTTCAGCGGCAGGATACACATGTCCTTCCACCGCCATCATACGGCTTAGAAGACGAATCGCATCGAAAATATTTCCACGCATCTCTGTTAAGGCCGCAATAATTAAGTTCCCAATCGCATGTCCGGCGAAGAATTGATCGTCGGAATTGAAACGATATTGGAAAATTTCTTTTTGTAAAGCGTTCATCGGAGAAAGAGCAATCATACAGTTTCGAATATCTCCTGGTGGCACAACGTTCATATAATCTCGAATGATTCCTGAACTTCCACCATCATCGGCAACCGTTACAATCGCAGTCACATCCGCATCTCTCTTACGAAGATTTCTCAGTAGAACTGGAAGCCCTGTTCCTCCACCAATAACGGTGATTTTCGGGCCTTTCTTCCTCGGAGGGTTCGGTGTTACCTCGAACATCATGAGCGTCCATTCCCTTCTTTACGACGGTCTTTGTCACGATGAGAGATTTTCACGTTATAAGAGTCTGATAATAATTCGCGTCCGATACGTTCCGCAAAAGCTACAGAACGGTGTTGACCACCAGTACATCCGATGGCAATCGTCACGCTAGATTTTCCTTCTTTTTTGTAGCCAGGAATTGAGAAGTCGAGTAAGTCCATCAATTTGTGATAGAACGTCTTCGCTTCTGGTTGGCTCATGACATAATCATACACAGGTTCATCTAATCCAGTTAATGGACGTAACTCTGCAATATAGTGTGGATTTGGTAAGAAACGTACATCCATCACGACATCCGCATCGATTGGAAGTCCGTATTTAAATCCAAATGACATCACTTGGATTGTGAAAATTCCTTCGCTGCCTGTAGAGAAAGCTTGCATGATTTCTTCACGTAATTTACGAGGTGAAAGATTTGTTGTATCAATCACTTTTTGCGCACGTGTCTTAATGTCTTGCAATAAACGACGTTCCGCAATAATGCCATCGTAAATACGACCATCACTTGCTAGAGGGTGCGTTCTTCTTGTTTCTTTGTAACGAGAAACAAGCGCGTCATCGCTCGCTTCTAAGAATAAAATTTTTGTTGTAATAAATGATGTGTTATCAAGGCCTGCAATAGCGGACATGATTTCATCAAAGAATGCGCGTGAACGTAAGTCGATTACGAGCGCAATTTTTGTAATTTTTCCTGATTCTTTTACTAATTCCCAAAATTTTGGTAGGAGACTTGGTGGCATATTATCGACACAGAAATATCCCATGTCTTCGAAACTTTGCATTGCAACAGTTTTCCCTGCCCCACTCATACCTGTAATGACGACTAATTCTAATTGATCTACTGCCATTGTCATTCTCCTATCTCTAACGATATTGTTATCTTTACAATTATAACACATCCGGGCGTGTCATTGTTAACTTTTTAGAGAAAACACCCTCTTTTATCGCACAAAAAAAGCGAAGGTTCCCCCTCGCTTTCCATTAATCTTTCACTTGCATCACTTCAGACGGAATCTGAATATGAACCGTCGTCCCTTCTCCAACAGTCGAGTCTACACTGAGCGTAACGCCTAATCTCTTGGCAATCTCTGAAGATAAGTAGAGCCCTAGCCCTGTCGATTGGTGGTTCACACGACCGTTATAGCCACTAAATCCACGTTCAAAAATTCGTTTAATGTCGTAAGAAGCAATCCCGATTCCCGTATCTTCAATCGTTAACGTATCCCCATCAAAAAGAATACGAATTGTTCCCTCTTCAGGCGTATATTTCACCGCATTCGATAACACTTGCTCGACGATAACGCCTAACCACTTAGAATCCGTGACCACCTTTTTCTCAGTAGGAACATAGTCCAAATGCAATTTCTTCGAAATAAAGAAGGTTGCGTATTTCTTCAAGAGCGGACGAATCACCTCATCGATAGAAATCGTTGAAATCGATAAGTCTTGATGGAAACTTTCCATTCGAACGTAATGCAGTGCTAGTTCTGTATAAGTCGTAATCCGAACGAGTTCTTGACTCAATAAAGATTTCTCTGACGTTTGCGGCAACTCACGAATCAGCAACTGACTTGCGGCGATACTCGTTTTAATTTGATGTGCCCATAAAGTATAGTAGTCCACATCTTCCTTGCGAAGTTGCTTCATCTTTGTACTTAACCCTCGCATATCCGACTTTTCTTGTTGAACGGCCTCATATAAATGACTCACAACGGGCGAAACCCCATCGTCTAACGTCGTCACTTCCTGCTGCAAACTTCGAACGACTTCTTTATACTTTCTCCAATCGTGCCACAAAAGTGCACCCGCGACTACCAAAAGGAAAAAGGCTAGTAAAAATAAATAATAGCCGACTTCTGAACTTAGCCAATTAAAGACGAAGAAGAACCCAATCGAAAACACTTCTATGAAGGCCAGCGCCCCTAGTAAGAAGGCATGCGATTTGAACCAAGCCATACTAAATTCCACTTTTGTCTTCATTCAATCACTTCCGCCAATCCATACCCGACGCCTTTTTTCGTCGTGATTAATTTTTCCAATCCGATTTCGCCAAGACGCTTCCGCAAACGAGCAACCGTCACGGACAAAGTATTATCATCGACGAACACATCGCTATTCCACAATGCATTCATTAAATCTTCTCTTGGCGCAATGTCCCCTTGTTTTTCAAATAGTACACGTAAAATGATAAATTCATTCTTCGACAATTCGATGACATTACCTTCATACGAAACTTTTCCGCTTCCCAGTTGTAAGGCAATTCCCTTATATTCCAGCCAGTCTTTTTGCTGAACGAACTCATAACTACGACGCATCATCCCTTGTATTTTTGCGACCAATACACTCGGCTCAAACGGTTTTGTCATATAATCATCCGCACCCATATTGATCGACATCACAATATCCATCGCTTGATCCCTGGACGACAAGAACATAATCGGCACCTGAGACACCTTACGAATCTCTTGGCACCAATAATAGCCATTATAAAACGGCAATGTAATATCCAGAATGACCAACTGCGGATTGACGGCTAAAAATTGAGTGTACACTTGCGAAAAGTCTTCCACCGCAACGACTTCATAATTCCATTTTTCTAATTCTTGTACAATTGCATCACGAATGACTTTTTCATCTTCGACAATCATTATTGTTTGCATACACTCACCTCGTTTTCATTGTATCATCTTTCCAATTCACAGAAAACCATCTATTTCCTAATTTCTCGTATCATTTCCCATAAAGTCGTTATATTATCTTGCTCCGTTCCAATTTCATATACGAAGCGATTAGACTCATCAAGTCCTAAGATAAAGAGCTCTACTGGCTGCGAATCGTCTATCCCCAAAGTCCGACTGACCACTGGAAGTTGAATGCTATATTTCAGATAAAATGTATTATCCCCAGTAGGACTTTCTTCTTTCTTCGTATAATTATTCTCTCGCAATTTTGCCTTTGCTAAAATATCTTTATTCAATTGCAATCCCTGGAATAAGAACTTTCCTTGTGGCCAGAGTTTTTTCGCTTCTTCTTCATTTTCAAAAACAAACTTCCCATCCACATATTGAATCGTCTGACTTTTTTCCTCTTTCTTTGTTTTAGAATTGAGCTGCTTAATCGTTCCAACTAATGGCTTCCCTTTTTCCCTAGCCTCAAGATAAACAAATACCGTCGAGTCACCGACTACACGCATCTGACTTACGGTAAATCCATTTGGAAACTGCTCAAATAAATCTTCAATATTTTCTGTTGAATAAACCCTACTCAACTTTTTCCCAGCCAACTCTTCAAGATACCCACGACTCGTGTGATCCACACAACCTACTAATAGCGTCACGCATAACATCAATAGCCCAATCCACGACCATTTCTTTAACTTCACACACAAAACCTCACTTTGCAATTCAGTGCCTTCATCATACCATATCCCGCCTCCACCATAACATTCCCTAACAAAATCCTAAACTTTACAACAAAAAAAGAATTAAGCAAGTTGCTTAATTCCCTTCTTACTCTTCAATTCGTTCAGCAAATGTAAAATCGCTATTCACATCGAAACAACAAAAAGATTAACGAAAAAAATAGCGCAATATAAAACAGCTTCTTTCCTTTCATAAGCTAATCCTTTCTAACTGCTAAACATTTCCAAAGTTAAAATACTAACTGAAATTATCAATGTAAAATATTTTCTGAAAATATTTCATCACTACCTATCTCAACTGAAATCCAGTAGTAATTAAGTCTATTCACATTGTTAACGTGGAGTCCCAATGTGACTTGTTGCTGGTTATCCAATTTAAGAAATTGGTTTATTTGTTCATTTGTAACGATATATTCTAAGTCAAAACCACCACTATGACTGTCGTAGTCAGTATCCTTTATTTTAAATTCCGAAAGAATCTCTTTATTCAATTTCATTTCCTGGAATAAAAACTTTTCCTGCGGCCAAAGTCTTCTCGCCTCTTCTTCATTATCGTACGAAAACTTACCTTGAAAATACGTAAACGTGATTACCTTTTCCGCATCTAAGCTATCTTTATTAAAAACTTTTATCGCTCCTTCTAGAGGTTTCCCCTTCGCAACCCCATCTAACATTATTAAAATGGTCTTATCTCCTGACCGATAAAATTGATTAATCGTAAAGCCATACGGATACTGCTCAAATAAGTCTTCTATGTTTTTCGTTGGATAAACTTGACTGATTTTAGGCCCAATTCGTTTTTCCAAATATCCTCTACTACTTCTTGCTTCACAGCGAAACAACATAAAGAATAACGCAAAAAACAGTGCAATAAAAATTACATTTTTCTTTTTCATACTAGAAACCTCTCAACGTGTCCTTTTTTTAATCATATCATACTTTGAACAAGACTCAATACACTATTTACCACTCAAACTAAGAAACTCAAATCACTCTAAGCTCTTTCCCATTTCGAATGAAGGAATACTCGCCTAACATCATCGAAGCAAAACAACAACGTTAAGACACAAAGAAAAAAGCTACGCGTTTTCGGATAACATAGTAGCCATTATAGCGATCAGTAATCGATGCGAATTACGGATGGTTGGAAATTCATTTCCTACCATCCGTTTGAGGCTCGATAGGATTGAGACCTTGGCTCAATCCGGTACAGCTATACAGGCTACTATGTATTTATCCGAAAATAAAGCGTAGCTTTTTTCATATTTTTTTATTTCACCACAGTCTTAAAGTTGTTGTTGACTGTTGCTTCGATGACTGGATGTTTGCGCAAGTATTCCGCAATGAGCTCCGTCATGTCAATCTGCACCTCACGCACAATCTTCTCCGGCTTAAACATACTATAGTTTCCGCCACCAACTGCACGATATTGGTTTGTCACTACTTCTAATTCATCCGTATCTTGAACAGGTTTGCCATGATACTCTAAGCGAGTCACACGGTCGCCAAATGGTCTTGTGAAGTCTAATGTGTACTCGATTCCTTCATACATATCGTAGTTGTAGAATTGAGGTTTTGGTTCCACATATTTAGGATTGAAGACTGCTTGTCCATTTTCGACGATGAAATAAGTCGCCACACGCTCAAGAGCCGCTTTCAAGTCCGCACCGCTCACTTTTAGAACGGCTAATGTATTTGGATAAATGTAGTTTGTAATCACATCACGCATACGGATTTCTGAGTTGAATCCACGTCCGTCATTGTTGAATAATGCCGTTCCTGAGATGTCTGCACCACTGGCTTCCATTTGAACCTTATTGATAAATTCAATATATGGATGCTCGCTTAAACGTGCTGCATGTGGATCTTTAATTGTCATATCTCCAACAACTTTTCCAACTGGAGTATCTAACCAATCTTCCACTTCCGCTTGTAAATCGCTAAACATTTCTAATACAGCTGGGTCGGCAGGGACGTCTTCTGTTGGGTGAAGTTTTGCTTCGCTTGAGATGACTGTATACTTACCGTCTACTTTTTCCACTTCTAAGCTGATTTCACCCACATACGCGCCACGGTATCCTGGTTGAATTACTGGAACACCATTCACTTTTTGTGCAATCACACGGTGTTGGTGTCCTGTCACTAACGCATCGATTCCTTCTACTTGCGTCACAATCGCATACCCTTCGTTTTCTCCTGTTAAGAGTTCCGTTGGGTCTCCACATGAAAGGTCGCACTCGAATCCACCGTGGTAAGTTACCACAACAACATCCGCCACTTTACGCATTTCTGGAACGTATTTCTTCGCTGTTTCCAACGCGCTCACGAATACTAAATCTTTGACCGTTGCAGGTTGTTCCCAATTTGGAATATAAGGTGTTGTAATCCCTAAAACTGCGATTTTCACACCGTCTTTCTCGAACACTTTGTAAGGTTCGCCAAACGCTGGCTTACCGTCTTTAGTTAAAATGTTTGAGCAAAGAATTGGGTGGTTATAAGACGCAATCGCTTCTCTTAAGTAATCTAACCCATAGTTAAACTCGTGGTTTCCTAAAATTCCTAAGTCATAGTTTAAGTAGTTCAATACTTTTGTTAAATCAGAGGCTACTTTTGAATCTTGTTTGCGAACATAGTAGCTTAATGGTGACCCTTGAATGAAGTCCCCGTTTTCGATTTGAATCACAGGACCGTTCGCTTCTTCTTTTAAGCGACGAATCACAGTTGCAGCCTTCGCCGTACTGAATCCTAAGTCCATGTTTCTTTCTGTATAGTTTGTCGGTAACACGTACCCATGCATATCACTTGTTTCAATAATTTTAATTTCCATAATGCGCCTCACTCTCTACAAATTCACACACTATTGTACCATAAAAAAGCCCTATCACAAAGGTTTCTCTGTCTGCAGTATTTCTGCAATTTTGTCAAATGTCTTTCCATTTCGAATCGTAATCGTCTTATAAAATGGTTGCTTCAAAATCTTCTTATGGTAAGTCGTTTTTTGATACTCTGCCTCATCGATTTTCGCCCAGAAGACGGCACATTTCCCGATATAGACTCTCTCATTATAAAACTCTGACTCTTCTACAAATCGGATAACTTCACTCACATCTGTCCCTCGTGAGAAAAACAAAATATCTTTTCTGGCAAAATCATTCTGCCACCATTCCGGAAGCCCCGCCATTTCTTCTAAGTATTCCTCTTTTGAAAGCAGCACAAACGGAATTGAAAACTCATAATTCTCTTCTAATACCTTTTCAACTTTCAAAACGATTTTTTCCACACTCTCATCGCTTGCAAAAAATAAGTTCCCACTATTAATGTACGAATCCACATCGCTGAACCCTTCACCTCTCAGCAATTCCTTCAATTCGCTCATCACAACTTTATTTTTGCCACCAACATTGATGCCTCTTAATAAAAGCACATACCGCATCCGACTCACCTCTCTTGTCGCCCCATTATAGCACAGCACCGCTCCTTCGTGAATGAGGAACACAACCTCAAGAACTCCTCTCAACCTTCCTCAGCTTTGTTGTGTGGAAATTACTTCAGGAGGCTTTTAGGTGTATACCGAAAACGTCCATTGCGACGGAAACAGCGTTTTTGTTGAAAGATTAGTGAGAGCATCCATTGAATGCGAATTAGAGACACTTACGAATCCATTCGTTAGTGTCTCTTTGAGGCTTCAAAGACGAGAGACCCTAGGCTCGAGTCGGTGGCTCACTAATTCTCTTTCAACAAGTAAAACCGCTTGTTTCTAAAGCAATCCCCCCCTCACCCTGCACCGGTCCGTCGTGAATGAGAAACACAATCTAAAGAAAGCCCCCAACTTTCCTCAGCTTTGTTGTGTGTAATCCCCTCAGGAGACTTTTAGGTGAATACCGAAACGTCCATTGCGACGGAAACAGCGGTTTTGTTGAAAGATTAGTGAGAATATCCATTGAATGCGAATTAGAGACACTTACGAATCCATTCGTTAGTGTCTCTTTGAGGCTTCAAAGACAAGAGACCTTAGGCTCGAGTCGGTGGCTCACTAATCCTCTTTCAACAATTAAAACCGCATGTTTCTAAAGCAATCCACCACCTCACCCCATACACCTAAAAGCCTCCCCCGAAGGGGCCTTCCAGCACCTACTCACTATACAGCAATACACTCATCCCACACAAAAAGCCTGAGGAAAATTCCCCAGGCTTTCGTTGTGATTGTGTTGTGAATGAACTTATATGTGATTATTGATTCCACGCAGCATCAAATTGTGCTTTAGAATCTTTAACTAATTGATCTACATCTGCATTTTCAGTCTTGAAGATTTTTTCTAAAATCGTACGAACTTCTGAGTATGCAGGATCAGAGTTTTCAACTACAGGAATTGAGAATAAATTCTTAGTAGCATCTGCTAAGATTTTAGGAACTTTAGAACCTGAATTCTTGTATGCATCTTGTTCTAACACTGAAGCAATTGTTGGCATGTAACCAGTTTGTTGTGCCCAGTATAATTGAGATTCAGCTGAAGATAAGAATTTCAAGTATAAGAATGCTGCTGTACGTTGTTCTTCAGTTGTAGAACCTTCGAACATGTAAATATCAGTACCTTGTTGTAGGTCGTATTTTTCAGGACGAACAGCTACTCCGTATTCGAAACCAGCTTCTTTAGCACCTTTAGCTACGAATGATTCACCAGCTGTTGAACCAACATACATAGCTACTTTTTTGTTTTGGAATGGTGCTGATAAGTATTTATCTGAACCAGCAGTACGGAAGTATCCATCACGGATTCCGTCTGCATAGTATTTAACAACTTCTTTTGAAGCGTCACTTGCGAAGTCTAATTCTTTAGTGAAGTCAATGCCTTTGTTCTTCATACCAATTGCATAGTAGTTGTTTAATGAGTCGAAACCAGCACCAACAACTTCGTGGTTAGATTTTTCGTAAATTGTTTTAGCTGCTTCTTTTAATTCATCTAAAGTAGTTGGAACTTTAACACCGTATTGTTTCAATAAATCTGCATTGTAGAATAATACTTCTGTAGATTTGTTGAATGGAATACCGTATTGTACTCCTTTGATTTTAGCACCTTCCATTAATTCTGGACGGATTTCTTCACCTTTCTTGAATCCGATTGTTTCGTTTTCAATATATGGTTTGAAGTCTACCAATGCATCTTGCTCAGCAGCATTGTATAACCAGTTTGGATATGCTTGAGTGATTGTTGGTAAGTCTTTTGGTGAAGTTAAAGTTGCGTTAATTTTTGCTTGTAAATCTTTGTATTGAGATTGGTTTTGTAACTCTACTTTGATATTTGGGTTAGCTTTCATGAAATCTTCTGTTAATTTTTGAAGAGCTTTTTCCTGCTGACCGTTCATAGCATGCCAGAAAGTGATTGTAGTTTCTGATTTAACCTCTGTTACGATGTCTTTTTTAGTTTCAGCTTGTTGTGAAGAGCCGTTGTTTGATGAGTTAGCTCCACACGCTGTTAACGCCACAACTGATGCTGTTGCTAGTGTCGCTTTTACTAAAGATTTGAATTTCATTTTTCTTCTCCTTTTGTTATATAGTTTTTACAACACAATTTTTTCGCCGCGGTACGGCAATATTCTGTCACCATACGGATTCACCAGAAGTTCTGGTTTTAACGTATGAATTGGAACCAAACATTTAGGCTCAATCATCGCAATAATGCGGTCTAAGTCGTCCGGTTTTGCGTGACCTGAGCAAGATAGGCGTACAAACTCAATGTGTTTTTCCGCCAATAAATCTAGAAACGGTTGATAGTTCGGATCAAAGTCCCCCAAAGGCTGCGCATCGCTGTGGATGTATAAGCTTCCCTCTTGCAAACGTTCGAAATGGTCGACTGCTTGCCATAGGTACTTCGAAGTATCCTCTAACAACGTTTGATATGAAATTTCTAAAGTAGGATCAAGTTCGTCGAGTTTTGGAGCCCCGTCTCTATAGTAGTAATGAGCATCCTTTTGGAATACTTCTTTAAGAAGTGCGGCCATCGTTGCTTCAAGAACAACGGTACGGCTTGTTCCTTCGACGATTTTTTCAAAACGACGCACATTCGCTGGATAGCCATTAAATGTGATTTGTCGATTTGGATTTTCTTGTTCGAGGCGAGCGATATGACGAATCACATCTTCCTCGTTTTCAGGTTTAATTTCGTCTTCAACCTCTTTACGGTCCCCGAAGCTAATCGATACACCTTCCATCATTAAGATGTCCGTATGTTTTGCCTTCTTACAAAACTCAATTGTATCTTCGGCATTATGACCGTGAAGTCGTAAGTCCCCTGTATACGTAATATGATGTCCAGGTGTTTTAATGATTAAAGCAGCAGCCCCATACGCATCATGGTCGACACGCACGATTTCTACTTCGATTTCTCCAACTTTAATCACATCGCCTGCATCTAACCCAATCATCTCTCTTGTAAATGTATCGTCTTCAAACGGCGATGGTAGTAAGAATACACCATTGCGGTTGAGCGAATTTACAATCATTTTTGTTTCCTTCAATGTATATAAAGGAATACTTGGGTCTAAATAATTCAACATTCTTGTATGATCCAAATGCGCATGTGAGATAAAGACCGCCGTATTGGCATAGTCTTTATCTTCATCCCCTTCGTATTTGTAAGGGATACGTGCATCGTACATATTTTTTAAATGTGGAATCACTTTATGATCTGTGAGTGTTTGCACCGATTCATCGGGCAATTCTAATTCTGGTAAAAACTCAGTCCCGAAGTCGAAAAAGATATGACTATCTTTATAGGCTACTTCGATGACCGTTCCACCAATCGTTAAAATACCGCTATGAAAGGTAATCGATGTTTTATCCTTTGATACCATTCTTCGCAACCCCTCTAATAATTTCTTTTCTGAATACAAAGTAAATTAACAGAATTGGGATAACCGTTAGAGTTGCTGCGGCCATTTGTAAGTGAACATCACTTCCGGATTCTGTCGTGAAGGCAGAAAGTCCGTTGTTTAATAGACGGAATTCTTTCGTGTTTGTAACCAATAATGGCCATAGGAATGAATTCCAGCTTTGGATGAATGTTAAAATCCCTACTGTTACCAATGCTGGTTTACACATTGGCACTAAAATACGGCGGATGTATTCTAAATCACTCGCACCATCAATTTTAGCGGCTTTGTAGAATGTACTTGGGATTCCTTTTAAGTATCCGTTCAAGTAGTAAATATAGAAGATACTTGTTAAGAACGGAATGATTAACGCTAGATAAGTGTTTAATAACCCTAATTGAGCGATTGTTTGGTAGTTTGTAAAGATGATTGATTCGTAAGGAACCATTAATAGAGAAACTAAAATCATCATTACGATGTTTTTCCCTTTGAACTGTAAGCTTGTTACAGCAAAGGCTGCTAGTAATGAAGTAATTACTGTTGCCACTGTTGTAAATAGAGACACGAATAATGTGTTTCCGAAGTAACGTAGGAATGGCGCACGGCTAAATACTTCTAAGTAGTTACTAAATTTGAATTCGCTTGGGATGAATGACGGTGGAATACTTGTCGCTTCTGCGTATGTCATTAACCCGGTCAACACCATGTAAATGAATG
>CAURMP010000036.1:0-12551 GCA_963526005.1 uncultured Streptococcus sp. | reverse complement strand
TTATCAGAACTACAAGCATCTCCACAAGATGCCATTATCTTTACGAGTTCAGGTTCTGAAGTAAACAATTTAGTTTTTGAAAGTATTCGTGAGCATTTTGCAAAAGAAAAAGGGCATATTATTGTTTCTGCAGTAGAGCATCCCTCTGTTCGAAAACCTGCTGAATTTTTAGAACAAGAAGGCTTTGATGTGACGTATTTAACACCTAATAAGGATGGGATTGTGACAGTATCTGAAGTTGAGCAGGCTCTAAGAGAGGATACACGACTAGTTTCGATTATGACGGTCAATAATGAAACAGGTGCAAGATTCCCAATTGAAGAGATTGCTGCTTTATTAAAAGAAACGCCTACTTATTTCCATACAGATGGTGTTCAAGCCTTTGCACAAGAAGCATTAACGGTGGATGGAATTGACTATTTAACGGCTTCAGGACATAAAATTTATGCACCAAAAGGGATTGGATTCCTATATAAATCCAAAGATGCACCAATTCACGCTTTAATTAAAGGTGGGGGACAAGAGTTAGGCTTTAGAGCTGGAACGGAAAATGTTCCTTATATTTTAGGGCTTGAAAAAGCAATGGAAATCGTTGTGGCGAAAAGAGATGAGCTTGTTGAAAACTATCAAGAGTTACGAGAGTATCTAATCGCGAAGTTGTCTGAAAGAGGCATTGAATTTGAGTTTAACGGCGTAGCAAATCCAAAGAATCCCCATATTTGTAATATCTGGTTAAAGGGTAGAAAAGCAACACAAACCTTAATCTTTAATGATTTACAAGATGTTTCCGTATCTGCTGGATCCGCATGCTCAGCAGGAAGTGTGCAAATCAGTCCAGTATTATCTGCGATGTTTAATGGCGAAACGAGTCGTCTTGAAGAATCTGTCAGACTTTCATTTGGAATGGGTTCAACAAAAGAAGATATTGACGCTTTTGTGGACGCTCTGCGCTAAGAGAGAGCTTTTGTTTAGAAGCAAAATATGGTAAACTAACTTTGTAGAAAAAGAAAGAGGAGAAGCGCATATGGCATTTACACCAACTGCATCATTAAAAGGATCAAACCAAGTCTTTTCGGTTAATCCAACATGTAAAGGATACACATTACGTGATAATGGTTTTACAGAAACAAAATCTGGGAACTTCCAATTAATTCGTAGTTTAGACGAAACAATTGATGATCACCGTGGATTAAAATTAAAAGTCATGGTGGATAAAGATAAGAAACAATTGAAAATTTCGACAGTAACGAAGAATGGATTACAAACAGTTGACTTATACGGTAAAGCAAATACTGCTATGGCTGTAGAAAAGTTAGAGTTTATTTTAGAAGGGCTTGTTGAAAGAGGAGTTCTCGAAGTAACAACAAAATAGTGTATAAGAAAAGAGAGACAGTTCAAAATTGAACTGTCTCGTTTATCATGCACGGGCGGTGTTCCCTGTATTATTCGACTTCAGGTAGCGGCTTAAATTGTGCTACGAAGCTTTGAGTGTCGCCAAAATAAAGATTCTCGCTAGGAACTTCATATAGTTCCTGCATCCTTTTGCTTAAAGAATATGGAAGATTAGTTGAATCTTTTTCATACTTCGTAAGCGTATCTTTGTTTATTTTAAGATATTTGGCGGCTTCTAACAGTGTTAAATTACGATTAACCCGTGCTGCTCGTAAAGAGATCATCATACACCTTCGCCCCCTTTTTCTCACCTTAATTATAGTGAAAACGCAACCGTTTGTCAAAAACACAATTGGGCAAAAATCCCAGTACTATCGCATTTTCAATGATTTTCAAGCAAAAATTTTGAAAAAAATAAAAATAAATTTAAAATTAGGGTAAATTCTGATAACTCGACCTTCAAATCGACTAGTTCAGGAAATAAATAGAAATGATGGTGAAAGAATGAGTAACGAAAAAACAAGAGTTGTCGTTGGCATGAGTGGAGGAGTTGACTCCTCTGTAACAGCTTTACTATTAAAAGAAGCTGGATATGATGTCATCGGTATTTTTATGAAAAACTGGGATGATACGGACGAAAATGGCGTTTGTACAGCGACTGAAGACTACAAAGATGTCGCAGCAGTTGCAGAACAAATCGGTATTCCGTATTATTCAGTAAACTTTGAGAAAGAATATTGGGACCGTGTATTTGAATATTTCCTTCGTGAGTACCGCTTAGGACGTACACCGAATCCAGATGTAATGTGTAATAAAGAAGTAAAATTCCAAGCCTTCCTAGATTATGCCTTGCAACTAGGAGCAGATTATGTGGCAATGGGTCACTATGCACGAGTTGAAAAAGACGAAAATGGAATTGTTCATCTATTAAGAGGAAAAGATAACAATAAGGACCAAACATATTTCTTAAGCCAATTGAATCAAAAACAATTAGAAAAAGCGATGTTCCCAATTGGTCACTTAGAGAAAAAAGAAGTCCGCGAGATTGCTGAGAAGTATAATCTTGCGACTGCGAAGAAAAAGGATTCTACTGGTGTATGTTTTATTGGAGAACGTAACTTCAATGAGTTCTTATCAAACTATTTACCAGCTAAACCAGGAAAAATGGTGACTCTTGATGGAGAAGTAAAGGGTGACCACGCCGGACTCATGTACTATACGATTGGTCAACGCCAAGGGTTAGGAATTGGTGGCGGTGGTAAGACAAATGATCCATGGTTTGTTATCGGGAAAAACTTATCAACAAGTACTTTATATGTAGGTCAAGGCTTCCATCATCCAAACCTTTATTCCGATAGTTTAACGGCTACAGATATTCAATTTACAAATGATTTACCAAAAGAGAAGACGTTCGAATGTACAGCTAAATTTAGATATCGTCAACAAGATACTAAAGTGAAAGTCATATTGGACGAAAAGGATCCAACATTGGCTACAGTGATTTTTGATGAGCCAGTTCGTGCGATTACACCTGGTCAAGCCGTTGTATTCTATGACGGCGAAGAGTGCCTCGGCGGAGGTATCATCGATAAAGCATATATGAACGGAGAAGAACGTCAATACGTTTAATAGAAAAGATTAGAAAGGAGATTCCAAATGAGTGATACACCTTATATTGTAGGGGAAGTATTAACGACTTTTTTCGAGAATCCGCAGAACTTCTATAAAGTTATGCTCGTTCGCGTTGTTGAGTCTAATTGCGTGGATGTGGATGACGAAATCGTGGTGACTGGAATTTTCGGGCAAATTCATTCGGATATCTCCTATCGTTTTAATGGGAAGATTGTTTCTCATCCAAAATATGGGGAACAATTCCAAGCAGATAATTATCAACAGACGCAACCAACCGGTAAAAGAGGACTCATTCAATATTTATCCAGTTCTCATTTTCCTGGTATTGGAGAGAAAACGGCTGAGAAGATTATCGAGAAGTTAGGCGAGGAGGCCATGGAGCGTATCTTAAATGATGAGACAGCGCTTGATGGGATTACAGGATTAACGAAAAAGAAAAAAGAAATGATCCGTGAAGTCATTCAGCAAAACCAGGGGACTGAGAAGTTGATGTTTGAACTCACGAATCTTGGGTTTACTCCTGCGATTGCCCAAAAGATTATCGGCATGTATAAAGATAAGGCAAGAATGGTTTTAGACGAAGACCCATATGTTCTACTTCAAAAAATAGAGGGCCTAGGATTTAGAAGAATGGATAGCATTGCCCAATCGATGGGGATTGATCCAGACGATACTTCAAGACTAAAAGGTGCGCTTTTTGTAGTGACAAGAGATTTCTGCTATCAAACAGGTGATACCTACTTGATGGCTGAAGTGTTAATTACACAAGCACAACGATTATTGGAGTCATGCCAAAATTACTTAATCGAACCAGATAAACTAGTAGATGCTTTAAACGAATTAATTCGCGAAGGTGTTGTATTTTCTGATGAAAACCGTATTGCAATTGCGTCCTTATATTATGCAGAACTAGGTATTAGTAACGCTCTGTCCAAACGGATTACGGCTTCAAAAGTTGAAATTAGTAAAGAAAAAATCGATGAAGCGATTCAACGGACGCAGGAGAAGTTTGAGATTGAATATGATGCGTCTCAAAAAGAGGCTATTTATCGTATTATGACGGAGCCACTATTTGTATTAACTGGTGGACCAGGGACTGGGAAGACAACGATTATTAATGCAGTTATTGACGTCTATGCGCAACTTAACGAGCTTGATAATGATAACGAGATTGAAGAGGCGATTGTTCTTGCAGCACCAACAGGACGTGCAGCAAAACGCATGAATGAATTAACTGGGTATCCTGCTTCTACGATTCATCGCCTGCTCGGGATTGCAATTGATAGTGTGGATGATAGTTTTGAAGATAAGGAAATTAATGGTGAGTTCTTAATTATCGATGAAATGTCGATGGTGGATACGTGGCTCATGAACCGCGTGTTTAAAGCTGCTCCAGAAGGATTGAAGATTTTACTTGTCGGAGATAGCAATCAATTACCTTCTGTTGGACCAGGCCAAGTTTTAACAGATTTACTGGAAACCAATCAAGTACCTGCCATTGAACTAAAAAGAATTCACCGTCAGACACAACAATCTTCTATCGTGGAATTAGCTCATAGCATTAAAGATGGATTCTTACCTCGTAACTTTATGGAGAAACAAACAGACCGCAGCTTCTTACCATGTTCGACAGAACGGTTAGTAACGATTATCGAGCAAGTCGTTGTAGCAGCTCTTAAGAAGGGCTATACGAAGCGGGATATTCAAGTGCTGGCTCCAATGTATAAAGGGGATGCTGGGATTAATGCCATCAATCAGATGATGCAAGAAATCTTAAACCCTAAAATCGGAAATACGGTTCGTGAAGTGGAGTCTTTTGATAAAGTCTTTCGCGTAGGAGATAAAGTGCTTCAACTGGTGAATTTACCTGAAGAAAATGTCTACAATGGTGATATTGGAGAAATCACAGCAATACAGTTTGCTAAAGAGAACGATGACCAAGTAGATAAGATTTTTGTTTTATTCGATCAAACGGAAGTCGAGTATCATCGAACAGATTGGCAACAATTGACGCTGGCGTATTGCTGCTCAATTCATAAGGCACAAGGGTCTGAATTCAAGATGGTCATCTTACCAATGGTGAATCAGTACTCACGGATGTTACAAAGAAATCTATTGTATACAGCAGTTACAAGAAGTCAGCAGTATCTCATCATGTGTGGGGAAGCAGGAGCGTTCCAAAAGAGTGCAACTACCATCCCTCCAAAACGATCGACTTTCTTACAAGAGTTCTTAACGAATTTTGATCTAGTAAAGACAGAAGTTACTCCAGCAAAACAGGAGAGAGAAACGAAATCGTTACCAGAGGAGTCTAACAACTCATTCGAAGGCGAAGAACTTCAATTGACCATCCAAGCAATTGAAGATGGACTTATTTCTCCGATGATTGGAATGGACGATGTCACACCATACGATTTTATGACAAGAAGCTAGTTTTCTAGCTTCTTTTTTCGTGTTCTTTTAGCCGGAAATATTGCTATCTGTCCATGATGTAAGGTAAAATGGATACAAATGATTATGAAAGAAGGACAAATGATGAATCGACAAAAACATTTTTTAGTTTCTGAAGATGCTGTTCCTCCTGTATTTGCTAAAGTTTTGCAAGCAAAAGAACTACTTGCAACAGGACAAGCAAAAGATGTCACTGAAGTAGTGAAGATGGTTGGCATCTCGCGCAGTGTTTATTATAAGTATTATCGTAAAGTACAAGGTTTCTCTTCTGTGAATGCAGGAAGAAAAGCATCCATTAATATTCATATGAAAAATATCAAAGGAACACTGACGAAGACGCTGGAAGTATTTGCAAATCGTGATATGAACATATTGACGATTTTCCAAGGGCTGGCAATCCATAGTGTTGCTGTTGTGCAAATTATGATTGATATTTCAGAGGCAACGGTAAGTGTTGAAGATGTTATCAAAGAAATTAACGCACTAGATAACATTATTTCTGTGGAGTTACAAAGTATCGAATAATGAAACATAAATTTTTAAATTATTTAACAGAAAATGATATCAGAGTTTTGATTTTTGATAAAGATGGCACATTGACGGATACATCCACGTTATGGTTTGAACCAACGATTTTAGTTCTTGACGAATTAGTGAATCGTAATGAGATGAATCTAACGAATGCAGAGCATGACGAGTTATTTAACCGTCTTGGCATCACAGAAACAGACATCATAGAAAATAGCGTTATTGCCTCTGGAACGGTTCGAGATATGCTTGAAGTCTTGAATGAATTCAGATCAATCGACATCGAAGAAAATTACAATTTCGTAGTGCACTATTTTGCAGACTATATTCTGTCTCACCCAGAGAAAATCCAGACGCTTGGAAATGTAGAGAGGGCTCTTGGGAATCTGAGGGAAAAAGGATATATCATTGCGTTAGTTACAAATGATTCTCGCTTACCGGCAGAGGCAGTATTACAAGTTGCTGGAATTGGCGAGGTGTTTGACTTTGTTGGTACAACTGATGAATTTCCTTCAAAGCCAGCAACGGATTCACTACATGCGATTCAAAATCGTTTTGGTGTTTCTTTTAACGAGATGATCTATATCGGTGACTCAACTGTAGATGAAGAGTTTGCCAAAAATACTACAGGGTTTATCGCTGTGACAAGCGAACCTAGTAATCCAGAAGTTCTTTCTAGTGCGATCTTTAAAGTGAAATCAATTGATGAATTAAGTTAGGAGAAAATGATGAATAGTACGATACAAGAAAATCATAAATTCAAGGCGTTGCTAACCATTTTAATTCCAGTTTTAATTTATCAAATTGCCAATTATTCGGCTCAATTTATTGATACAGTAATGACAGGACGATATAACGCAGTCCATCTTGCAGGAGTATCGATTGGTGGGAGCTTGTATGCACCTTTTTTCTCTCTGTTAACAGGACTGATTTCGGGGCTTGTTCCGATTGTTGGACAATATTTTGGTCAGAAGAAACTGGATAAAATCGAACAAGTGATGCGTCAATACTTAATCATTGGGGTAGTGTTAGCTGTTGGTCTATTTGTTTTAGGCGTATTATTTTTGAAACCTGTTTTAGGGGTTATGAATTTAGAACAAGAAGTGGAAGCTGTAGCAGTGGGATATTTAACTTGGCTATCCTTAGGATTCATCCCATTATTACTTTTTAGTGTATTAAGATCTTTTGTGGATGCTCTAGGATTAACCAAAGTATCAATGATGCTGATGGTATTAGTAGTTCCGCTAAATATGTTCTTTAACTATTCACTGATTTACGGTCAATTTGGCTTTCCTGAAATGGGAGGAGCTGGGGCTGGACTTGGAACCGCAGTGGCATACTGGGGACTACTTGTTGTAGCAGTTGTTGTCTTTAGAAAACATCCAGTATTAAAAGAATATGATGTTTTAAAATGGAGCGGAATAGATGTCAAAATGTGGAAAGAACCATTTAAGATTGGACTTCCGATAGGATTATCGATTTTTGCGGAAGTGGCTGTTTTCGCATTTGTTGGATTACTCATGTCGAAATTTGGAACTTCCATTATCGCATCCCACCAAGCTGCGATGAATTTTGCGACGGTGGTTTATGCATTTCCAATTAGTATTTCTACTGCATTAACCATTATTGTTTCTTACGAAGTCGGTAGAAAAGATATTCGTTCAGCAATGCAGTTTGCTTACATTGGAATTGCGACGGCTGTGACACTTGCTGTTTTGACGTTAACATTATTAACGCTCAATATTCAATCTGTGGCCGCACTTTACGGAACAGACCCAGACTTTATTCAATTAACGGTTGTATTTTTAACCTATAGTCTCCTGTTTCAATTGTTTGATGCCGTGGCAGCACCAATTCAAGGAACACTCAGAGGGTTTAAAGATGTTCAAATGCCATTTATCTTATTCTTAATTGGTTATTGGATTGTAGGATTACCAATCGGTTTTATATTAGATAATGCATTCAATGCTGGTCCATATTCATATTGGATTGGACTGATTATTGGTTTGATGAGTAGTTGTATTTTCTTAGTCTTCCGATTAAGAAGAGTATTTAAAAAATTTAAGGAATCACGAGGTGTGTAAATGTTTGAATCATACAAAGAAGAAGTAACATTTAATGAAGAAAGAGGGTCGGAAGAGTTCGACCCACAAAATGAGTTTTACAAAGAAGATATGGAAGAATCGTTTAAGAAGGACATTACTTCTATTGGAAGAAGATTAATTGGTTATATGTTAGTTTTCTTCTTTTTCGCTGGTGTTGGACAATATGCTGCACAACAAAGAGCGGTTACTGCTGAAGACTTTTACGGAATGGTGGGAGTTTGGTTATTTATTGCTGCTGGTCTAAGCTTACTCATTTGGTCTTTTTCTAAAAAATTCCCAATGAAACGTATTTATGAACACGTTGCTCCAAGAAAAATGACGATACAGTCATTTGCGATGATATGTGCTAGTTTGTATGGGGTTCGTTTTATCTCAAAACTGTTTTTAGGTGGAATTGAGAAATTACTCTTTGAGATGGGCATTCCAGTAACACTTGTAGCAAATACAAGTGAAGAGTTAACGTCTAGTATCATTTTTGTACTGTATTTAGGAGTAATGGCTCCTGTTGTAGAAGAATTTATTTTTAGAGGGTTCATTGGATATCGTCTTGAGCGTTACGGGAAAGTATTTACGATTCTATTTACGGCTCTTATTTTCTCACTATTCCATGCCAACATTACACAAGAAGTCTTCACATTTATGGCGGGTATTGTTTTTGCTTATGTTGCTATTGAATACGGCTTCCAATGGGCAGTAGTAGTCCATATGATGAATAACTTCATATTTGCAGTTGTCCTTGATATTTATCTGGCACAAATGATGAATTTAGGAGACTTTTCTATTGTACAACTTCTAGATTTAGTAGGATTTATCATCTTAGTGCTCGTAGTTATTTTGAAATGGAAAGATATTAAAGAATACATCGATGTGAATCGTGGATTTTATGGCATCTCACAAATTACTTTTACTAGAGTAACGATTATTTTGTACATTATTTATCTTTTATATCGTACTTTTCTACCATATTTCGCACTATACTTGAATTTTTATTAGATAGGAGGAGCTACTTTGAATACAATTTATTTAGAAGATAGCGTCTATACAACCATCACTGAACATCCAGAGGTCAAAGATTTACTTGTTGAAATTGGCTTTAAACCACTGAACCAACCACAAATGGTTCATACGGTAGGACGTATCACGAATCTGATTAAAGGTTCAAAAATTGCTAAAGTTCCTTTAGAAACAATTGTTGAAACGTTAGAGATGAATGGATACATCGTTAAAGAAAGCAGGGATTAGATGGCTAAAGAAGATTACACGATGGAAGAGCGTCAGGAGATTTTAAAAGACTTGATGCTACGTCTTCACGCAGGAGAAGACAAAGAAGTGATTCAAAAAGAATTCAATGAAGTCTTTGATGAAATCACTCCTTATGAGATCCAGTTAATGGAGAGAAATCTGATGAGTGAAGGCATTACCTTTGCTGAAATTATGAGTCTATGTAATGTTCATGCAAACTTAATGGGGTCAAAAGTGAATACCGAAACAACCGTCGCTGAATTTGAACAACCTGGTCATCCGGTTCATGTGATGAAGATGGAGAACCTTGCCATCCGCGGTGCATTGGACCGTGTGGATCGGTTACTGAAGAATTATTTAGAGACAAAGGATGAAATGATTCAAAAGGGGCTTAATCGCCAAATTTCTCTCCTTGATCAATTCGACAATCACTATCAGCGTAAAGAATACGCTATGTTTCCAATTATGGAGAAAAAGGGCATTACCGCACCGCCTAAAGTGATGTGGGGAGTCGATGACCAAATTCGTGAATTGTATAAGGATTTCAAGAAGGCTCTTTCTAACGAACAAGAGAATGTGCTAGAAGAGTTTGAAGTCGTTCGTGATGAACTACTGGAGATGATTCAAAAAGAAGAAAATATTTTGATTCCGATGGTCGAACAAGTTTTCCATGTGGATGATTGGGAATCGATTGCTACTCAGTCTCCAGAATATGGGTATTGTATTGTAAAACCTGAAAAAGAGTGGGCGGTCAAAAAAGACTTCGCCCCTGTAAAGACGAAAATTGAGGTTGAGGAGGAAGGAGATATTCCTTTATCGACTGGTTCGCTTTCATTGAAGCAACTCAATTTGATTTTGAATTTATTACCGATGGAATTGTCGTTTGTAGACCACAATAATATCGTGAAATACTACAACGAAGGAAATGGTGAAGAGAAAATCTTTAAACGCACACCAAGTGCAATAGGCCGTGACGTGATTTTATGTCATCCGCCTAAAGTACATGAAACGGTTCAAACCATTTTCGAACAATTAAAGTCAAAACAAAAAGAAAAAGAAGAGATGTGGTTTAAGAAAGACGGGTTAATGGTTCACATAACGTATCACGCTGTTTGGGATGAAGAAGATAACTATGTAGGGTGTCTGGAATATGTTCAAAACATCCAATCGTTAGTGGATCATTTTAACCAAGCAGATGTGAAGCGAACTCTTTCTTAATGACTTTTAATATGTTACAATGCACGTGGATACATTCCACATTACACTTAACTTTAAAGGAGTTATTGACTTATGTATACGACGATGATTCTCGGTGCAATTGCTGGTCTAAGTTTATTCTTATACGGGATGCAATTGATGGGCGACGGATTACAAAAAGTAGCCGGAGAAGGCTTGAAAGGGATTATTCGTAAATTAACGAAAAATCGATTCATGTCAGTACTTGTTGGGATGTTTGTAACAACAATCATTCAGAGTTCATCAGCAACGACAGTAATGGTTGTTGGTTTCGTAAATGCTGGGCTAATGACATTAGCGCAAGCAGTAGGAGTTGTCTTTGGGGCAAACGTCGGAACAACGATTACAGGGCAAATGGTTTCCTTTAACTTGTCACAATGGGCACCGATTGTCATTGCAGCTGGTTTAGTAGCCAACATGCTTACTAAAAATCCAAAAGTAAAAGAAGCGAGTGAAATCTTTATTGGTTTTGGTATTTTATTCATCGGTATGAGCTCATTGAGTTCCGCTTTACAACCGTTAAAAGAACTACCTGAATTTACAAACTGGATTCTTCAATACGGTAGCAATCCATTTATTGGTGTCGGAATCGGTCTTTTAATGACCCTTGTCTTACAAAGTTCTTCGGCAACGATTGGGGTATTAATCGCTCTTGCTAGTCAAGGTGTACTTCCTATTACAACAGCTGTGTTTATCATTTTCGGGGATAACATCGGAACATGTACAACAGCGTTAATTAGTAGTTTAGGGACTTCTCGTCGTGGAAAACAAGTGGCTTTATTCCATTTAATGATTAATGTCATCGGAACAGTTTACTTTATGCTTTTCCTTCGCGGTATTCTTGTGAATGTTGTTGAATCTATTGATCCTAGTAATGTTGCACGTCAGATTGCCAATGCACATACGATTTTCAATATCGTTAACGTAATTGTCTTATTCCCATTTACAAATCTTTTAGTGAAGTTGATTCAAATGATTATTCCAGATGGAGAAGACGAGGAAGAAAGCATTACGCGTTATCTTGATAAACGTATCTTGGTAACTCCATCAATCGCGTTAGAAAACACAATGTATGAATTTGCTGCGATGGCTCAAGAAACAAGTAGTGCTTTAGAAAATGCAATTGGTGCGGCTCGTACACGTGATAAGAAACTCGTGAAAAAAGCTCTAGAAAATGAGAAAAATATCAATGCGTATGAAAAAGCTATCGTGAAGTATTTAGTTGAAATTTCTCAACAAAGTGTTTCTGCGAAAGACCAACAAACAATCGATGAGTTGTTTAGTACAGCAAATGATATCGAGCGTATCGGGGACCACGCAGAAAACATTGCAGACTTTGCAAAATCCATTATCGAACGTGAAATCTTCCTAGATGAAGATACTGCTTACGAACTTGACGGCTTATATGCACTTGTTCAAAAAGGGTTCGCGTTATCAATTGATGCCTTATCCACTGGTGACCAAAATAAAGTTCAACAAGCTATCCAAATTGAACGAGATATCGATAAACTTAAAATTGAAGTTCGCGATAAATACATGAAACGTATGAACAAAGGTATTGCTTCTGCTGAATCAGGTATTTTCGTAATGGACTTATTAAGTAACTTAGAACGTGTCAGCGACCACTTCAGAAATATTTCTGAAACGGTGGAACGCTTAAAACGTCCAGTTATTGTAACTGAATAATAGTGTTAATCCGTAGGCAATTTTGTCTACGGATTTTTTTATAAAAAGTAAGATATACCGTATACGTTATATAACAAATAAGGAATAATGTTTTTATGAGTGATGTTTATGGTAGAAACATTTTAAATAAGTGAATCAAAATATGAGGATATTAAAGATCTTCCTTATGATAAATTGTTAAAAATATTAGCGGTACTAACCATCGTTGAAGAAGAAGGTCTCAAGACAGCCGTCTGGGAAAAATGTGGAGCAGGAAAGAATACACGGGAGTATTTACGC
>CAURMP010000035.1:0-12651 GCA_963526005.1 uncultured Streptococcus sp. | reverse complement strand
CACCATAATAAATTAAGGTCTTTTTCCCAATTGATTTAAACCACTCTGCTTCTGGAATCACTTTGAACAAAGTAATTGTAGCCCAGATTCCTGCGATTGCAGAAATATAAAATAACAAATGGTTGCCAATTTGTTGGTAGTACAAATCTACTCTGTAACCACTAAGTTTATAGTTTAGTAAGCCTACTGCAATACTGATGACTGCAGCAATCGGTAAAAACTTAAGAGTTAGGTACTTTTCTATCTCAGATAAATGTCTTCTTGTGAGGACCCCTAGCAAAATAAAAATGGTTGCTACTGGAACTAAATCCCAGTTCCAAATTAAATACCAGTTAGACTCATACGCTTTTTGTCCCACGAAGACAAGACATCCTAAGGCAATAGCAACACCTATTTGCAAGTTTCTATTCCGAGCATATTTTAAAACAAAATAACATACAATTTCAGATAAAAACAATACATTTAAAAACCATAATTGGAAATAATTATGCAATCTATCTGATAAAAGCAATTGTTTTGCAAATTGAATCAGATTAAAACTTAGGATTTGATCAGGATATAAAACAAAGACTTGCACTAGAAATACAAATGCATTCATTAAAAAGAATGGAACAACAATTCCTTTAAATTTATTCCAGAAAAAGCTACTAAAATTAGCATACTTATCAACCGAAAATGTGAAACCAGATAAGAAGAAAAACAATGGAATATGAAACAGATAAAGAATTGTTTTCCCCATACTTGGTGTAAAGGATATATGCCCGATAATTACTAAAATAATGGCTAATCCTTTCGCCATATCAATATATCCAATTCGCTTTTTCATATTCCACTCCTTAATCTGCTTTAAGTTTATAGATACTCATATCAGAAGTAACCTTTTCAACTTCTTCAAAGTATACCGTCTTTTGATAATGTTCTTTAAAAATTGTAATAATGCGATTTATGCTTCCAGAGTCTTTAGACCAGAAGAAAATAATCTCATTATTATTAACTGCTGAAGACAATAAATTATTTGTATCTTCAATTTTATATCGTTTTAGCAAGTTCGCATAATGTGGTGAAAATGTCTGCCAATTCCCTAGCGTCGTTGTATTAGAAACAACTTGATTCGTACGAATTTTGAACGTTGACAGCGATGGTTGTGAATTAACAAGAGTTCCATACCCACCAAAAATAATTAGTTGATCTGGATGATTCTCAACAACTTGATGATATGTCGCGTTCATTGAATCATTAATAGTAGGGAACCAATACCATTCTCGCTTCATAAATCCTAGCCATTTATACCCTACTATTAGTAAAATTACTTGGACACATAAAAAGACGACTTTCTTTTTGAACCATTGTCTCTTCTCATAAAATTCTGGTGAATATATTAAAAAGAACATTAAGAATGAGACCATCAATGGTAAGTACACTCTCTCTACTACCCTTTGTCGGACAAAAAGTGCACCTATTAAGATGAATGGAGTTATTGGTAATAACCAAGCCCAGATATTTTTGGGTTTGAAAATGATTAACCATCCAGCAAACAAGATGAGACACACTACTAAAATAATGTTTTTAAAATAATCTTTGATAAACTGAGGAATATCAAAAGAATATTTTTCAGTAAATGAACGAACTGACTGGATTTTTTCTAGCATCTCATTATTCAAAGCCTTTTTCTCAGCAAAAAGCCAATAAGTAGATGTTAGCAAGTCGTTCTCACTAATTCCAAGCTTTTCAAATTCTTCACGATGCTTTTCATAGTTAATTTCTGGGAAATCTCTTAAATTAGTACTCAATTCATTCCACTTAAGATATTCTTGTACATTCGGTTGAGTCATCGAATACACTTTGTTTGATACATTAATTGATAATACGATCCCTATAAGAATCAGCATTTCTTTCCATTTTTTATTCTTTAGAATCTCGTAAATTAAGAATGGTAACACTAACACGATTAAACTAGAGGCAATTTGTGGTCTTATTGAGACCCCTATTGCTACTGTCAATATTCCCATTACTAGAGACTGGTTAAACAAAAGTAAAATCCCTGCAGCAGCTACTAAGTATGAAATGACAGAAAATGAAAAATACTTAATGAGCACACATTGCATAAGTAGTGTTAATGGTATCAGAACATATAATTTTTTCTTATAAAAGAAGTCGTTAAAAATACTGATACTTCCACAATACGATACTACTAGAAAAATAAAGTAAATATTCCAGCTTTGAAAAATCTTTTGTAAAGCAACGAGTAAAGTTGATAACCCAATTCCCACATATGGCAATAGCATATTTTCATGCGACAAAATCGTTTGATTAATCATAATGTCATCTACGACAGGATACTCAAAACCTTTTCTCCAAATATACGCATAAAATAACACAAACGGAATAAGCCATAATGCTATTCTAATTCCTTTATTTAGTTTCATTCATTAATCCTCTTTATATACATATTAACTATAACTATATCATTTTTTTATAACTTTTCACCATGTTAGAAAAACATTTGAATCGCAAGAATGATAATTAAAAGAACTACTACTGAAACAAGCCACACGTTTAGAAAATGATTGTACTTTTTTAGTCCTGATTTTGGAGTGCGGTGTACTTGTACACTTTCTTCTTCACGTTCAGAATGCAACTCTTCTTCTCGTTCAAAAGACGACAAACGACTGTCTCTACGACTTTGTTTTTCCTCTAGTTCTTCTAACTCTCGATTCTGTTTTTCTAATTGTTCTTTATACGATTTTCTCGTTAATAAAGGTTCATTTGGCATTGACTATTCTCCTTTATGCATCCAAGCGTATTGTGCTGCAATAATCGTCTTCGCATCCGCAATTTCGCCGGCTTCGATTTTTTGCATCACTTCTTCGAGTGGCATCCATAAGATTTCAACAAATTCATCTTCGTCTGCAGGTTTTGCATCTTCTTTGACCGTCACATTTTTTGCTTGGAATAATGTGATTTTCTCGTCGCAGAATCCAGGGGTTGAGACCATCTCCATCATCTTCACCCATTCTTCGGCAACAAGATTTGTTTCTTCTTCTAATTCACGTTTTGCGGCTTCTAGAGGCACTTCTTCCTTCGAGTCTAATTTACCCGCTGGAATTTCTAAGAAATGCATTTCTAATGGCTTTCTATATTGACGTACGAGTAACATCTTTCCGTCACTAATGACAAGTACTGCTACTGCTCCTGTATGGAATACCAGGTCTCGCGTAGAAGTTTTTCCATTTGGTAGTTCTACGATATCTTGTGTCACTGTAAAAATACGTCCTGAATATTTCACATCACGTTGAATTGTTTTTTCTGTAAAGTCCATAATTTCGCCTCCATTTTGCTTTATTATAATTGGTTTTACGTCTTTCAACAATCGATTTTACTAAACTTTAATGACAATAAATATCCACCGGCTAAGCCGGTGGTTTTTCAGTTTCGGGCATAGCCCTGATCTCAGAGCGACGCCTCAAGGCGCTCGTGTGGCCTGCGACGAGCACCTATTTACGTTTTCCTGTAAACGGATCTTCCAATTCTAATTCCAATTGTTCCGCTATATGATCTTCTTTTAGTTGATTCCGTATATACTCTCCAATGGCTTTCGAATTCTTTCCAACCGAATCTACATAAAACCCTCTACACCAAAATGATCTATTTCGATACTTAAATCTTGCATTCGCCCATCTTTCAAATATCATTTGGCTACTTTTTCCTTTTAAATATCCGACAAAACCAGAAACACTCATTTTGGGTGGTATTTCTACTAACATGTGCACATGATCCACGCAGACTTCTGCTTCGATTATATTTACATGTTTCCATTCGCATAACTGCCGTAACATTCTGCCGACATCAAGCCTCCTTGACTCATAGAATGCCTTTCTTCTTTATTTTGGTGCGAAAACGATATGATACTTACAGTTCCATTTCGTATGTGATAAACTGTGTAAGTCATCGGTATATCCCATGACAAAACCTCCTTAGTTCTTTCGATGTAGTTTGCAGACCACATACGAATTATAACTAAGGATGCTTGTTTTTTCATTATCACTCCGCTAAAGCTTTTTGGACCCCCGGACAATCCGGGGGTTTTAATTAGACCAAAAAACTGAGTGGCACAAACGACCACCCAGTTTCTTCTTAACGTCGGTTATTTTGTTGTTGTCGAATTTGTGAGTTAACAGTTGCTTCATTCGTTTGTGAAGAGCTGCTTGATTTTCCAAAATAAGCATCATAGACTTGCTTAGCAACTTTGGCAGCATAGTCAGATGGTGAACCATCTTTGAAGTATGGTGCAACAACAGCCACTACGATTTCTGGATTATCATTTGGCGCATACGAGATGAAGGATGAGTTTTCAACGGCTTCATTAGTATATGCTGGATTTGGTCCTGAATAGAACGCTTCGGTAGTCCCTGTTTTACCAGCGACTTGCGGAGAATACGTTCTGAATGTCGTAGCAGACGTTCCGTTTTCACCATGCGTTACACGGTATAGACCTTCTTTAATATGATCCAAGATTTCTTTACTCACTTGAATAGAGTTCATAATCTTCGTTGGAACAACATCCTCAAGATTTCCAATGCCACCACTTGGACTTGTTTCATGAATTTCTTTTACTAAACGTGGGGCAATACGTGTACCACCATTAGCAATGGTAGACATATATTGTGCTAATTGCAGCGGTGTATATAAGTCAAACTGACCGAACGCAAAGTCAAGTGCTGAGAAGGCATCGGCTGTACCACCATTATACCCCTTTCCTTCATTTGGAAGGTCAATCCCTGTACGAACACCAAGTCCGAACTGCGCGTAATACTCACGGAGTTTGTCAAATAGGCTTAGATTAATATTTAAACGTCCGCCTTTTTCGTACGTTGTTTGTCCACCCATCTTCATCGCCAGTTTAATCATATAAACGTTTGATGAACGTTCTAAGGCATCTAAGTCTGTTAATTCCATTTTACCATTACGGTTAAACCATGAACTCTTTGGTTTAGACGCTTCGAATTCAATTGGTTCATCGACAATCGTATTATCCTCAAGCGTGATTGCTCCATCCATATACCCTGATAGGACGGTTGCTGGTTTTACAACAGACCCCATTCCAAATGAGTTATTGATGGCACCAAGAGCATCGTCTTCGACACCCGTTGAATGAAAGTTTTCATCAAATTTCTTTTTCTTCCCTGTAATTCCAAGAATGTCTCCATTTTTTGGATTCATTACAACGATATACACACGGTCCGCAGCAGGATCCGTCATCTCTTCAACAGACTTCTTTGCAATCTCTTCAATTTTCTTTTGGAATTCAGTATCAATCGTTAAGACAAGGTTTGACCCGCCTTTACCTGGATACGTTTCAGTCGTATTCACCACTTCACCTTTTGTATTGGTTTGTGATTTTACAACTGTCTTCGTTCCGCTAAGCACTGTTTCATATTGTTCTTCTAAATAGCTTGTTCCAACACGGTCATTGAGTGAGTAGCCTTGCGCTAGAAGTGACTTCACTTTATCCGAAGGAAGCCCCGTCTTTTCGGACGATACCGTTCCAAGAATTGTCTTCAACATATCGCCCATTGGATATTCACGATCCCAGTCAGAATCAACGTCGACCCCGCGAAGCTCTCCAAGGCGTTCACTGATTTTAGCGACCTCTTGTTCTGTGACGCCTTCATTTTTCAGTGTCACTGTTGATAAGGCATACGCACTATTCATTTTCGTGAAAATAGCAATCACTTGTTTTTCGGCATCGCTATAATTTAATTCGTCGGCAGGAATATGTTCCAATTGCATTTCATACGTTTTACTCGTCGAGAGATTCTCTTTCGCGATTCTCTTCTTCTCTTCTGCTGTTAGAAGGCTATCGACTTTGTCAGGGTTTGTCGCTACCCAATAGTCTTTCAAGTCACGTTCTTTTAACTCGGAAGCATCCACAGAAATCAATGTTGTTAATTTCTTAGCGGTTTCTAACATCGTTGACGCTTTAACATCTGCAGGTCTTGTATAGTTAATAGCGAGTTTTGGTTTATTTCCCACTAAAATACGTCCTTGGCTATCGTAAATCGATCCACGCGGAACTGATTTTTTAGCAGTGGTTGTCTCTGTACGTTGTACAAGCGCAACAAACTCGTCCCCTTTTACTAATTGGATATACGCCAAACGGCTAATTAAGGCAATAAATGAAAAGAATACAATTAAAAATAATAAATTTAATCGAAATGGAATATGTGATTTTTTCTTTTTCTTTTTTAATTTTCTTTTAGTAAGCATAATACACTCCATATAACATCTAGTAACTCATAACAGTATACCATAAATCTTGCCCTAATCTGTATAAAAAAGGGGTTATAAAGTGGTTAAGATTTTTTTGCGTTAAAGACTAATTTTCCGTGCAGGCTCCGCGTTTCCATGCTATGCTAACAGTAACGACTAGAAAGGAGGGCCACTATGGACAAGACGATGACGAAGAAGAGATACTATACCCTTAGTATTTTGATTCCAGCAGTGATGATTTTAGCGATTTTTCTACTCTTTACAATTACGCCTTTTGGAAATCGCACGTGGTTAACTATCGACCTTGGACAACAATATGTCGACTTCTTCAGTTACTATCAGGATACTCTTTTGCATCATCCAGAGCAGTTTTTCTATAGTTTCTCGAAATCTATCGGTGGGGAAATGGTAAGTTTATGGGCGTACTATTTGTTGAGTCCGTTTAATCTTCTCTTTTTACTCATTCCTCGCTCGGCCATCGCCATGGGTGTCTCTCTTCTTATTTTCTTGAAACTCGTTTCTTGTACAGTGAGCTTTGCAGTATTGCTAGATGTGAAATTCAAACAAAGAAATTGGACGACGCTTCTCTTTGCACTCTCATACGGATTTATGAGTTATCTTTCAGCCAATCAATTTAATGTGATGTGGTTAGATGCCCTCATTGGCCTTCCACTCATTATCCTTGGCGTAGATGCACTCTTACAAAAACGGAATCCGTTATATTATGTATTTCCTTTATCGCTCACCATTTTGAGTAACTACTATACTGGATATATGATTTGCCTCTTCCTAGGTCTCTATTTCCCGTATGCCTATTTAATGGCAAATGATTCGTTCTCATGGAAAAGTTTTGTAAAACAGTTTGGCCGCTTTATCTTTTATAGTGTCCTTTCCGTTGGACTCATTATGGTCATTCTACTCCCAACATTTTATAGCCTACTTGGAAGTAAAGGGACAGCGACTACCATCGCTTGGAGTCTAAAATCTGAATATAATCCACTGCTCATGGCTTCCAAGCTCTTTCTCGGTAGTTTCGACTTCCATGAAATGCAAAAAGGTTATCCAAATATTTTTGTTGGCAGTCTGACCTTGTTTAGCTTCCTTTGCTATTTCAAAGAGAAAAAGATTGCACGATTCCAGCGCCTTTACGCGCTATTCATTACGGTTGTCATCCTCATCAGTTTTAATATTGAGATGTTTGATAAACTGTGGCATGCTGGTCAACTACCAAATTGGTATTCGTACCGCTTCTCATTCCTCTTCAGCTTCTGGATGGTCTTTCTAGGCTATCAATGGGCACTGAAGAAAACAGCGGTTGGGATTCGTGAGACATTTGTGTATTTCTTCCTTGTATTAGCAATAGGCATTGGTTTTATCCTCTTCCCTCAAGACTACCTACAAGGCTGGCAAATCGCGCTTGGCTTCGGGCTCTCAATGGGAATCTTGTATGGTCTCATTTTAATCGGGCGCGGAAAAAGAACGCATCAAAAATTCCTAATTTCATTTGTAGTGATTGAACTGCTCTTAAACAGTATCGTCACCTTATCCAGACTGGGGTATGTCATGAATGCTGAATTCACGGCTTATCAATCGTCATTAGCAAACTGGTCTACCGTATTACTCCCTGCAGAAAATGAATTTTATCGTAGCGAGAAAACGATGCTTCGTTCGAAAAATGATAGCCTTCAAGTTCCAACGTATGGCGTATCTCATTTTTCATCAACGTTTGAAAAGGAAACTGAAAAGTTCTTTGATGCGATTGGAGTTCGTCAAGGAACCGCCTATGTCAACTACAGCAATGGCACGCTTCTGACGGATGCCTTATTGGGGATTAAGAATACCTTTATCGAAACCACAGACGCCACTTACAACGAGCGCTGGGAACGAAAAGACTTGGAAGATTTACCAACAATCGCAAGCTTTGATGAAGGACACATTGTCACAAATCCAAACGCCCTCTCGATTGCTTATCCGATGAAAGCTATCCTGAAATCGATGAAGGTGCCAACAAACCACCCGATTACGATGCAAAATCAATTGGCAAACGCGCTTAGTGGAACAACGAGCCCGAAAAATATTTTCTCGAGAGTTTCTTACGAGACGACTTTCGAAAATATCATTGGTTCTCCTGTCGTGTATCAACGAATTCAACTTGAGGACAACACTCAAGTTGGAACAATCTCACTGATCTTTACTCCTGAAACAGACGATCCGATTTACTTAGAAATGGCGGGAACGATGGGCGAAGAAGATTTGGAAATGACGCTAAACGGCGAACCGTATGACTTTTATCTGGTTCAATCAAAACCCGTGCTTCTCAGCGTCGCTAAGAACCAAAAAGGCCAACCACAAACACTTCGCATTACCGTTAAAGATGATGGCTTTGAGTTTTCTAAACTAAATCTCTTCTCACTAAATACTTCGCTCTTAAACGAACGCTTAGAACAAACAAAAGCACAAGAGTTAAAACTGGAAACTTTCTCTGCCACTCATTTTGCAGGAACAATGGATGTCTTCGAAGACTCTACCGTTCTTACAACAATTCCATATTCAACTGGATGGAAAGTATGGGTAGACGGCCAAGAAGTCGAAACATATAAGATTTTGGATAGCCTGCTTGGATTTACTATCTCCAAAGGGACTCACCGAATCGAATATCGTTATACGACTCCATTCTTACTGGAAGGAAGTCTTGTGAGCATTGCTTCTCTTCTACTACTAATCTTTATTCTATATAGACGCAAAAAGACCGATGCCTCTTAGGAGACACCGGTCTTCGTTTTTTATAGATTATTTAGCAACTTCAAAGCGACGAGCTACTTCATCCCAGTTTACAACATTCCAGAATGCTGAAATATAGTCTGGACGACGGTTTTGGTAGTTTAAGTAGTATGCATGTTCCCACACATCCAATCCTAATAATGGAGTTTTGCCTTCTGATAGAGGGCTATCTTGGTTTGGAGTAGAAACTACTTCTAATTTTCCGTTAGAAAGTACTAACCAAGCCCAACCTGAACCAAAGCGAGTTGCTGCTGCTTGCGTGAATGCTGCTTTGAATTCGTCGAAGCTTCCGAATGCTTCGTTGATTGCTGCTAATAAAGCACCTTCTGGAGCTTTAGCACCATCAAGAGATAATTGAGTCCAGAATAAGCTGTGGTTTGCATGTCCGCCACCATTGTTACGAACTGCTACACGGATGTCTTCAGGAACAGCGTTTAAATCGCTAATTAATTCTTCAACTGTTTTTTCGAATAATTCAGGGTGTTTTTCTACCGCTGCGTTTAAATTTGTAACATATGCATTGTGATGTTTGTCATGGTGGATTTCCATTGTACGTGCATCAAAATGTGGTTCTAATGCGTCAAACGCGTATTCTAATTTTGGTAATTCATAAGTCATTACTAAATTCCTCCTAAAATTAAATACAGTTATGAAAACTGTTTCTTTCTTCATTCATCATACCACCCACCAAACATGATACGCAAAAATTATGCCCACCATCCCAAATCCCCCAAGCGCGTGAATTTATGGTATAATAATCCCGCTACATAGAGAAAGAAAAGAGATGAAAACATGAAATTTACAGATTACGCATTACAGCCGTACTTACAAAAGGCATTGGCTGACTTAAAATTTACACAACCAACCCCTATTCAAGAACGTATCATTCCTCTTTTATTAAAAGGAGAATCTGTGATTGGTCAGTCGCAAACTGGGAGCGGAAAGAGCCACAGTTTCCTATTGCCACTCATCAATAAAATTGACCATAGCCGTCAAGAATTGCAATTAGTGATTACTGTTCCAAGTCGTGAACTCGCAGAACAATTAACCGCTGTTGCCACCCAACTGATTTCATTTAGTGATACAGAAATTTTATTAGAAAAATGTATCGGTGGTACAGATAAAAAACGCCAAGTGGCAAAACTCACGCAAACGCAACCTCATATCGTGATTGGGACTCCTGGTCGTATTTTCGATTTAATGCAAGAGAATGCGCTCTTCGTTCAAACCGTTCAAATGATGGTCGTCGATGAAGCGGATATGACATTTGACTTAGGGTTCTTAGAAACTGTCGATGAAATCGCATCTCGTATGCCAGAAAACTTACAAATGTCTGTTTTCTCTGCAACGATTCCAGATAAAATTAAACCATTCTTGAAGAAATACTTGGGCAATCCAAAGATCATTCAAATCGAGAATACACAACTCGTTTCACCGACGATTAAAAATCAATTGCTTGTGACAAAGGCTCAAAATCCAATGGACGTTCTTCGTCAGTTACTTGTAATGGGACATCCTTACCTCGTCCTTATTTTCGTAAACACAAAACAAAAAGCAGACGAAGTGACAAAAGACCTTCGCAACCATAACTTCAAAGTAGCCACGATTCACGGAGATATCCCTTCAAGAGAACGTCGCCGTGTGATGAAACAAATCCAACAAATGGATTACCAATTCGTTGTGGCCACTGACCTTGCTGCACGTGGAATTGATATCGAAGGCGTTTCTCATGTCATCAACTTAGAAATCCCTGGCGAATTAGAATTTTTCATTCACCGTGTTGGCCGTACTGGACGTAATGGTCTTGAAGGAACAGCTATCACCTTCTACACACCAGACCAAGAACAAGCCATCCAAGCATTAGAAGGAAAAGGCATTTCTTTTGAAACGGTGGAATTGAAAAATGGAGAGCTGGTAGAAAGTTATGACCGCTCTCGTCGTGAAAAACGTAAAAATACGCAATCGAAAGACTTGGATCCACGCCTTAAAGGGATGATTAAGAAGGCGAAGAAAAAAGTAAAACCTGGCTACAAGAAAAAACTTGGCCAAGAGATTCGTCAAAAACAGCGTAGACAAAATCGTACAAAAAATAAATAATATTGAGCACCTTCATTATTTTAGATTACTTCGAATCCTTACGGATTTTTCTATAATCGCTGTAATGGGGTACCGGTTCGAGCCTAAGGTCTCTCACCTTCAAAGCTTCAAAAAGGGAGTAAGGAATCAATTCCTAACTCCCTTTAATTTATCTTTGATACCATCCCCCACTACTGCGATTATAGGATCCGTAAGATTCTTCGTAATCTACTCTTAAATCTCTGCTATTTATTTTTGGTGGATTTTGGCTAAAGAAAAACTCTTAGAAAACACTTTTTCGTGGTTTCTAAGAGTTATTTTTTATTGTTTTTTATTTTGCTGAGCGATGAATTCTCGCATTCCAAGGAGCCAGTTGAAGGTAGATGTTACTAGTAGATACATAAACATCCCTACTCCACCGCCGATACCTAACACGCCAATCACCATATAGATGGTTGCTGGTAGGAACATAGCAGCAATCGTTAATTGTTTCGATACGGTTGGATGCATTTGAATGTAGGCTCTCATAAACAACGCCGTTAATAATCGTACGACGAAGCTGATGATAATCATTAAAATATAAACGGCAATCGTATTATAAACAAATCCGAATAACATGACACCGATAAATACCATCCACAATTTTGATTGGAACTCTTGAATAAACTGCTCTACATTTGCTTTATTAAAGCCGTTTAAGCCTTCATAAGAAAATTTTGAGGTATTAATGATGGTGTCTACAACAATATGGTCTTGTAAAATACCGATAGATGGAATCCCTTGACTTGACTCAGACGTCACATCATTATCCGTTGACTTTCCACTTGGGTCAAATACAATATTGAAAACATCTGAACGATAAACAAATCCTGAATTGTCGCCCGCCGATAACTTCCCATCTTGAATCAAAAGGTCTGGGAACTGTTTCGCTACGATTCCTAAATTCGTATTCATGCTTGCGATATCTTTTCCGGCACGAATAAAGCCAGGAATCGATACAAGTAATACGAGTAGGAAAAAGATTCCTTTGATTTTCTTCAGTGGATTTTGTAAAATCGTCCAAATTTTTTTAGGTTTTAAAATACTCAATTGAATAAACTCTCTAATCGTCATGCGCGCCTCCTATATAGAGAACAGTTTACAGAAAAAGAGCGGTCTTTTCAAGAAAACGGGGTTGCGTGATGAGAATGCATTATAAAATATTCCTAAAAATCCTTGCAGATTTCTTGTTATAGTAGCGGTAACGTTACACCGGTTCGAGCCATTCTGTCTCTCACCTTCGAAGATTCAAATGCGGAGTACGGGACTTGTCCCTACTCCGCATAATTCACTTCCGATGTTGTTCACGTTACTGCTACTATAAGAAATCCTCGGCTTTTTAGGAATCCCTTTGGAATCTTTTCTTCGCTTTTTAAGGAGGGAAAAGTATGCTTTCTTCCACTTTCTTAGAACAAAAAAGACTAGGTAAAAATGATATGTACCCCCTTTACTGGACAAACCAGTAAAGGGGGTATTTATTATGCG
>CAURMP010000034.1:0-12918 GCA_963526005.1 uncultured Streptococcus sp. | reverse complement strand
AAATCCAACTTGGAGGTGTTTTTATTTAATTCTCATTTACGGGGGTCAGTGCCTTGGCTACGGTTGTCGTCTTATTTAATTGTGTATTGACGTTGGTGGTCAACAACGGCTGTTAGGGTAATTGGGCTGTTGTCTTCGCGTGTGAAGGTTTGTTCACCGCTTGCGTCCACCACTTCTGTGAAGATTTCTTCGTATTCTTCTACTGTCAACATTTTGCGGTTTTCTAGCAATGCTTTATGTTCTGCGATGTGCAATTGGTTTTCGAAGCCTTCGACTAATTCGCCGGCGAAAAATTCCCCAACGGCTCCTGATCCATAGCTGAAGAATCCGATGCGGTCTCCGGCTACTAATACAGAACTGTTTTCTAATAATGAGATGAAGCTTAAGAATAATGAACCTGTGTAGATGTTTCCGACTTGGCGGTTATACACGGCTGCTTCTTGGTAACGCGCTGTGAAGCGTTCTTGTTCCTCTTCGCTCATTTCTTCTAAGAATGGCTTGAAGGCTTTCATCCCCATTTTTGTATATGGTAAATGGAAACAAATCGCGTCAAAGTCTGAGAACTGCGCATTTGTTTTTGCTTGATAATCATTCCAAACTTCTGCAAAGAAACGGATATATTGCTCGTTTGAGAATTTTCCGTCTACCATTGGATACGGTGCATAGTTTGGTCTCCAGAAGTCCATCACATCATCTGTGAATAAGCTTGTTTCGTTATCTAAAACAAGTAAACGTGGGTCACTAGAAACAATCATTGCGACCGCTCCGGCACCTTGTGTTGGTTCCCCGCCAGAGTTTAATCCGTATTTAGCAATGTCACTTGCGATGACTAATACTTTTGAAGTTGGGTTTAAAGCAATGTGGCCTTTTGCTAATTGTAAGGCAGCTGTTGCCCCGTAGCAGGCATGTTTTAATTCCACGCTACGAACACGATTTGATAACCCAAGCATACGTTGCATATAGACGGCAGCTGATTTTGATTGATCGATTCCAGTTTCTGTCCCAAATAAAATCATTTCAATAGATTCGCGATCTTCATCATCGATAATGGATAACGCAGCATTTGCGGCTAAAGTCACGATATCTTGAGTCACTGGTGCTACTGCCATTGTAGACTGGCCAATTCCAATCGTGTATTTAGCTGGCTCTACTCCACGCGCGGCTGCTAATGCTTCCATATCTAATGCAGTCGGCGGTACGAAGAAGCCAATCTTATCTATCCCTATATTCATTATTGTTCTCCTTTACGAATAAAGCTCTCCAAACACAAATAGAGCTTCCTGTTCTTTCTTAGCACACACTATAGTAGCAAAAATTCGCCGTTAGGACAATTGAATTCACCAAATGTTAGGGAATTTAAACAATTCTTTACTAATTATTTGTACTAAATTGATAGGTTTCTTATGCAAAATCTTATAGAATAGAAACGAAATAGGAAATATAGACTGGAAAGGAATGAAAATATGAACGGAAATGATATCGTCATCGTGAGTGCCACACGTACTGCGATTGGTAAATTTGGCGGGCAATTTGCTACAACTTCCGCAATCGAACTAGGAACAACGGTCGCAAAAGCTGCCATCCAAAAAGCGAATCTTTCACCTGAACAAATTGATACAGTCATCTTTGGAAATGTCTTACAAGCAGGTCTTGGACAAAACCCAGCTCGTCAAGTCGGACTAGGCGCTGGCCTTTCTCATGCAAGTACTGCCGTAACAATTAATGAAGTCTGTGGTTCTGGACTAAAAGCCATTATTTCAGCCGCACAAGTCCTTCGACTAGGAGATGCTAAAATCGTCTTAGCCGGCGGTATGGAAAATATGAGTCTTGCGCCGCATTTATTACAACAACGCTTTGCTCCCAAAAATGGTCCTGTGACATTAGTAGACTCTTTATTTAATGATGGATTAACGGACGCCTACTCACAAGACCCTATGGGAATTACCGCTGAAAACATCGTTGAAAAATACGGATTTACCCGCGAAGAACAAGACGCTTTCGCTGTGGCTTCTCAACAAAAAGCCGCTAAAGCACAAGCAGAAGGACGTTTCGCTAGCGAAATCACTCCTGTAGCAGTCTTCAATCGCAAAACAAAATCTGACGACTTAAAAGTAACGGATGAATTTATCCGTCCAAACACGAATCTTGAGAGTCTTTCCGGCCTCAAACCTTCCTTCAAAAAAGACGGAACAGTAACTGCCGGAAACGCCTCTGGAATTAACGATGGTGCCGCTTGTGTCATCATGACAACACGTGAATACGCAACAGAGCTTGGCCTTCCAATTCTTGCAACATTGAAAGGCTATGCTGAAGCTGGTGTCGATCCTTCGATTATGGGAATCGGTCCTGTCCCTGCCATTCAAAAATTAGTAGCGCGTACACGGATTCCGCTTGAAAAAGTGGATGTCTTTGAACTGAATGAGGCATTCGCCGCACAAAGCATGGCGGTCATCAAAGACTTGAAGATTCCAACTGAAAAAGTAAATCCATTTGGTGGTGCTATTGCGCTAGGCCATCCAATCGGTGCTTCTGGCACTCGTATTGTGGTCACACTGATCAATGCTCTCGACCAACTCGACGGTAAAATCGGGGTCGCTTCCCTCTGTGTAGGCGGCGGCATGGGCGTTGCCATCGCGATTGAACGCGAACAATAGTATAAATAATAAGAGTTGCCCAAAATTCACTTATAAGTGAATTTTGGACAACTCTCTTTTTATTGCTCTTCGTGTTTCTTTTGTTCGTGGCGCTGTTGATAGTACGCGCGAATCTCTTCGTTTTCCTCAGTAGCACGATAATGGACCTCAAAGCCATTCTTCTTCCAACTTAAAGTCGTCATGAGTTCATCCCATGTTGGCAATTTCACCTCAGGCAATTCAAACGGCACCATCTCAGACATATCTAACGAGTCTTTCCAAACTTCAAAGCGAGTCGAAACGAGTAATAGCGCAATACGTGTTAACAATTCACGTTTTTCTTCGTCCATATCCCCTGCTGCCTTCAAGAACTCTTGCACATAATGCATAAACTGTCCGTATAAATCATTCACCGTATCGATTCCAACAGAAAATAGTAGTTCAAAGAACACATTCCAGAACAATTCCAGTTCTTCATCGCTCACCGATTCCGTCCATTTCTTGAACGTTTGGTCATTCAACTGACTATTTTTGGTTAATTTTTCCATCTTAATAAATTGACCGTCTTCAATCTCCCATGTCATGGCGCTATGTTGCATCGCACCGGTGGCATTACTTTTGACAATGACATACGGCACTTCGGATTCTAGCATTAATCCAACAAGTGAATCTTGTGGAATATAACGCATCGCTAATGGCACTATATTTTGATATTCTTTTGTTTCAAGTACAGAACGGTACAATCCAGGAGAATCAAAGCAGAAAATATCGACAATGCGCAGTTGCACGTCTTCCTCCTGAGTAGCCGCAGCATAAATGGCTAAGTTACCACCCTTTGAATGTCCTGAGATCATTAAGTCCCCACCCCATAAACTGGCTTGTTTGGCTAAATACTCCTTGGCATCCGTCTGAGCCGCAACAAGTGGTGAATACGTCATTAGGAAGTCTTCCTTCCAGCCAATCAGCGTTTCATCCGTCCCTCTAAACACAACAAGTCTGACACTAGGTTCTACTTCCACCGTGACAGCTGCGAATTGTTTTGTTGTATCTTTATCCCATTCGCTCACCACACCGAAGAATTTCAACGATTGGAAACGAGGTGCATCCGCAATCACTTGCGATACTTCATGTCGCTCCTGCGTTATCATCATTGGATTCTCATCGAATAATTCTTGTTTATGTTCCTGCATATACTCAGCGATTTCTTTCACTGTGACAAAATTCTCCCCATTTTCATCGCTTGGAACAACTTTTTCAAGTGGTAAATACTCTAATTCCGTTAAAACTAATGCGTCGATTTCAGAAAAGGCTCTTTCTTCAAACGAAACGTGCCCAAACTCTTTGATATAATCCAACATGTTCTTCATACGAAAATCCTCCGTTATTTTGAGTGAGTCCATTACTATTCTACTCTGTCATTATGGCGCTTGCAACTCTTTTTCCTGTGTGGCAAAAAGCCGTCATTTTCTATAGAAATCCCCCTTTTTTCGTGCTATACTACTGAAATGAAATTAAGGGGGTTGTTCTATGAAATTAGGATTCGATAGCGAGAAATACCTTGAAGAACAAAGTCAATACATTCTTCAACGAGTAAACGCATATGACAAACTATACTTAGAGTTCGGAGGCAAATTAATTGGTGATTTCCACGCGATGCGCGTATTGCCAGGATTCGATCCAGATGGAAAAATCAAATTACTTCACCGCCTACGCGACCAAGCAGAGATTATTATCTGCGTATACGCAGGAGATATCGAACAAAATAAAATCCGCGGTGACCTTGGAATCACATATGACCAAGATGTTCTTCGCTTAATGGACGACCTTCACTATTGGGACCTTAAAATTAACAGCGTCCTCATCACTCGTTACACAGGACAACCTGCAGCAACACAATTCAAAAACTCACTCGAACGTCGCGGAATTAAAGTGTACACGCACGGCTACACAGAAGGCTATCCGATGGACGTTGAAACCATCGTTAGTGACGCAGGATATGGCGCAAATGAATTTATCGAAACGACTCGCCCACTTGTCGTCGTAACAGCTCCTGGTGCCAACAGCGGTAAACTAGCCACATGCTTAAGCCAGCTTTATCACGAAACTAAGCGCGGACGTCGTGCCGGCTATTCTAAATTCGAAACATTCCCTGTATGGAATTTACCATTGAACCACCCTGTTAACGTGGCCTACGAAGCAGCCACTGCAGACTTAGAAGATGTCAACATGATTGATACCTTCCACCTTGCAAAATACGGCGAAACAACCGTGAACTACAACCGAGACATCGAAGCCTTCCCACTTCTCCGTCGTATTTTGACGAAGATTTACGGCGACGCTCCAATCCCTTACAACTCTCCTACAGATATGGGCGTAAACCGTGTCGGATTTGCTATCACTGATGATGAAGTCGTTCGCGAAGCTTCCAACCAAGAAATCATCCGCCGTTACTACGCAGGCCAATGCGATTACAAACGCGGTATCGGAACACTGGAAGCGGCTCAACGTGGCAAGTACATCATGGAAGAAAGTGGACTCTCTCCACAAGACCGTCCAGTTGTAAAAGCCGCTCTTGAAAAAGAAGCCGAAGCGAAAGTTCCAGTAGTAGCCTTACAACTTCCAACCGGCAAAATCATTACAGGAAAACAATCGGATACCATGACAGCCAGCGCAGCCTGCCTACTCAACTGCATTAAAGAATTAGCAGAAATTGGTGACTCCATCCATTTATTACCACCAGTGATTTTAAACGCGATTGGCCAACTCGGAAGCGACGTTCTAAAACACCAACGCCGCTCACTCGATAGCAAAGAAGTGCTCATCGCACTCAGCATCTCAGCAGTCACTAACCCTGCCGCAGAAGCTGCCAAAAACCAATTACAAAACTTGCGCCACTTACAAGCACACAGCACCGTCATCCTTCAAAAAGCCGACGAAGAAACCTTCCGAAGCCTAGGAGTAATGGCGACTTGCGAACCACAATTTGCTGGCACAAACCTTTACTACACAAACTAACCCCAAGCCCTCTCCATTCGGACGAGGGCTTTTTTATTAGCACAATCATCCTCCTAGCACCCGTCTCAGCACTCTCCCTGTTCTCCTAGCCGTCCCTAAGACCTATTCCTCTTTCCAACACCTCTTTCAGAAGCAGAACCCTAAAAGCCCGCACACTCTCTTTTTTTCAAAAAAATCTTCGTTACTTTGAAATTCGGCAAAATAAAAGAAGAGTGATTTATCAATAAGCTCAATGAGCCTAAAATCAACGGATTCTATAGTAGGAATAGTGGCGATTGTAACCGATGTGAATTAGTGACTCTGGAAATTTATTTCCTAGAGTCACTTTGAAGCTCGGTAGTAGTTGAGACGACAGGCTCAACACGGTACAGCCACTATCACTACTATGAAGATATCCGTTAGATTTAAAGGCGAATTGAACCATATCCAATCTCCTCTTCTTTGTTCTCTGCACCCGAATTTCAAAGGAACGAAGTTCCTTTATTCATTTTTTTGCACAAAAAAATCGAGAGCGTGTCTCGATTTTTCTTAGTTTCTAAAGATCTTGGCTTCTAAAAAGAGGTCGTTGTAAAGCGATAATAGGTCGGTTCCTAAATTCTCGTAAACCTCCATCTTCTCCATCGCTTCCTCACTCGGATAGAAGCTCTCATCCGAAGTAATGTCTTCTGGTAAGAGCGCTATCGCATCCTTGTTTGGCGTTGCATAACCAACATACTGAGCATTCTTCGCTGCGATTTCCGGACGCAACATGAAATTGATAAACGCATACGCGCCTTCCTTGTTACCAACCGTTTTTGGAATGACGATATTATCAAACCATAAGTTCGTTCCTTCGCTAGGAACCACGTAGGCTAAATCTTCATTCTCACTCAACATTTTAGAAGCTTCCCCTGAGAAAGTGACAGCTATGTTTGCCTCTCCTTGAATCATATATGTCTTCATTTCATCAGCGATAATCGCTTTTGCATTTGGCATCAATGTCTTCAAGAATTTACCAGCTTCTTTAACAATGGCTTCGTCTTTTTCATTAAGAGAATGGCCTTGTGTTTGTAAAGCAATCCCCATCATTTCACGAGCTCCGTCAATAAATAGAATGGAATCCTTTAAATCCGCATTCCATAAATCGCGCCACTCGCTAATCGTTCCTTCTGGATAAACTTTCTTATTATAAACAATTCCTAGCGTTCCCCAGAAATAAGGAATGCTATAAGCGTTTTCTGGGTCAAAGGATTGGTGTAAGAAACGTGGGTCGATATGTTCCATCCCTTTGATTTTTGAATAATCTAATTTTTCAAGTAAGTTTTCTTCGACCATTTTATGAATGGTGTACTCACTAGGGATGGCAATATCGTAGTTCGTTCCACCTTGCTTAATTTTTGTCAGCATGGCTTCGTTTGAATCGAACGTTTCATAAATAACTTTATAACCTGTTTCTTGTTCAAATTGTGTAATAAGTTCTGGGTCGATATAGTCTCCCCAGTTATATACGATAATGGTTTGAGGGTCACCTGCCGTTGCTGTTTCAAAATTCTTACGCATTCCAAACAACACTAGGCAAGAAACTACGATCGTCCCGATTAACATCGTTAGTCGCTTCATAGTGTGACTCCTTTCAATAGGTCACTCTCTGAAGCCTTCCCATTCAATCGTTTTTGTTGGAATTTTTGAATGAAGTAATATCCAATCACGAGTGATAATGAGAATAGGAACATCAATGTACTTAAGGCATTGATTTCTAAGCTGATTCCTTGGCGCGCACGTGAGTAGATTTCAACGGCAATCGTTGAAAATCCATTTCCTGTTACGAAGAATGTCACGGCGAAGTCGTCTAATGAATACGTAAATGCCATAAAGAATCCACTTAGAATTCCTGGTGTAATCGCTGGTAAAACGATGCGTGTTAATACTTGTGAGCTTGTTGCTCCTAAGTCACGAGCCGCTGTAATCATCGATGGATTCATTTCTGATAATTTTGGTAAAACCATTAGTACAACGATTGGAATGTTAAACGCGATGTGCGCAAGTAATACCGACATAAAGCCGAGTTTGAATCCAACCACTGTAAAGAGAATTAAAAGGCTAGCACCGATGATAACGTCTGGCGATACCATCAAAATATTGTTAAAGCCTAATAATACTTGTTTGCGACGGTTTGAACGGATGTAATGAATCATGATGGCTCCAAGTGTTCCAATCACTGTCGCGATTAAAGAAGATAAGAGTGCAAGAATTAATGTATCTAACACAATTCCGATTAAACGTGTGTCCGCAAGAACGGCTTTATAGTGGTCAAGTGTAAAACTCTCGAATCCGTTCATGCTACCAGCACTGTTAAATGAGTAAAAAATCAAATAGAAAATCGGCGCATATAAGACTACAAATACAAACACTAAGTAGAAATTACTCCACTTACTATTATTTTCTAATTTCATTCTGATACGCCTCCTTTTCTACGGTCTCTTGTAATAAACATTAAAATAATCATCGCTACAATCAATACAACCCCGATTGTAGAACCCATTCCCCAGTTTTGCGTTACTAAGAAATGTTGCTCAACGGCTGTACCAAGTGTAATCACGCGGTTTCCTCCAATTAAACGAGTCAACATGAAGAGTGAGAGCGATGGAATAAATACGGCTTGTACTCCACTGCGCACCCCGTTCATCGATAATGGAACGATGACACGTCTAAACGTATCCCATTTTGTTGCCCCAAGGTCGCGGCTTGCCGCAATGAGTGAACCTGGCAACTCTTCGATAGAGTTGAAGATTGGCAAAATCATAAATGGCAATTCGATATACGCTGCTACCGTTAAGAAACTGAAGTCAGTAAATAGGAATTCTTGTGGCGCCAATCCAAATAATGAAAGGAAGCTGTTCACTGTTCCTGTTTGGCTAAAGATTCCAATAAATGCATAGGCTTTTAATAGTAAGTTTACCCATGTCGGTAAGATGATTAATAAAAGCCATAGTTGTTTATGTTTTGAACGACTAAGGAAAAGTGCTGTTGGATAACTAACGAGTAGCGTTACGAGTGTTACTAAAAATGCATACCACACTGAGTTGAATGTCATTTCTAAGTAGTTTCCTGACGCGAAATAGTTTGTATAGTTTCCAAGCGTTACTTGACCATTGATGTCGAAGAATGATTTATAGAAAATCATTCCAAGTGGCGTTACTACGAATAATAACAACCAGATAAAGTATGGAATGGAAAATAAGAAACGAGATTGTTTAGTCATTTTCTTCTACCTCGTCTTCGTAGCTTTCTAAACGAGCGTCGAAGTCTTCTTCACTTTCTCCAAAACGCATTACGTGGATGTCGTGTGGTTCGAAGTATAAGCCCACTTTTGATCCAACTTCTGCTTTACGAGTTGAGTGAATCATCCATTCGTTGCCATTTTCGTCATAGCAGATGATTTCGTAGTGAACTCCGCGGAATAATTGAGTGTCCACTTCAACCGTTAATTTTCCTTTGTCGATAGACGTTAACGATAAGTCTTCTGGACGAATCACGATTTCAACTTTTTCATTTGGACGCATTCCGGCATCGGCACACTCGAACTCTTTACCAACGAATTCTACAAGGTAGTCTTCTTTCATCACCCCATCAACGATATTACTTTCACCGATAAAGTCCGCAACAAAACGGTTGATTGGCTCATCGTAAATATCTACTGGAGTTCCTGATTGAACGACTTCCCCTTTGCTCATAACGAAGATTTCATCACTCATCGCTAACGCTTCTTCTTGGTCATGCGTTACGAAGATAAATGTGATTCCTAGACGTTGTTGCAATTCACGAAGTTCGTATTGCATGTCTGTACGAAGTTTTAAGTCTAATGCTGATAATGGTTCATCAAGTAGTAGCACTTCTGGTTCATTGACAAGTGCGCGGGCGATAGCCACACGTTGTTGTTGCCCACCAGACATTTGTGAGATTTCGCGGTTTTCATATCCTGATAATTGCACCATTTTTAAAGCGTCTGCCACTTTTTCTTTAATGATGTTTTCTGGAGTTTTCTTTAAGCGTAATCCAAACGCGATATTTTCGAATACGTTCATATGTGGGAATAATGCGTAGTCTTGGAAAACAGTGTTCACTTTACGTTTGTTTGGTGGAAGTTTTGTAACGTCTTCCCCGTTTAAAGTCACTTTTCCGTTTGATACATCTGTAAATCCAGCAATAATACGCAAGATTGTTGTTTTACCGCATCCCGAAGGCCCTAGTAATGTATAGAATTTTCCTTTTTCGATTTCGAAGTTGATATTTTTTAAAACATGAGTGTCCTCATAAAATTTGTTCACATTCTCAAATGAGATAATTGTGTTGTTTGACATTGCTAGCACCTAACTTTCTTAATTATAAATATGAATCTGTCGCCACGACTAAAACTTTCGATGTTGTCTTAGCGGCGTTGCTAATTTGGTGTTTGGCTTTCGCCTCAAAATAGAAGGACTCTCCTTTGGAAACTACTTCAACTTGTTTACCGACTTTGACCTGAATAGAACCTTCGAGCACATACCCAAACGTTTCTGCAAGTGACGGTTGGAACGTCTTGTACGCTCCCCCAACGGCAAACTCTAGAATTACGGGTTCCATCTCATGCTCGTTCGAGTCCGGATTGAGCCACGTGACCGTCGTTTGGTGCTTGGCGTCTTCCATCATCGTCATATCCTCTTGGCGGTAGATCGTGAGCGCCTCTTCTGGCCCCTCATCGAAAAAGTCCGCTGCATGGCATCCTAACACTTCAAGAATATCAAAGAACGTATCCATTGATGGTGAGCTCAAATCATTCTCTAATTGCGAGATATATCCCTTTGACAAATCTGTTCTCTCTGCTAACTCTTCTTGCGTTAAACCCTTTTGAATACGGAGGGCACGCAGTTGATGACCGATTTCCATTGTCTTCTCCTTTTAAACTAATTGTTTACTAACACAAAGACCATTATACATTAAGTTTAGTAATAGTCAACAAAATAACCTCAAAAAATCGGACTTTTTTGAAAGTTTATTTTTCTGCATGATAGTGCGGTTTTGTGCTTATTTTTCCTCGTGAAAAAAGCTGAAATTATCATATATGATAATTATCTTTTATGATAAATTTGCATCGTTTAACAAATCAAAATTAACTTATAAGTTAATTTTGAGTAAACAAAAACAGGATTCGAAATCGAATCCTGTTTTGGTGTCTGCATCTATTTGTTCGGAGTGGTTGGTTGCGTTTCTAACCGCGATGTCTCACATACTATGGAGTTGAACTCGACCTCACAGAAATGGCGTGCGTTTCCTGAAACATCCGCAGAACGTTGCACGTTCCTTCCGGTGTTCCAGTCCAACGTTCCATTTCTGAGCGTTCGGTCTCGTATCCTAGTGAGCAACCATCTCTTGTGCAATTTCCAACCCTGTCAAGTTTGATGGGTAGTATGTTGGCCAGTTGTCCATTTCTTCGAATAATTTTTCTTGGCTTTCATTGCCCATAAAGATGTGGAAGTGTTCTGCTTTCACTGGAGCGATGTTGTGGTCGCTGAATTGAACGTATTTAGGAGCACCTTCTACTGGGTTCACAGCTTCAAACAAGAAGCGGACGCCGCGGTTTCCTTTTTTGTATGTTAGAATTTTGTATCCTACATATTTGTATTCTGCTTTAACAGTTGTCCCATCTTCTTTTTGGAACTCCATTGTTGTATCCGTGATATTGATATTTTTGATATCTGTTTTATATCCTGTTGTGTAGTATGCTTTGTACTCGTCTTTTGTCATCTTTTTGCCAATTTTTGCTTTGTAGTCAAAGACAGGATCAAGAGTGCCATCTACTAAGTAAGGATATACGGATTGCCATTCGCCAGCGTAATCAGACAATGTGCGGTCTTTTACAGCACTATCTTCGAAGTAGCCTTTTGAAACTGCCTTCTCGTCTTCTGCATGTTCTGGTTGAATGTCTTTTCCTGGTTGGTCTGTAGTCTTCTTCAACGCTTCAAGGTTTTCGCGCATTACAGAGATGTAGTCTTCACCTTTATCCATTTCCTCTTTTGTTAAAGATTCAATTGGATTTAAAACGGCTAACTCAACTCCTGCTTCTTCCGCTAATGTTTTAGCGATTTTCTCAGAAGCATTTTCTTCAAAGTAAATAATCTTAATGTCGTTTTCTTTCACGTATTTTGTTAATTCTGCTAAACGTGCAGCACTTGGCTCAGCTTCTGGTGAAATCCCAGTGATTCCCACTTGGTTTAAGCCGTAGTCTAATGCTAAATAGTGGAATGCTGTATGTTGCGTTACAAAGTTCTTTTGTTTGGCATCTTTAAATGCATTTGTGTAGTCAGTATGCAATGCTGTTAATTTTTCGATGTAGGCTTTAGCATTTTTCTCGAAAGCTTCTTTACGCTCAGGGAAAGCTTCTGCTAGCTGCTTCGTAATGTTTTGAACCATTTGAATCGCGCGCTCTGGTGATAACCATACGTGTGGATCATATTCATGACTGTGGCCTTCGCCAGCGTGGTCATGATCGTGTTCTTCCTCTTCTCCACCAGGAAGAAGTACCATATCTTTAGTTGCACTGATTGCTTTGACTTTGCTATCAGATTCGATAGTCTTAAGAACTGCAGGGATCCATGTTTCCATATACTCGCTATCATAAACAAGCGCATCTGCTTCGCTCATTTTTGCGATTTCTTTTGCAGAAGGTTCGTAGTCATGTGGCTCTGTTCCAGCACCGATGACAAGCGTTACGTCCCCTTCATCCCCTACAATGTTTCTTGTAAAATCATAAATCGGAAAGAAGGTCGTTGAAATTTTTAGCTTTCCTGATTGTGTTTTGCTGTTTGAATTACTTGGCGCACATCCAACGGCAACCAGTACAAACATCAATAATAATCCAATAAAGGTCGTTTTTTTCATGATATATTCTGTCTCCATTTCTTAAATCGTAATTCTTACGTTTTACATTGTAGCACCTCACAAGATTCATTGCAAGGATTTTTTTCTGTAAACATTTTGCTAACATTCTTTGACTTTGTTAGCATTTTGTTTACATTTTTTCACCCCACAAAAAAAGCCTTATCTGCATCATCGCAAATAAGACTTCTCTCCTATTAGATTAATACGGTTCTATAATTTGATCACCATCAGGATTTTTTGTATGCAAAAAAATCAGTTATTCCAATCACAAAAATTATCTAATTACACTATTTAACTATTAATTAGTCTACTAACATCTTATTTATAACTAGATGATTGTCCTTGATAGTAATGATTTTATCATATCCAACCA
>CAURMP010000033.1:0-12964 GCA_963526005.1 uncultured Streptococcus sp. | reverse complement strand
CGTTCAGAAATGGAACGTTGGACTCGAACGCCGGAAGGAACGTGAAACGTTCTGCAAAATCCTTCACAGTGCGAAGGATTTGGGGGTGGGCATTGCAAATTGTATTGGAATATAAGTTGATAGGACAATACTGTATAAATTATTTGCAGTTTTAACTCTAAACTCGAAAGGCTTGAGCCTATGCCTTTTCGAACTCAACTACAGGATGTGAGTCTTCACGGTTAGCCTTCCCAGGTGTTTTGACAAACACAAAAAAACGAGCTTTCAAAGTCTACTATTTTATGGTATTTTATTCTTATTAAATTCATCATTTTAAAGGAGAACAATTATGACAGAAACGCATAGTAATAAATCCTTCATCGGTATGATCATTATTGCAGTTCTTATGTTCATTATAAGTATAGGTGCGGTAGGATACTCACTACTCTATCCAACTGCAGATACTTTATATAAAGAAGGAAAAATCTTTGGTTTACCTTACAAGAGCGACCAAGAAACGGTTGCTGTAAAAATCACATATTTCGACCCTGATTATATGGCTACTGTCACTAGAAGTAACACAAAATTATATTTTATTCAGTTTTCAAGACCAAAAACAATTATGAATACAAATCCATTCGGGTATGCCAGCATTGAGATTAAAGATGGCGATCCCCTTCTGGATAAATTAAAGTCAGCGCCTAATCTATCCCAGAACCCAATGATTGTGGCCGCCACTATTCGTAAATCTGGCGCTAAAGACGCTATTCAAGATTATCATTTTATGTTCAGTAATCTTGTGGATCGAGATGAAGATATCAAACCTTATGCTGAAACATTATATTATGTTTCGGTAGATGAATATGATAAAAGTCGTTTGGTAGGTTATCCTATTGCTCTGATGACTATCCTGATTGGACTATACTTCCTATACGGTGCTTTTTCTTTAAGAAAAAAAGAAGAGAAAGCATACAATGAACTATACGATTCCTATCCAGAATTAAACCATTCAATGGATACGGTATTAGGCAACGCAACTTATGTAGACCAAGCATTAGGAATTATTTTATATAAGAACCATCTGATTATTCCAAAAGGGGAACTTAGAATATATGACCTAAGAAAAGCAAAACAAATGTACCACCGTATCTTGAATCATAAATCCTACGGAATAACAACAGGCAGTTTTTCACAACTGATTATTCTTACGAATGATAAAACTTACCGAAAGAAGAAAACTTCTTTTCCCATTAATAACGTTGGAAAAGAAACAGATGACTTACTACAACCTTTCTTTTATACCGTAAGCCAAGAATTCCCTGATATCCTCTTGGGAGTCACAAATAAAAAACAACGCCCATTCTAAATAGGATGTGAGAAAAGGCGTTTATAGGCGATGACGGTTCGCAGTTTAGCCGTAAGCGGTCTGTAAGACCGTGCGGACTAACCTCGAAAGGCTTGAGCCTATGCCTTTTCGAACTCAACTACAGGATACGAGGGCGAACGCTCAGGGACGAATCATTGGAAACAAACACCGCAAGGGACTTGGAACAAGTCGTGCGGCTACTACGGGAAGTGGACGTCGTTTCTGCTTTTTCGAGTTCGAATGCTTAGGATGTGAGGCAGAAAGACAGAAGACAAAAAAGAGCTCACAAGTGAGCTCTTTTTGCTTTTCTTGAATTCCAAACCATTCACACTGCGAAGAGCGCTCAGGACTCAACTACTGCATTTTAGTAATTGCACATAGCCCTGAACTCCCCCTTGCCTTTCTCTCTCATCTCCATTACCATAGAACTAACAAGAAAAAGGAGTTTTTCATATGCACAAGAATCGTGTTCGTGGTTATAATAAACGTTTTTATCCTGGGGTGGCCTTAATCGTGTCGGCTATGCTTTGCCTTGTTTTCGCATTAACAAGACTGAACGTTCCATTATTACAACTACAAAATAAATATTTTAACCTAAAGGACATCACTAAAAATGAAGATTCTATCTTAAAGGTCACTGGTATCGACAAGCACTCCGTCCAAAACTCGGACTTTGGAAAATGGTCGCTTTATATCGTCTCTTATTTAGAAAAAGATTCTCATGGAAACGAAACGACACAATACATCGGGTTAGAATTAGATGAAGAGACCGCCAAACAATTAATCGATAAGAAAAATACCTTAAGAGATCATCCTGAAAAAATTGCGGGTACCTTTGTTAAGCCAGATATTAATGATAAGAAAGTGATGGATTATAGCTATCGTACCCAAGATGCGATGGAAAAATACATCAAAGCCCCACTTTCACGTCGTTATCAGAACTATTTATCGATTAAACCAGGAAAGGAAACACAAAAACTATTCCTAATCATCTCTCTCGTCCTCTTGATTCCAGGACTAGTACTCGTATATTTAGCGGAAAAACATCATCAATTTGCGACGTACTACAATAGTCTATTTGCGGGATATAAGAACACAGAAGCGTTAGTGGCGAGTCATCCAGAGTTGAAAGGCAAACGTTTATCCACATTATTGAATAAATCCGATTATATCGATGATACCTTAGGAGTGTATATCTATAAAAACTTCTTCTGTTCTACTGTAAAAGGATTAGAGATTTATGATTTAAACAAAACGAAGAGCGTACACCATTTCGAGAAAACATTTTACCCTGAAGAAGGTGGCAGCTTTATGAAGTCGTACCTTGTGTTCGCAACAAGTGATCCAGACGCCGTCGTTCGCAGTACGAAAGTTCAAATTAAAAATATCGGCGAAGAGACCGATTCACATCTACAGCCATTCTTTGACAAATTACGTCAAGATTTCCCAACGATTGAGATTGAGGCGAAAAAAGAAAGTAAGAGATAAGGAGTCCATTAGGATTCCTTATTTTTTTCAACACGAAATTATCATATATGATAATTACCATATATGATAATTGCAGACTTCGAATAAAGCAACTTGCAAAATATGCTATTCTAGTGTACTATAGATGTATTATATATATATTATCGAAAAGAGGTTTATATCATATGACAGAAAATCGTAATCACGGCTTTAGAATTCGTTTTTACTTCGGACTTATTTTAATTATTGCCGCTTGCGTCGTCGGATTTTTCAACTTCCAAAAACCAGACGCTAAAAAAATCTATGAAGATGGAAAAGCTCTTCCCTTCAGTTCAAGCAATGACGATAAAGAATCAGCTCTAAAAATTACTGATATCTCAAAAGAACCCGTCATCGAAGTAGATAAAGGAAAAACCTATATCTACATTGTTGAATATGAAAAAGCAGGTACTTCAAAAGGAAAAGAACCTGGTTATATCGGTCTTGAATTAACAAAAGAAGATGCTGCAAAATTAGTCGCAAAAGCTGATACAATGCAAGACAATCCAGAATATGTTTACGGTACAATCATTTATTCATACCGTAATAAACATGCGATTCAAAACTACAGCGACTTAATTACTCAAGCGTTCAAAAACTATAACCTTCTACAAGCTGGTGCAGATACACAATTCTACTTCTCTCAAACAGAAGCTAGCTCTGCAAAAAAAGGTGGATTAATGGTTGCGGCAGGTCTTACACTCGCAGGGCTTGTATTTATCGGTTTAGCGTTCTTGAAACGTAAAAAAGTTGGTGCGGCTTACGACGAAATGTACGCTGCTTACCCAGAATTACGTGGCAACTTAGATTTACTACGTACAAACGCTACTTATGCGGATGACGAAACATATGTATACATCTACAAAAACCACTTCTTCACTACTTGGAGCGGATTAGAAGTATATGACATCACAAAAGCAAAACGCGTTTACCACTATCAGTTATCACACAAGAGATACGGAATCACAACGAACATTGAATCATTCCTAATCTTCTTGTCAGACGACAGTTCATACAAAGGTAAGAAGAAGAAAATTGAAATTAAGAACATCGGTGAAGAAACAGATGACTTCTTACAACCATTCTTCCGTGCAGTTGCCCAAGAATTCCCTGACACTGCCGTAGGATATGAAAATAATAGACCATTCTAGGATGTGAGACATCGCGCTCAGAAATGGAACGTTGGACCGGAACGCCGGAAGGAACGTGAAACGTTCTGCGGACGTTTCGGGAAACGCACGCCATTTCTGCGATGGCGAGCTTGACTTCACAAGCTGTGAGCCCGAACTCAACTTCACAGGATGCGAAACATCGCTCACCTCAACAAAATAACAGACACTATAACGGACTCGCAGTGCGAGTCCGTTTTTATTTCATTTTTATTAAGAATCAACTTGCAAAAAATCATTATCTAGAGTACTGTTAATTTAATCAATATTATTGCAAAGGAGTTTTTATTTTATGACAGAAAATCGTAACCACGGTTTTAATATCCGTTTTTATTTCGGAGTAATTTTATTAATTGTAGCTGCCGTCCTTGCTTTCTTCGCTCTCAAGAAAGTAGACGTTGACACATTGGTAAAGGACAATAAATTCTTTACTCACTATTCTGCAAAGGATGGCGATCAACTAGCTGTCAAAATCACACAAATTACAGCTAACCCTGTAATTACCGTGGATAATGGAAATTCATACGTATACATTATTGAGTATGAAGATGAAGGTAAAGAGGCAAACGGCCAAAAAAAATACGCTTATGTAGGTCTTGAACTCGATAAAGAGACTGCTCAAAAATTAGTCGCAAAGAATAGTACTTTACCAGATAACCCTGAGATAATGGCCGTTACCCTTGTGGACTCTTCTAGAAACAAAGGAGCTATTCGAAACTACGACGACCTTATGCTTAATGGTTTCAAGAGCTATAATTTAGTTGGACAAGAGATTGAATATAGAGACTACTTATCTATCTCTGACAAATCATCTACTCAAAAAACTCAATTAATCATCGCTGCTGGTCTTACACTCGCAGGTCTTGTATTTGTTGGTTTAGCCTTCTGGAAACGTAGAAAAGTTAGTGCGGCTTACGATGAAATTTACGCTGCTTACCCAGAATTACGTGACAACTTGGATTTATTAAAAACACATGCAACTTATGTCGACGATGAAATGTTTGTATACATCTACAAGAACCACTTCTTCACTACTTGGAGCGGATTAGAAGTATACGACATCACAAAAGCAAATCGCGTTTACCACTATCAAGTAACACACAAGAAATATGGAGTGACAACAAACATTGATTCATTCCTTATCTTCTTATCAGATGACAAATCATACCGTGGTAAGAAAACGAAGATTGCCATTCATAATATTGGGGAAGAAACCGATGACTTCTTACAACCATTCTTCCAAACTGTGGCCCAAGAATTCCCTAACACAGCCGTAGGATATGAAAATAATAGACCATTCTAATTAAGGATGCGAGAAAAGGCGCTTAGAAACGAATCACTGGACCAGAATAACGCAAAGGACTGCTTGCAGTCGTGCGGCTATTCTGGGAAGTGGACGTCGTTTCTGCCTTTTCGAGTTCAACTACAGGATGTGAGACATCGCGCTCAGAAATGGAACGTTGGACCGGAACGCCGGAAGGAACGTGAAACGTTCTGCGGACGTTTCGGGAAACGCACGCCATTTCTGCGATGGCGAGCTCGACTTCACAAGGATGTGAGCCCGAGCTCGACTAGGCAGAAAGACAGAAGCTAAAACCACCAAACCGACTCGCAATGCGGGTCGGTTTTTTATACGCAAATCCAATAAATTCTCTCCATTAAAGTAAAAAATTTATTTTGCAGTTCAAAATTGTTTGTGGTATATTATATCTATCATACAACCCATATTAAAGGAGAATCATCATGACTGAAAAACGCAATACTAAAGGCTTTGTCGGCCTCATTATCGCTGGAGTTCTTTCCATCATCGTTGCTCTTGGAGCGCTAGGATTCTTCCAGTTCTACCAAACAGCCGACAATTTATACAATAAAGGGAACATCTTCGGTGAAGTCCCAATGAAAGACGAAGCTGTTACTGCTGTTAAAATTACAGGCTACGCAGAAAATCCTATCGCTACTATCGATGGAGGTACAAAATTATACTTAATCGAGTTCACTAAAACAGATAACGATGACTTTGGATATGCAAGTCTCGAAGTTAAAGAGGGCGATAAATTAATTGAAAAATTAAAATCAACCGATGATCTTGTAGCAAACCCTGTCATCGTAGCAGCTAAAATGCGTAAATCAGGTGCAGACGGTGCTGTCCGTAACTACACTTCTGAATTTAAAGCAACCATTAGCGAGAACGAAAACATTTCAAAACTAGCAGAAACAGAATATTACGTATCTGTTTACGAATTTGACAAAGACCGTCAATTCGCGTATATCGTTGCTGGTATTGCTGGAATTATTGCTCTTGTATTCTTCTACAGTGCTTTTGCAACACGTAAAGGGGAAGACAAAGCGTATAACGAATTATACAGTGCTTATCCAGAATTAAACTACTCTATGGATTCTGTATTAGAAGATGCTACTTATGTTGATAATCAATTAGGAATCGTTTTATACAAACACCACCTACTTGCGACATACAAGAATTTCCAAGTATACGACTTAACAAAAGCTGAGCGAATTTACCACTACATTTACACTCAAAAATCTTACGGAATGACGGTTAGCCGTACTTCTCAATTAATCCTTCTAACGAACGATAAATCATACCGTAGAAAGAAAACTTCTCTACTCATTAAGAACGTTGGGGACGAAACAGATGACTTACTACAACCATTCTTCTATGCAGTAAGCCAAGAATTCCCAGATATCCTATTAGGATACGAAAACAAAAGCAAGAGACCGTTCTAGGATGTGAGACATCGCGCCCAGAAATGGAACGTTGGACTCGAACGCCGGAAGGAACGTGAAACGTTCTGCGGACGTTTGAGGAAACGCACGCCATTTCTGCGATGGCGAACTCAACTTCACGCCCGAGTTCAACTCCGGATGTGAGGCAGAAAGATAGAAGCCAAGAATGATTTCACAGTGTGAAGTCATTCTGCTTCGTAGTCTTTCGCCCGCAAAGTTTATTAGACATTCTTGAATCACGAGTGATGAAAAGAATGTCAATAAACCACTGCGTTGAAGTGTTTAGCTCAACTCCCCGTCTTCAAAACTAAATACACCCAAAAAAGAACCGCCATTTTCTCTATGGCGGTTCTTTTCCTTTACAATATTCATTTTTGATTAATCAACATATGAAGTTTTTGTACGGTTTAAGAATGCATAAGCTAACCCGATTAAGATTCCTCCACCAATCCAGTTCCCAACAAATGATACTGACCAATGACGAATAATATTTAGCCAATTCAAGGCATCGATTGAGTTTCCAACGGGTGAGAATTTCACGATAGAGAACGATGCAAAATTCGCCACTACGTGTTCATTTACTAGGTAAACGAACATAAAAATTGCAGAAATAACAATCCATAATTTAGCTTCTTCACTCTTGATTAAAATAAACGAAAGAATTGCTACGTTAACAAAGACATTTGCTAAAATACCTTCTAATAAAATTAGTTCGTTTGAACGAGACAATTTCAATTCAGCAACTTTTGCTATGAATTCATTTGCATTGATTCCGTTAAATGCTGAACTATTTGCGAATAACGCTCCTATAAACATGGCCCCAACTAAATTAAATAGAGTACAATAGAATAAAATAGCAATTGCTTTAGACCATTTAATATGCTTTTGATAAGCTCCCGCTGTTAAGAACATCATATTTGAAGTAGCTAACTCGCCATTTAAAAATACAACATAAACTAATCCCCAAGTGAAGATAAATGCAAAAGTAAATCTACTTAGCGCAGGGTTTAATCCAGCAATAATTTGTGCTGCATGAGCTCCTGCGGCTGTACTCATCGTTAAAAATGCTCCTGCAAACATTGAACGCAGTGCATAACGCATTTTACTCTCGTCAAAAAGCGCCTCCTTTTTTTGACATGCTTTTTCAAGTTTTGTATTGAACTCACTCGTGTGTTCCATAACATTCCTCCTAAAAATTAATTACACTTTAGTATACCATTTTTATCACAAATGCAAAGTCTTTTCTATCTTTTTTGTCAAAAATTACTTTACAAGTTTTCTGAAGATTGTTAGAATGAGGGCTGATTAAAACAGCCTAAAGGAGATTCTCATGAAGAAAATTTTTGGAATTTTAACAGCAGCTATATTCTTAACCGCATGTGGACAAACACCTGCAAATACGAACTCAACGACGACAAGTGTTGAAACGACTACTGTTGCCCAAACCACTACTATTACTCTAAACATCACAAAAGACGGTCAAGCCATCGAAGGGAGCCCGTTCACCCTCACTTTCAAAGAAGGCGACAATCTTCTAGACGTGATGAAAGCACAACTAAAAATCGTTGAGAAAGACGGCTTTATCTCTTCTATTAACGGTGTGGAACAAGTCCCAGCCGAAAACAAATACTGGTTATTCGACGTGAACGGTACCATGAGCCCTGTCGGTGCAAAAGAAGTCATCCTAAAAGCAGGCGACGTCATCGACTGGAAACTCAATAAACTTCAATAGTCCTATGGTCAATTCAACTAAAAAAATTACCCTTATCGCCCTACTATCAGCCTTTTGCGTGATTGGAAGACTTGGACTTCTCTCACTTCCAAATGTTCAACCGATTACCGTTGTGGTCATTTGGATTACGCTAGAACTTGGACTTTTGTACGGCGTTGCTATCAGTAGCATCTCCATTTTGATTTCCAACCTTCTAGTAAGCATGGGGCCGTGGACACTCTACCAGATGGTAAGTTTTGCCCTCGTCTGCGTGTGTGCGTTACTTCTTCGTCCACTGTGGCGAAAAAGAAAACAATTCCCGCGCTTGTCTTGGATTCTTTTCCCAGTCTTTGCAGGACTGATGGGCTATTTATACGGCTTTATCATCTCGATTTTCTGGGTATTCAGCATGCCCGGTCTAAACTTCTGGATTTACTACTTAAACGGCGTTCTATTCGATACGTATCACGCTATCGGAAATGTCGTCTTCTGGATCCTATTAATTCCACTCTTCGAGAAGTTAAATCCCTTCAAAATGCTACAAAAATAATAACAGACTTAAAATCACTCTTGTAAAAGAATGGTTTTAAGTCTGTTTCTTTATAAATGATGACGTAAAATCTTTACGGATATCTTTATAGCAGAGTTCATAAGGAACGCTTATTAATTCTTTTCCGGATTTCGAATAAATTCCCAAATCTTAGACACGTCGTCTAAACTCCTTGACACTTTTGTATTGACATCCACTGTTCCTTCTGCGTCATAAACATTGTGCACTCCATACAGAACAATTTCATTTTTTGTATTTACATATACTAATTTTAGATTGATAACCCTGTCTTCTTTCGAGTCTCCTGGATAATTAACGAACAGCACCTGTTTGATATCTTTAGGATAATGATTATAGAGCTGCTCTATCTTCGGATCATCCTTATCAAACTTTACTCCGGTCCCTGCATAATACGAGATCGTATTATTCTCAAGAAGCACGGTATTTGCTATATCTTTTTGCAAATTGATTTGTAGCTTTGGAGCCATCTTAACGATACCCTTAGTATTCCAAAGATATACAACATCCTGTTTATCAATAAAATAGCTACCTTGAATATCTTTCACATTATCCATTATCTTTGTAAATTCCCCGTCATACTGCTTAAAATAAACAGTTCCGTCCTTCGTTAACGTAAAGAATCTCCAAGCTGAATCTCCCATCGATGATACTTTGACGACATCTTTAACATCTTCAATTTTCGTTAATTCTTTGAAATCTTTGTCGAATCCATTATATGGTTTTATCCCATAAGCATACAAGTAACCATCCTTATCAACTGCTAAGAGTCCCATTTGAGTTCCGGATGCCATAACGATATTGCTACCGATTTTTTTCGGTTCGCCACCTTCTCCGATATACAAATCGTTATTATTATCAATCCAAACTTCTGAAGATACTACTTGTTTCACATTTTCAATATATTTCGTTAGAGATTCGGTAAATTTATCGTAATTCTCCATTTGAACGCCTCTACCAATATAATAGACGTTCCCTTTATTAGACAGTACCTTTATTCCCTGGGATGTTAAATCATACTGTGCGACTTCTTCTGCTCCAAGGTTTCCACATGCAGCAAAAACAACTACACACATTAACGCTAGAAGCATCCCTAATAATTTTTTTGTTTTTTTCATTGTCATACTCCTTTTTGATAATTTTCAAATGACGACTACTTATTTTAGTTGATAATTCAATATATCTTTTTCTAATTTTCGGACAGGGTACTGCGCGTTCACTTTTATTTTTGCATTGTTACATCCAGCGTATCCTTGCACGACATCTACCTGCGGAATGACCACCCAATCTCCAAGAACTTCATGCGCGCCCTCTGTGTTTTCATCCAAAATGCACACGAAACGGTATTCTCTCTCGTGTTGCCACTCTTTGAATTTTGCAAAGGTCGCTTTAATATAAAAATTCAGATTCGAATACGAGAATTGATTGCTATTGCTTCTCGTATTAGGACGTTTATCAATATATTCCACCGGGCCGTATACACAGAGTCCATCTAACTTTAAGGAATGAATTTTGTCTAACAGGCTCGCATACGAATACTCAAGCGCATACCCTGCGTGGCTATTGGCGTAATAAGACCACATTAAAATATTATCTGCAGCGTGCGTAAAGCAAAACACACGGAAGAAATCCATCATTGAATGGCCATCCGCGTAGTAGCAATTACAGTCAAACGGGTCGTTGAAATGCTTCGGATGGCTAAACGACACATTCCCTTCCACCACCTGATAAGGATTCTTCTCAATCGTTTCCTTAGCATAGTACTTCACAAAAACTTGCCGCTCTTCTTGAATTGCTGCTTCTGCCTTTTTAAAATACGTCTCAACGTCTTCTTTAAATACCCCTTGAAACTGCTCGACTAACTGATCTGGTGCTAGAAATCCCAGTCGGATATTCTTGGCGAGTTGGTCATTGAACTCTTTATCCGCCCTTTCTACGTCAAACCCTTCCGGAATCTTCGTATTCGCATTTTGAATATACACAACCTTTTTATACTCTAAGTCAGTCGGTTCTTTCGTCGGTTGTTTAAACAGTGAGACAAACACTTTCTCTTTTGTTTTGCGGTTGGCTACTAAAAAACAATTACTATCTAAGAAGGATTCCACCAAGCGGTACTCTTTATGCGTTTGTAAAAATGTCGCCTTAGCAATCAAATAACGATACAGCTCGATGTCCTCTTTTAAAATGATTTTCAACAACCCCACCTCCTCACTGAAAGTATATCATTTCTTTCTATCTGTTTAAATAATGACCAAAATAAAAAGAGCAACCCTCTCGATTGCTCTTTCATTGATTTACACTCATTATTTTTTAGATGCTTTAATAAATTCCCAAATTTTAGATATATCTTCTACACTCTTAGTGACTTTTGTATTAGTTTCTACTTTTCCTGTCTCTTTATAACAATCGTTGACTCCGTATAATACAATTTCACCATTTGTATTTTCGTAAACCATTTTAAGAATTTTAATACTTTCTTTTTTGGGATCGCTCGAAATATCGTGGTAAAGTACCTCTTTTATATCCTTAGGATAGTAACCGTATAGTGTATCTATTTCTTTATCGGCCTTAAGTGGTTTTCCGTTCCAATCCAATCGTGCAATGGTTTGATTTTCAACAAATACTGCCGATCTTGGGTCTACATACTTACTAAGTTTAAGTCCTTGTCCAATTTTTTCTGGTTGTTCACCTGAATAGTACATAACATCATCTTTTGTAATAATATAATTTCCTTGGATGTCTTTAACATTATCCATCACTTTTTTAAAGTCTTCATCAGCTGCTTTGCTATAAGCTGTACCATCTTTGGTTAGAGCTAAAAAGAATCGATTTTTGTGGTCTGATGTTACTTTTACAACATCCTTGATGCTATCAATCTTAGTCAACTCTGCATAGTCCTTGTCAAACCCATTGTATTTGGCTTGACCATAGGAATATAGATTTCCATCCTTGTCTACCGCAACTATCCCCATAAGGTATGGAGTTGAGACAACAATATTACCACCTAATTTTTTAGGCGCATCAACTGCTCCGCCTTTAATAGGGTCGATCCCATTAATGTATAAATCACCGTTTTTATCAATCCAAGTACTTCCGTTACCAGGAATAAAGCTAATGTTTTCTAAAAACTTCGTCGGAGTTTCAACAGCAACATCATCCTTACTAAAATTTAGACCTCCACCGATATAATAGACGTTTCCTTTATTAGTAAGAACATTTATTCTACTCCCATCCATAACGATATACTCTTCGATGGTTTCTGCCCCAGAATTTGAATTTTTCGCCGCAGTTTCTCCAGAGCCTGAAGAAGCTGGATTTGCGGCATCAGAGCCACCGCCTGATTTCCCGCATCCTGAAGCTACGAATATACACATTAGCGCTGCCGCAGCGGCTAACATACCCTTAGTCTTTCTTTTCATATGAATATTTCTCCTTTGAATTTATTTTTGTTTATTTAGATTTTTAAAACTAGCTTACGTTGTTCATAAAACCAACATAAAATACCTAAAAAATCCAATAAAATTTCGCAAATTCATTATATCACAAATTTTTTTGTTAGAAAATACTACTTATAATGTATAAAATAAATTCAATCCTAATAATAGCGTCATAACAAGGTTTTAGAAAGTTTAATTTTTTTTGTTCCTTTTTTAACAAACTGCTAAAAATTTCACAATGCAAGCACCTTTCCCTTCACGAAAAGAAGACCCATTTTTATAAACACACAAAAGAGTCACCACCCTTTTTGTATGCTCATAAAAAATGGTCTATCTGGAAGATTCCCGGATTCTATAATAGTCATATTGGAGAATCGCAACCAATGTGAATTACTGACTCTAGGGAATTCCCGTTGTAGCTGGCGACGAGGCGTCGGGGGTGTAGAACGCGGAGCTCTCCGGAGCAACATAATGACTATTATG
>CAURMP010000032.1:0-13189 GCA_963526005.1 uncultured Streptococcus sp. | reverse complement strand
GAATGGAGCTGGGTAATAAGTCTTACCAGTCTTCTTCTCTTGACGTTCTTCAATTAAACGAGTGATTGGGTGTAATGAAGCACTTGTTTCGTTTACGTAGCTGATTGAACCTGTTGGCGCAATTGCTAAACGGTTTTGGTGATATAATCCACCGCTCATCACGTCTTCTTTTAATTGTTTCCAATCTTCTACAGTTGGGATTGGAAGTTTCGCAAAGATTTTCTTCACCTTTTCAGATTGAATTTGTACCTCTTCAGCAATATAGCTGTCGAAGTATTCACCTGTTGCGTATTTAGAACGTTCGAAGCCTTCGAAAGATTTACCGCGTTCTTTAGCAATCTTGTTACTTGCTTTTAATGTGTAAAAGTTCAACATTCTGAAGTATAAATCAGTTGCTTCGACAGACTCAGGTGAGCCGTATTCCATTTTATTTAATGCAAAGAATGTGTGTAATCCCATCGCTCCAAGACCGATTGTATGTGCTTTGCTGTTTCCGTTTTTAACAGTTGGTACAGCATCGATACTTGAGTGGTCTGTTACGAATGTTAATGCACGAACCGCTACATCTACAGAACGTTCGAAGTCAGGAGATTTCATTAAGTTCACGATGTTTGTAGAACCTAAGTTACAGCTGATATCTGTTCCTAAGTGTTCATATTCTTGAGCATTGTTGATTACTGAAGGTTCTTGAACTTGTAGGATTTCAGAACATAAATTACTCATGATGATTTTTCCATCGATTGGGTTTACACGGTTTGCTGTATCGATGTTTACCACATATGGATATCCAGATTCTTGTTGTAATTTACTAATTTCGTTTTCTAAGTCACGCGCACGTAATTTAGATTTGCGGATTTCAGGGTTGTTCACCATGTTGTCATATTCTTTAGTGATGTCCACATATGAGAATGGTACGCCGTAAATACGTTCCACATCGTATGGGCTGAATAAGTACATAATGTCATCGTTTTTGATTAATTCGTAGAATTTATCTGGGACAACTAACCCAAGTGATAATGTCTTCACACGCACTTTTTCGTCCGCGTTTTCTTTTTTAGTAGATAAGAACGATACGATATCTGGGTGGAATACGTTTAAGTAAACCGCACCAGCACCGTTACGTTGACCTAATTGGTTAGAGTAACTGAAACTATCTTCTAATAATTTCATAATTGGAACAACACCGCTTGATGCGTTCTCAATTTTCTTGATTGGGTCACCTGCTGCACGAACGTTAGACAAGCTTACCCCTACTCCTCCCCCAATTCTTGATAATTGAAGAGCTGAGTTGATTGTACGACCGATACTGTTCATGTCGTCTGTTGTTTGAATTAAGAAGCATGAAACGAGTTCCCCACGACGTTTTCTTCCGGCATTCAAGAATGTTGGTGTTGCTGGTTGGTAACGTTGTGTAATCATTTCTTCTGCTAAATCATGTGCTAATTGCTCATCGCCATCAGCTAAGAAAAGAGCGTTAAATACAATACGATCTTCAAAACGTTCTAAGTAACGTTGACCATCGTTTGTCTTCATTGCATATTGTTTGTAGAATTTGAACGCAGACATGAATGAACGGAAACGGAATTTTTTCTTGTACGTTTCTTTCATTAATTTCTTAACGAATTTACGGTTGTATTTCCCTAAAAATTCTGCTTCTAAATAATCGTGTTCGATTAAGTAATCGAGTTTTTCATCTAATGTATAGAAGAAAACTGTATTGGGGTTAACGTGTTCTAAGAAGAACGCACGAACCGCTTCACGATCTTTATGCAATGGAATTTTCCCATCAACTGGACGGTTTAACTCATTGTTTAATGCGAAGTATGTAACTTCTTGAGTCTTGTTAATTAATTTTGGACTATCCAATCTCTCTCACCTTTTCTATTAGTATTTGTACATCTTTATCTGTACCTTGATTTTCAAAGCAATGCAGCAATGGAATCTGGTATTTAGCCGCTAACGCTCTGGCATTGGAACAAAAGCTCGTATTGAAATTGCGATTCCCTGAACCGGCAACCCCTTTTAATAGCGCGCGATTCTCGCCAAAATCAATAAATTCATAAAAAAAATTCGCCACTTGCTCTCCATAGGTTGGTGTAATGACGATATAAGGTTCTTCCATTTGTACTGTAGAATTTTTCTTAGAAATCTCGATAAAATCCCAGTCCAATTTTTTTACGAATTGTCTTGTCTTTCCAGTTAGCGATAAATAAACGACTTTCACAGTTACTCCATTTCTGAATTCGAAATACACGAAAATGCATTTCTAGCTCACTTGAAACTCACGAGATTAATTATATCCAGCCTAGAAGTTTTTTGCAACATTTTAACAATATTTTGTATTGTTTTTTTACGAAACACAAAATATAGTGACTCTCGCTACCTACCCCCGACATTTAGTGTACGCGAAAAATCAAGTAAAATGATTGACAGAAACGGTTGACGACTGTAGACTAAACCTGTAGAAAGGAGTTCTATTTATGACAGAATTTCAACCAATGAGCCCTTCGGAACGTCAGATTATGCGCGTCTTATGGGCAAATCCAAACAGCACAAGCGGATATATTATCGAGCAATTGCAACGCTCATTTTCATGGAGTGACTCAACAATTAAAACCCTTATCATCCGTTTAACCAAAAAAGGATATATTCAAATCGATGACAGGAAGAAACCATTCCACTACTCGGCGACAATTTCTGAAAAAGCACAACTCGACCAAGAAACCGATGTGCTTCTAGAGCAAGTTTGCCATAAACAGAATGGGAATTTGTTACATACACTGATTGATAAAGCAACTTTGAGTCAAGATGACATTCAAGATTTAATGAACGCCTTAAAGGTCAAAGCAACCACTGCTCCAACATCTGTTGCATGTAACTGCCTACCAGGCCAATGTAATTGCCATCACCATCATCACTAAAACAAAAACCTATTGCTTAAAGCCACACTGACTTTAAACAATAGGTTGTTTTTATTTTCTAGTTATTCCAATTTGCACTATTTAAAATTCTCGCTAAATGACTATGAATCTTACGGATTTAATAGTAGCAGTAATGGGAAAAATATTAAAACGAATAAGAGGGAGTTAGGAATTCATTCCTTACTCCCTCTTTGAGGCTTTAAAGGTGCAAGACCAAGGCTTGCACCGGTATCCCATTACAGCTACTATTTCTAAATCCGTAATAGATTCATAGTCATTGTCCAATTACGATTTCAAATAGTCTTTTGCATCCTTAAAGAAGCTTGCAATGATCATGACAATAATAATCCCAATTGGAAGTGCTGCGATAATTGCAACCGATTGTAAGTTATACATTGAGTTTTCTGAGAAAATCAATGCGATTGGGAACAAGATAAATACGAGTGACCAGAACATGCGGACACGTTTATCACTACCATGTGTGTGCTCTAATTCTTTGTATGAATAAGCAGACACCACAAGTGTTAAGGCATCGAATGTTGTCGCGTAGAAAGCAATCATCGTAACTGCTAGTAATAACAATCCAATGTTAGCTAAAGGCATTGTATCAAAAATTTTCAAAATTGCTCCAGCATAATCCGCATTATTACTTAAAATACCAGTAATATCCACCCCATGTTTTAATTGTTGGGCTAAGCCATAGTTTCCAAGAATGATAAACGCTGTAAACGTTCCAGCAATCCCCCACGCGTATCCACCAAGAACTGTATTTTTAATCGTGCGTCCTTTTGAAATACTACCGATAAAGAACGGCGTTGCCACACACCAAACCATCCAATATGACCAATAATAGATGGTCCATTTTTGTGGGAAGCTTGTTTCACGAAGCGGATCAAGCCACGTAGACATTCCGATAAAGTTTTGGATAAGGTTCCCAATAGCGCTAAACCCTGTTTCTAAGATATAAACTGTTTCTCCACCGAAGAATAAGAAATATCCGAGTAAGGCAAAGAATAAATACGTACAGATAGCAGCTAGTTTAGAAACGGCGTCCATCCCAAGCATTACGGTACTTGTATATACGGCTGCAATTAATAATAGGACTACAATCGTAATAATTTTCGAATTTTCAATCCCGAACACTTGGCTCATCGCTGCTGAAAGAAGCGGAGTCGCAAGTGAGAAAGTTGTTGCTGTCCCGGCGATCAACGCAAAAATAGCAATCAAGTCGATTGTTTTTCCCATCCATCCGTCAACTTTGTCTCCAAGGAGTGGACGACAAGCTTCAGAGAATTTTTGTTTCTCTACTTTACGGTTATGCAACATAAATCCAAAGGCCACTGCAAGCATGATGTAGAATCCCCATGCGATTGGTCCCCAGTGGAATAATGGGAATGTTGACGCCCATTTTTGAACACTACCGAGTTCACCAAGGTAAGATTCTTGCGCATATAATGCCCATTCAATCATCGCGTAGAATACGATATCTGCTGCCATTGTAGACGTAAAGATCATCACACCCCATTGGAAGCTAGAATACTCAACTTTACTATCTTCTCCCCCGAGTACGATATGACCGTATTTTGAAAAGGCCACATACACACTACAAAGGAACACACCAACCGCAAGCATCGCATAGTAAATACTGAATTGGTCGCCTAAGAAGCCACGAACACCTTCAAGAACAGCTGAACTTGCATCCGGGAACATCATAAATAGAATTCCTAAAACGACTACTCCAAATAGCGGTACAAGCGTTGCGACCCAGTCAATCTCGTCGCGAAGATTTTTCTTTTCTACTTCATTATTCATGATTTCCTCCTCTAGAACACTCTTGTAAGAGTCATCTACTGCTACTAATTCTTCTAGGCTATCGATTTCCACGATATCCCCTTCTTGCATTGGATAAATACCCATTTCATATTCATCTGGATAGCAGAACATCGCCACATCATCCCAGTAAATATCATGATTTTTCTTTTCTTCAAATTCGATTTCAAGATGACGTTTTAACTGTTGCCCGTCTTCCTTCGTCCAACGAGAAATGCTAAATAACTGCCATCCCTTTTGACCACCTGTACGGCTACAACTTGTAACTACACCGTTGTCATCCACTTGCATCAACCATTCATCAGTTCCGTTTTCTACTGGAATACACGCATATCCTGAACGTGTAAACTCTGGATGTAGAATTTCACTGTTGTAAATCAATTGGTCGCCATCTAGAATAATCACTTCTTCTAAATGGTCACGAACTACATACAGCGATGAAATATTATTAGCGACATCGAAGTATGGATTTTCAACAATGTTAATTTCTGGATAGTCTGCTTTAAGTTCAGCAAACTTCTCTTTTAAATACCCTACCACGACATAAATCTCATGGATTCCTTGTTCATGAAGCGCGCCAATAACGGTGTCAATCATTCGTTTCCCATTTACTTTTACAAGCGGTTTTGGAATGGTGTTCGTAATGGGACGCATTCTTGTCCCTTTTCCCGCAGCCATAATAATCGCTCGTTTTACTGTATTTGTCATTATTTTTCCTCTTTTGCTAATTCTTCTTGCACAATGCGGTAGAAATCTTTGGCATAACGGTATTGCATTAATGAGTACTCACCAAAATCAACGCCGAGTGTACGTTTGTACTCACACCAGTTACTCCAAAGCATCCCGCTAATCGCCATATACGCATAAATTTTTACACGTGTCATCTTCTCGCATTTCCCTTCGAAATAAAGGTCGATCAGTGCATCAGCCTGCTTTCGGTCATAACCTGCGTAAATACAGAACATTGCAATATCAATATGCGGATCTTGCATTCCAGCGTATTCCCAGTCAATCAGACGAATCTCTCCCTCTTTTGTAAATAAGAAGTTGTCATAGACTGAATCGATATGACTTAATACCGGCTCTGCTTTATATTTTACAACGAAGCTCTTTAGCCCTAGAATTTTCTTCTGCACTTCAGCATGGTCTTTATAATAAGAACTTTGTCCATTCCACAAGCTTTGATAAAACTCAATTTGCTTAAATGGATCGAAAGTATGCTTCACTTTTAATTTTGACTGATGGAACTCGCGTAATTTTGCCATACAGCGCTGTAAGTCTTCTTTATTCGTGCTATCGCATGAACGCGCTCCTTCAAGATACGCTGTAATCTTGTATCCATTATCTGGATTCATATACACGACATCATCGCAAATCTGTTTACCTTCTAAAACACGATACACATCTGCTTCTTCCTTACGATTGATGAGGTGGTCTGTTCCCTCGCCTGGAATACGCATAATGTATTTTTGACCCTTACAAGTAAATAAGAAGCTACGATTCGTCATCCCTTTTTTCAATACTTCGATATTGACGATTTCGTCAAGCGTTACTCCTAGAGCCTTCGAGATTTGCTGCAAGGCATCTGTTTCTAAGTGCGAGGATGACTTATCGAGTTCACGAAGTTGTTCATACGTGTTGATTTCAAAGACGGTTGCGTCATCCATTAATTTTGGATACACCGTGTATTTTCTATTCTCGTCTTCAAGCGTTACTTCCCAGAATGACTTCTCATGTCTTTCTTCTGCAGCCGCAGCATTTAATTGTTTTGCCACTGCCTTAGCGTCTTTTTCTGTTAAATAACAGATACCGTATGGACGATTTCCTTTTCCTCTTTTATCACTTGTAATGATTTCTTGTTTCTTATTCACCCTAAAGAAGCTTTGTTCCACCTCTTCTTGGCCAAGTAAATACCATGAATACAATTCATCTGTATCAAATGGAGATTTCTTACACCATAAGTCACAAGGAACAATATACGTATTGCCTAGAATTCCTGCAACACGTTGTAATGAATAGAAATTATTTTTTGTTGCATAGTCTCTATTCACCGCAAGTTTCACTTGATAGTCATCCATCAAGTACTCGTATTGTTCTTTCATAAAGCCAACGACTACAGTGATGTCCGTAATCCCTACTGCTTGTAGTTGCTTAATCAAGCGTTCAATTAGCGGCTCTTTCTTCACTTCAAGAAGCCCTTTTGGCGTTTCAGTATTGATTGGAACCATACGCATTCCAAATCCTGCAGCCAAAATAACAGCATTCTTTGGTTTATTTTTCTTAAAGAGCGTCTTCGCTTTACTTGTTAGATTGAATTTTTCATCTACAAGTTCAAGTTCTCTGAGTCGTTTTAATTCACGATTCACGAGACCAAGCGAATAGCCTGAAAACTCTGCTAATTCTCTTTGATTTTGAATATCTTGTTGTTTAATAAGTTTTAGTAAATCGAGATTTGTTTTGTTCATATTATTTACCTCTCGTATTTTTGTGAACATCATTAGTATACTTTGTTCCGTCTCAAACTGCAAGTTTTTAGTGGTAAAGAAATGTTTAAGGCCATAAAAAAAGACCAGGGAAGTAATTTTCTTCCCTAGTCAACAAAATCAATATTCAGTTGCATCGATAATATTCCTGCTTCACTCTTCAGATAGAAGCCGTATTTATCCACGCTATAATCAATGACATTGTGTTGATCAAACATCATCGCATAGTGGCTTGCAAAAGCCATTTCCCCAATATTTGTCTCAAAAATTTGGTCATACTTTTGAGGGAGAATCTCTTTTTGCTCTTTCTTTAATACCACTAAATGATATTTATCGTACACTTGGCAATGGCATCCAACCATCCCCTCATAAAAAGGGCTATCCCCATCGACATAATCCATGACAAAGAACACATCTGTTAAGCCGCGTTCTTGTAACATGGCGTCCAATTTTGTTTTTGCTGCTTCAGTAACTATAAAGTCCATGCCCATTCCTCTTCCTATCAAAAAAGGAGACCAGTGTCCCCTTCAATGATTATTGTTCTTTTGATTCTTCGTTTTCAGATTTTTTAACACGATCTTTGATAATAGCATCAAGTGATGGTGGTGTCACTTCGATATGAGTTGGTGTATTCAATACGATATCCCACTCTTCGTTTTTAATCATGTCTAATTGTGTTTGTGTTAAGATTTGAAGACGTTGACGGAAAATACGTGTTTCTTTCTTAATTAAATCTGTTTCACGGTTAATTTCTGTTGCTTTCTCAGCCGCTTCTCTCAACATTGCTTGTGCTGCTTTTTCAGCTTCAAACACGATGATTTCAGCGTCTTTACGTGCGTTTTCGCGAAGACGATCTGCTGCTTCTTGTGCAACAAGGATTGATTTATTCAATGTTTCTTGAATCGAATTAAAGTATTCTACTTTTTCTTCGTTGAATTTGACGCGTTTTTCTAAATCTTTATTATCGCGAATTAACGTTTCTAATTCTTTCTTCACTTCTTCCAAGAAGTCATTTACTTCTTCTGGATCGAATCCTTTGAATTTTGTTGAAAAATCTTTGTTATGAATATCGTTTGGTGTAATAGCCATTGAAAAATCCCCTTTATTTTTTATTCTTTTCTAGTAATCCTAGTTCTACTTTAATCTTATCTTTCTTTGTACGCCCTTCAATCTTTTGAATTTGAAGGCGACCGTATCCACGAATGGATACAATATCTAAAATTTCCAGCATAAAGTCAGGTCTGTTCTCTTCAGTCCAGTTCACCTTCACTTTACCACTTTCAATCATTTCTTTTGAACGCTGTCTTGACACATTAAATACGGAAGCAATCACCGTATCGAGTCGAAGCGAACTAACGACTGTTTGTACCGCAGTCCAATGATCCACCGGTACAATCAATTTCGTATAGTCGACCTCTTCAAGTCGGACAGTCACTTTCCCAATCTTTTCTAACTGTTGTCTGATATATTCCTTCATATTTTGAGCGCAGAATAATTGCCAGTCTTCTCCGTTTGAAATAATATCGCCAATCAAGCTACGGTCAAACCCAAGACTCATCAGTGACCCTAGAATCTTTCCATGCCCAAGTGTCGCAAATTTCTTCGGATATTGAATATGAAATAGAGCATTTTCGAAATCCTCTGAAATTGGCTCATAATATTCCGGACCAATCATACAACGTTTCCGTTCAGCATCAATATACCCGCCATCAAAATAATAACGAACATCGTCATATTGACCTACAATCGCCTCCACTATAAACTGTTGGCGCGGATCAAGATAATTCGTCAATACCGGCGCGTACTGCAAACGTACTTCTTCTACCCATTCTTCCACTTGTTTAAGAAAAGACAATTCCTCTTTTCTAAAGTGTTGTTCTACACCATTTCCCATTTTTTATACCCCAAAAATTTTTGCGACAATAAATAATAGTACTCCTACAGTAACGTAAATCGTTAAAATAGACGTTACTAATGCTAAACTATATTTTCCAAATCGTACATCTTTAAATAATGACACATACGGACGGCAACAAGCATCTAATAAGTCCGCCAAGAACATTGGAAGATATAGATGCCAATAAATATTTAATCCATAAAGGATTAGCATAAATTGATAAACCGCTGCTACTGTTGTTATCACTCTAATAATTTCTAAACCCACTAAGTTACACTCCTCTAAAATTCAGTGTGACGGAAGGTTTCAACCATCTCGTCATCAAAATTTCCTTGTACTTGGAAATTTGCAGGAGAACAGATGAAGATTTCATCTCTCACCTTTTGTACGTCTCCATTAATAGCATACGCCACACCGACCACAAAATCAATGACACGCTTTGCATCTTTTGGTTCCATACGTTTAAAGTTAATGAGCACTGCTTCGCCCTTTAAAAGCGCATCTGCAATGCGTTCTGCTTCAGAATACACGCTTGGTTCCATCACATAAATCTTAGATGTTTTCTTTACTCCCGGACTTTGGAACGGAACTACATTTGAAGTATTTCTTGAACGTGTTTCTGGAGCCGTTTGTGCTACAGGCTCTTCATAGTAATCCATTTGATCATCTTCTTCGTAGTAGTCACCTTCTGGACTTAAGAAGTTTTTTAAACTATTCATGAATCCCATTAGTCTTCCTCCCTTTCAAACCAGCTTGTACCAATTCGAATATGCGTCGCACCACATTCAATCGCTGCTTCAAAGTCTCCACTCATCCCCATACTGAGATATAACGGAGCTTCTAACCCTTCTTCCTTCTCGATTGTTTTAGCAATTTGTGCTAAACGCGAAAAAAAGAAGCGAATTTCTTCATCGCTTGCGTCAAATGGTGCCATCGTCATCAAACCAACAATACGAATCTTCTCATATTGTTTGCTTGCTCTATAAGCATCCAGTGCCTCTTCAGGTGTGAATCCATGCTTCGATTCTTCCCCAGAGACATTAATTTCTAGCATACAATCTAATGGGTGCTCGAGACGTTTCTCAATCTCATCCATAATCGAAAGACGGTCAATCGCATGAAATAAATCGATACGATTTATGACTTGCTTCACTTTTCGTTTTTGGAGTGGCCCAATTAAATGCCAGATAATGTCCTCTTGCGGAAATTGTTCTTGTCGTTCTAATAGTTTTTCGACACGATTCTCCGCAAAATGTCGAAATCCTAAATCGTACATTTCTTGAACTTCGCGAGCGGTACGATTTTTCGTTACAACAATCGGACAAACTTCCGTAGATAGTCTATGAACTTGGTTACAAGAAGATGCAACCAAGTTCATAATACGACTTACATTCTGTTTAATGATACTCATTAATTTCTGTTTCTTTTTCTGAAGAATGGCGGAGTATCTAATCCATCATTTTCAGTTTGTTTTGGCTCAACTGGAGCTTCTACAAAGTTACTTTGTGCGAATGGTGAATCTGCTTCAGTTGAAGAAGTAGTTTCACGTACAGTTGTTTCGCGACGGATATCCCAGTCTCCAAATAAATCTTTCTCAGGTTTCTTTTCTTCCACTGGTTGTGGTTTTGAAGGAACTTGTTTTTCTTGGAAAGTTTGAGGGTTATTTCCTAAATCTTTACGAGTTGCTGTGCTATTCGCGAATGGTGAACGACTAGCGCGCGTTGCTGACTTTTTTTCGTGCTTACGCTCCTCATCGATACCTGTAGCGATAACAGTAACGATCACTTCATCGCCTAAGTTTTCGTTGATTGAAGTACCGAAGATAATGTTTACTTCACTTGTTGAAGCTGCTGCAACGATATCAGAAGCATCTTGTGCTTCGAATAATGTTAAGTCAGATCCACCAGTGATGTTTAATAGGATTTGTTCTGCTCCATCGATAGATACTTCTAATAATGGAGAAGAAATAGCTTTCTTCGTAGCTTCTGCAGTACGGTTTTCACCACTTGCAACACCAATACCCATTAATGCTGAACCTTGATCTTTCATCACTGTCTTCACGTCAGCGAAGTCCAAGTTTACGTAACCTGGTGCAGTGATTAAGTCAGAGATCCCTTGAACCCCTTGACGTAATACGTTATCTGCTTCACGGAAAGCTTCTAACATAGGAGTCTTTTTATCAACGATTTCTAATAAACGGTTGTTTGAAATTGTTACTAATGTATCTACGTTTGCTTTTAATTGTGCAACACCTTCTGCAGCGTAGCGACCACGTTTTGGTCCTTCGAAGCTAAATGGACGTGTAACAACACCCACTGTTAATGCGCCTAATTCTTTCGCAATACGAGCAACAACTGGTGCAGCACCTGTACCAGTACCGCCACCCATACCAGCAGTAACGAAGATTAAGTCTGCTCCAACTAAAGCTTCGCGAATTTGTTCTTCACTTTCTTCAGCGGCTTTAAGACCGATTTCAGGTAATGAACCTGCACCTAAACCTTTTGTAAGTTTTGGTCCTAATTGAATTTTAGTTTCTGCTTCTGAGTTTCTTAATGCTTGAGTATCTGTGTTAGCTACGATGAACTCTACACCTTGTACTCCTTCTGAAATCATACGGTTAACAGCGTTGTTACCAGCACCACCAACACCAATGACTTTAATGACTGCGCCATCTAAATTTGTATCGAATTCGAAATCCATTATATTTCCTCCTTGGTTCTCATCTTAATTTTCGTCAATAAACATTTTAAAGAAGTTCTTCACTTTCGCTCCAAACCCTTGTTCTTCACCAGTTGGTTCTTGTTCATACTCTTGTGGTTGTTGAACAGGAGCCGTTGGTTGTACTTGTACAGGAGCACTTTGAGGTGTGCTTTGTACTGGGCGTGGTTCCGTTACCGGTTTGCCCTTTTGAGCAATACGGTGAACATCATCTAAGCTTGCAGCATATTTGATTAATCCCATACTTGTTGCGTAAATAGGATTTCTCATGCCCATTTGTTCTGGAATATAAGTTTTCACTTGAACTCCGAAGATTTCTTGTGCTAACTCTTGAACTCCTGCTAATGAAGAAGCTCCACCTGTTAACACGATTCCTCCTGGAAGTTTTAAAGCTTCCACTTGGTCTAGTGCACGTTTAACAGTTTCAAATGTTTGAACCACACGTGCTTCGATGATTTCTGATAAGTAATGTTCATCTACTTTAACTGGGTCCTTCTTACCAATTGTTTCTACTGGGAAGAATTCATCAGCACTAGTTTCTGATGAAATTGCATATCCGTATTCACGTTTAATGCGTTCTGCATTTTCAAAGCTTGCATTCAAGATGATTGAGATATCTTTTGATACGAAATCTCCACCTTCTTGATCCACGAATGAGAATTTCAATTGGTTATCGTGCATTACTGACGCACTTGTTTGTCCGCCACCCATATCGATAAGGACTGTACCAAATTCTCTTTCTCCTGGTGTTAATGCTACTTGGCTAATCGCTAATGGTTGAATCACCATTTCTTCGATATTTAAGCCCGCTTTGTCAATACAACGTTTAATGTTATGTACAATCGTCTTAGGACCGGTAATCATGCTCGCAAACAATTCAAGACGAACACCAATCATTCCGCGTGGGTCTTTAATTCCATCAAATCCATCAACGATAAATTCTTCTGGAATCACAGAGATAATTTCACGTTCAGGCGCTACTGAACGAACTTTCGCTGCGGAAATAACATTGTACACATCCACATCTGTAATTTCTCTATTTTCACTTGATACGGCAATCATACCGTGACAAGGTTCGATTGAGATTTGATTACTTGGAATCCCAACGATAACATCCTTGATTTGAATGTTTGATTTTTGTTCTGCTTGTCGAACTGCTTTACGAATAGATTCAACTGTTTCGTCAATATCAACGATGACTCCACGGCTTAATCCTTCTGATTTTTCATTGCCGACTCCAATAATATTTAATTGCCCTCTGACATATTCAGCTACTACAACCTTTATTGAAGTGGTTCCAATATCTAAACTCACATAAATTCCTTGATTTTTCACGTTTA
>CAURMP010000031.1:0-13246 GCA_963526005.1 uncultured Streptococcus sp. | reverse complement strand
TTGTTTGCCAGCCTGTAACCATTCCACCAGAACTATTTAAATAGTACCAAGAACCACTCAAATATTTCCATCCTGTCTGCATATACCCATTGTTATCAAAGTAATACCAGACATTACTAATCTGTTGCCAGCCTGTTTCCATTGCTCCTGCTGAATTGAAATAGTACCAAGTACCACTTAATTGTTGCCACCCAGTTTGCATTACACCTGAGCTATTAAAATAATACCAAATACCACTGATTTTCTTCCATCCAGTCACCATGACATAATTTTCGTAATAATACCATTTACTATCAACTTGTTCCCAACCAGTAGCTTTTACTTTGTTTAATGGTTTCCCGTCTTCTCTACGCGAGCGATATTGGCCACCCGATTTAAAAATCTCACAGGCTGTTCCATCTTTATCACGATCAAGATGCCCCGCATATCCCGGTTCCCCAACTAAAATATCCCCATAACCTGCAGCCCATGCTTCTGAACAATTTCTAAAATGAACTGTATCTGCATGAACAGTATTTTCTATCGGTAAGATAAAAGATACTAAAACTGCAAAAAAACAAATAATTACTTTTTTTAATTTCATACCTAAACTCCTTTTCAAAGTGATAACTTCATTATAAATGAAACCGTTATCCTATTCAATCGAATATTGTAAGTTCATCAAAAAAGCCCTAGCCAAATTGGCTAGGACTTCGTCATTTGTAATTATTGTTCAATCTCTTTTTCTTGAGCCCATTCGAAGTGGAATGTTCCTGGTTTGTCTACACGGTTGTAAGTATGTGCACCGAAGTAGTCACGTTGAGCTTGAATTAAGTTTGCAGGTAATGTTTCTGAACGGTATGAATCATAGTATGCTAACGCACTTGAGAATGTTGGTACTGGGATACCAGCACGAACAGCCGTTACAACAACATCACGAACTGCATCTTGGTAAGATTCCGTTACATATAAGAAATACTTATCTAATAATAAGTTTTTCAATTGAGGATCACGTTCGAACGCATCTGTAATCTTTTGTAAGAATTGCGCACGGATAATACATCCAGCACGGAAGATTTTCGCGATTTCGCCGTAGTTTAAGTCCCAGTTGAACTCTTCACTTGCTACACGCATTTGAGCAAATCCTTGCGCGTAACTCATGATTTTAGAGAAGTATAATCCTTTACGAACTTGTTCGATTAAAGCTTGACGTTCTGAATTTGTTAATTCAGGAATTTTAGTTGCTGCTAATTCTTTACTTGCTGCAACACGTTCTTCTTTCAATGTTGAAACGAAACGTGCAAATACAGATTCAGTAATTAATGGAAGTGGCACACCTAAGTCTAATGCGCTTTGTGAAGCCCATTTACCAGTACCTTTGTTTCCAGCAGTATCCATGATTACGTCTACCATTGGATGACCTGTTTCAGGATCTTTCTTCGTTAAAATGTCCGCTGTGATTTCGATTAAGTAGCTATCTAATTCGCCTTGGTTCCATTCTTTGAACACTTCAGCGCATTCTTCTACAGATAATCCACCAACACGACGTAGGATATCGTAACTTTCAGCAATTAATTGCATGTCCCCATATTCGATTCCGTTATGAACCATTTTTACGTAGTGACCTGCTCCGTTTGGTCCGATGTAAGTCACACATGGAGCTCCATCGTCTGCTTTAGCAGAGATTTCTTCTAAAATAGGTGCTACTAAATCGTATGCATCTTTTTGTCCACCAGGCATAATTGAAGGTCCTTTTAAGGCGCCTTCTTCCCCACCAGATACACCAGTACCGATGAAGTTGATTCCTGAGTTTGCAAGTTCTTCATTACGACGCATTGTATCACGGAAGAATGTATTTCCTCCATCGATTAAAATATCGCCTTTATCTAAGTGTGGAAGTAAACTTTGAATTGTCTTATCTGTTGCTTCCCCAGCTTTAACCATCAATAAGATTCTTCTTGGTTTTTCTAGAGACTCTACAAATTCTTCAACAGAATATGTTGGAACTAATTTTTTATCTGGATGTAGAGCAATCACTTCATCTGTTTTTGAAGTTGTACGGTTGTAAATTGAAACGCTATAGCCACGGCTTTCAATGTTTAAAGCTAAGTTACGTCCCATAACAGCCATACCCACGACACCAATTTGTTGTTTTGACATGAAACTTCCTCCAATTTGTTTTATTTAACACATCTATGTTATCAAAAATCATGCTTTTTTGAAAGGCATTTGAATGCTTTTCTTTTACTAAAGCTCTTTTTCATTTCACTCATTTTCACTCTTAGAAAACCTTTTAACATTTAACTCTAGTAATTCACACCGATTTACGGTAAACTAATACCGAGCAAAGAAAAAAGGAGCGATTTTGTTGGCAAAGAAAAAACGTAATCTTTCAACAGTTGAAAAAATTACACGTGTTGTAGCCGTACTAATGTTAATCGGTACACTAGGCGCTATCATCTTACAAGTAGCCTTAACTGCAATGAACTATAAATAAACGAAATACCGATTGGAATCTCCAATCGGTATTTCTTATATTATATGGTTTCTTGTGATGATTTTTAATCTTATTCACCAATCCAATAGTTCTTAGCTTCACCCGCTACTTGCTGCGTTGCTGGAGGTGGTGTCATATAATCTTCTCCGAATTCATAAACGAGAATTTCATGATACTTTCTTGGAACTTTTAGAACTGTATCTTCATACGCCATATCAATTGTATCATACAACCATTCTTTCTTGATTCCTTTCGGATAGTAAGAATCATATACTGTACATGCAAAATCAGAAGAATTATCTCCGCTATATTTTTTTGCCAATTCCTCAATCTTAAAATTCCACATTTGAGGAGAAGTAAATCTGAAAATAGCCGATGCAATATATCGCGGAATATTTTTTAAACCACCATTCGTAATTTCAATTCCTTTGAAATTTAAAGATGAAAGTCGTAAGAAGTTTTTGTACTGTTTCATTTTTTTACGGTCAGCTTCTTCTGTGACTACCCCATCATATGGGAAAATATCCACACAAGTGCCTAACACAACACTCTTATCAATTAGCTCAGCGTCACGACGAGTACGAATATCATAAACTCTCATATAGCTAAATGGATATCCTGGTGTTTCTCTAAATGAAATCAAACGATAATATGGATGTTGTTCTTTTACAAGGACTTCGTATAAACGTTCAAATTCATCACGTGCTAATGAAATATCTGTATCATCATCCCATGGAATAAATCCACCATGACGAACAGCCCCTAACAACGAACCAAAATCTATAAAATATTTAATATCATGTTTTTCGCAAAGTTCATGTAAATATTTTAAGATATTCAATTCTACCTCTTTAATTTCATCTAAACTCATTACTCTTTCTTTTGTCATGATTTAGCTCCTATTTTTAATTTTGATAAAACACCTTTTAAAATTGATTGATATAAATCATCTTTTGCAATCGCCAAAGCAATTAGATAATAAATTACTGAACTAATGACCGTCAAACCAATGTTTAGTAATAATTGTTTATCCACTACTTGTCCATAAGGAACAAAATGATTTACAACAAATGCAATTGGGACAAAACCTAATGATAAAACAATATATCTCTTAAGCATATGCAGAATCGGTTTTACTCGGACCAATTCCATATTTCGAATAAACACATATTCTAGCAGTAATAAAACAATTTCTGCTGCCATCGTCGTAATAATGTAATACTCTGGAGCTGTAACTCCCGTAAAGAATAAGACACTATTTAGCAACAAGTTAATTCCACCACCGACGAAATAAAGAATGGTTAATCTCTCCTCATAACCATTTACAAGAATAACTTGTGTTCCGAAAATAATTTCTAATGCCCAACCGATTGTACGAATGGCAAAGAGCACTGTACACATTCCAGCAAAAAAGTATTTTTCTCCACCGTATAATAAAGTTACTGGTATTCCGACGGACGATAACCCAACAAAGATAGGAACAAGGAAGAAGAAAAAGGCTTGACTTCCTTTATTTACCAAATCTTGATAAGCTTTTCTATCCCCTATTCCAAGATAGTAGCCAAGCCTTGGAACACTCACACTCACGGCTCCACTAACGACTCTTGCCAAAAGGGTTGCAATATTATATCCCGTAACATAGTAAGTAACATTTTCTACAATACCGATTTTAGATAAGAAAATTTGGTCCAAATACGTATACAACATATTCGCATTTGCAATTAATAATACTGCAAATAATGGACTCATCATTTTCATCATGTCTTTTGCATGAACCCTAACAAATTTGACTTCTCGTTTGATCCATACAAAACTTGCAAGGAAATTTATTAACGTAATTACAGACATGACAATCGTATACGGAATGATGTCCTCTGCTTTCTTAACGAACATGAAGACCGCCACTAGCATTAGGATACGAATCACTAAAGTCTTATAAAAAATAAATTTATAGTTTTCAAAAGCCTCGTTTAACCACTCAATATAAAATAATTGAGAGAATAATTGAACCCCTAAAATGTAGTATAAATATCTTAAATCTGGCGTTTCAATCGTGAAACTAACATAAATATAATAAATTATTGTAGTCGCAATCGTACAGATTAGTGAAATATAAAAGAGCTGACTGAATACCTTATTAATCTTGTCTCGATCATTCTTTACTTTACTAATCTCACGCATCCCGTAATTGTAAATTCCAAGCGTAGCGAACGGAATAAATAAATTTAATATTGTATTGGCAACGTTAAAATTACCAAAATCCTCCTTACTCAGCACACGCGAAATATACGGTCCCGTGATTAGAGGAAAGACAATATTCAGTATTCGCACAAGCATATTCGTTAATGCGTTCAGCTTAATATTCTTCATATAAACCTCTTTTTTTATTTTTCTTCCACTATTTTCCACAATCTAAAATCATGATGAGAAACTTGCTGTTCAACTGGAGGTAATTGCATATAATTACCGTAGTCAGAAGTTAGAAGTTCATGGAAGTTTACAGGAATTAGAAAATCTCTTCCTTCAAAATTACCAAACGTTACATCTTTCAAACATTCGCGTTTCCAAACTGGCTTATTCATATCTTTGTAAATCAGATAATCAACGAGCTCATAATCTTCAACTTTTCTTGATTTAGCCAGTTCGTCAATTTGCTTCACATATATATTTGTATCTGTGAAATAAAATGCGATTACAGAAGCGTATCGAATAAGGGAATTGATAAAGCTTTTCTTATTCGTAATTCCTTTGAATGTGTAACAACTTAATTGACGTTTTTTAATAATCGTTGTCATTTTATCTTTAAACGCTTGATCATCTTCATATCCATCCACTGGGAAGATATCAACGTAAATCCCCATATTTGAATCGATACGAACATCTTCTTCAATTAGATATGTTTGATTGTCCATCACTTTCATAAATGGATAAACATAATTACGATTGTTCTTATATGACATCACTGGATAACGTTCAGAAGGATTTGCAATTAAATAATCTTGGAGTTTTTCATAGTCATCTCTTAACATACAAATATCCATATCGTCATCCCATGGAATAAATCCTTGATGGCGAACTGCACCAATCAAACTTCCATACGCTAAGAAGTACTTCACTCCAATTTTATTGCAAACTTCATGGATGTATTCCATAATGCCTAGTTCCATTTGTTGAATCTCACGAACATCTGTCACTTCTTGATAGCGAATTTTCTCATCTCGGTTACAAATCATCAATCCATAACCTGCAACAAACCAAAACATAATGTTAATGAAGTTTGTTGAATACATAATTTGGCTTTCGAACAATTGCCCTAACAACATTCCGAAGAATAGGATCATCACTAATTTATCTGAATTTTTCTTCGAAATAAATAGGTATCGTACGAAACGTTGAATGATATATCCTAATAGCATCATAAAGGCAACTAAACCAACAATACCAGAGCTTACAAAAACAGTAATAAAGATATTATGGAAGTTCCCACCGATTAAAGAATTTTGGATTTCATATTTACTAAAGTACTGAGAGTAGTAATTCGGTACATTTCGAACACCATATCCGAATACAGGTTTTACACTTCCCATTTTCAGTGCATTTTTCCAAATATTTGTTCTACCACTTGGTGTTGTCTCAATTAAATGCAATTCATTAGCAACTTCTGAAGATGAAGATGCATTATCCGAGATTTTTGTCGTTTTATCAAAATTAAAAACAGTTGCTCGACTAGAAGTTATATATTTTGAAGCAGCAAAACTAATCCCTACATTTGTACCAAATACTAAAATTGCTACTGTTAGAAAAGAAATTAATCTTTTAACGATATTGCCTCTAGCAACAAAAGCAAAATATAGTCCAATCATTAATAGTAATGATAATAGTGCTCCACGACTTTGCATCAAAGCAAAATAAATTACTTGAATGATGTTGTTAATTTTGAAATACACCGAATATTTATGTCCTTGATGTATTAAATAAAGTGCTAAAACAATACTAATGTAGGTAAAAATAGCACTAGCATTAGGGTTAACAATACCCCAAACTCTTCCGTTCAAAACACCATATGAATAAGAACGGTCTCCTACTTTAAATAAGATTAATACTCTTGCAAAAAATAAAATTAATGCAAATAGGGCAGATAAAAAAGATATAACTTGAACTGTAATAGCTGTCATTTGAAATACTTTCTGCAATTGTTTTGCTTCTAACATAACAAATAACAAAATATAAGTAACCATAAAAATAACTTCCGTGATATTTCCAAGAAAATTACCTGAACGATTCACTAATGCTGACAACAAATGACTCCCAGCAACTAATCCAAATAATATTAAAAATTTTACGTCCGCCTTGATTTTCTTAAAGCCACCTAAAAGGGAAACTAAAATGAATACGAAAACTAAAGCAGATAACCCTTTATAAATTGGATTTGCCACTTTATAAATAAGAGAACTCATACTTAAAATAGAAACGAGGATAAATGAATAGGCTACCCCCACTTTATACTTTTCCAAGTAATCATTAATTTTTGAAAAACTCATTTTTAACTCCTTTATTTACTACTTTTTCAACTCAACAATTTTTTTATAAAGAATTGGCGAAATACTTAAGAATACAATAGCAATTTTTCTAAATTTCGTAAAATATTGATCTTTCATTATTTCTTTTTTATGCTTTAGAATCCATCTTCTGTATTCTTTTTCTTTCTCAGTAAACTGCTTATTATTCGCGAAAATCAACTTATCGTATACAGTAATATAAGACCAATATTCACGATTATTCAATTCCGGTTGCAATCTTGGAAATTCTTTCTTAACCATACGAATAATTTCCTGGTACACAGTAACTGTATCAAAAACATACTGATTGACTGATGTTGTTGCACTTCCCTCACGATGATCGTAAAAGTAAATAGGTTTATCAACAAAAACTGTATTACATTTTGATTGAATTAATAATTCTGTTAAGAATAATGCATCTTCTGCAAGATGATATTTCGTATTAAATTGATGGTCTTGAATTAGACTCTTACGAAATAGTTTTGCGACAGGGAAAAATGATGTTTTTTCTGTCGTTAATAGCTCTTTAAGTGTCTGTTCTGTATTCCAAACATTTAATTCACTACTTGTTTCAGGTAATGCTGTCACAACTCCATTTTGGATATGATGTAATTTACCAATGGAAAAACCGATTGTTTCATCTGTTTCAACGGTTTGCAGTAGAGTTTCTAAATAATCTTCCGTAACAAAATCATCACTATCGATAAACGAAATCCACTCACCTCTCGATGACTGGATTCCTAAATTTCTTGCATTAGAGACTCCTCCATTTGGAATATGAAGCACTCGAATACGAGTATCTTTACGTGATAACTCATCACATACTTGTCCACTGTTATCACTAGAACCATCATTAATAAGAATCAATTCAAAATTAGTCATTGTCTGTTTTAAAATTGATTCCACACAGCGTTCTAGATATTTTTCAACGTTGTATACCGGAACAATGATACTAATTTTTGGTTCCATAATACTCCCCTTTATACTTCTCGTATCCATTTTCAAGATCGACAAATAATGCATCATGATGTGCAACTTGTTTATCTGCTGGAGGTGGTGTCATATAATCACCAAATGCTGTTTTTAAGTAAGCATCATATCCAACTGGAATTGGCATTTCTGTGTGTTCAAATGGTACAAATAACGCTGATTCAAAGCTTTCGATTGGATATTTATTCTTCATATATCCAGGACCTGCACAAAGTTCAGTGATTCCATCACTTTCTTCACGCGTGTACTTTGTCATCTCGCGCTGCGCCTTGCTCCAAATTTTATAGCGTAATGAACGCGTTGGGACTAATCCTAATAAGAATAAGCTTCCCCATTTCATCAATCCACCATGTTTTTCAGGAATTGTTTGCGCACGGAACAATGAGTAAATCAATGCCCAACGAACTTGTTTCTTACGTGCTGATTCTGTTTTTGGATAATAATCTAGCGGCAGGATATCAATTGCTAAACCATGCGGAATATCCAAATCTGCTTGATATGGCTTCACACATGTCGTTTCTTTATCACGAATCGTCACAAACAAATTACGGTCTAAGTAATGTTCGTCACTGTTTGACATCACATAACGCGCGTCTGCTTCTTTTGGCCACAATTCGATGAGTTTTTCATAATCTTTTCGTGGCATAAAGAAATCTAAATCATCATCCCAAGGGATAAATCCTTTATGGCGAAGTGCTCCAATGGCCCCACCACCGCATAAATAACATAATAATTCATGTTGCTTACAAAATGACACAAAGTATTCAGCCATTTCTAAACATTTCTCTTGTAATGGTTCCATGTTTTCCTCACTTTCTAAATATCCCATTTAGCCACTGTTTTAAATGGCGTTAGTTTGTCTTCCTCGAAGAAATGATAAATATCTTTCATCTCTTGGATTGGATTTGATTCAAAAATAATTAAATTCAAACGTGCATGTACTTTTGGATCTGCCATAAATTGAACAGCCTCTTCGAAGTCCTTACGACCTGAACGAGAGCTTCCGACCCATGTTAATCCTTTTTCAAGAATGTCACGTGTGTTTAATGGTACTTCAAACTCGCTAACTCCCATCATGACAACGGTACCTTGAGGTTGAATATGACGGATAATTTCACGGTATGCATCTTGAGTTCCGCTGCCTCCCACACATTCAATGGCGTGGTCGAATGTAAAGTCTTCTGGAAGATTGCTCACATCATATACTTCATCTACAAATGAAAATAGACGTAACTTCTCAGGATCTTTACCCACAATGATAATCGTAGAGTCTGGGAATTTTGCTTTTGCAATCGTTGCTACAACATAAGCTAAGCTTCCTGAACCCCATACGACGATACGGTTACGACGGCTATGCGCTACTTTATCAAAACGACGAAGTCCATGAACACCGACTGACACAAATTCAGAAATGGCAGCGACTTTATCTGGCACATCTTCGTATTTCACTACACGGTCGATTGGAATCGTCACAAATTCGCGCATGAATCCATCATGACCACTTGAACGGAAGTATGTTCCATTCACGTAGTTTTCGTAAAATTCAGTGTTATGGTCAAAGTCACGTGGTGGTTGGTTTGGAATCATCACCACATGATCGCCTGGTTGATAGGTTCCTGTTGGGTCCGCAACAACAATCCCACAACATTCATGAATCAATGCCATTGGTAATTTCTTCTGCAAAATTTTAGCAGGACGTGTTCCTTGGAAGTAACGTTGGTCGGCGTGACACAAAGCTAAGTAGTTTGGTCGAACCACCACAGTATCTTCTTCATAAAATGACACATCTTCATATTTAATTGAGAAAAACGATGGACGAATGAGTTGATACACTCGATTAATCATTTTAAATCTCTCCTAACATCGCTTGCGCAATTTTCAAATCTGTTACTGTCGTAATTTTAATATTTGAGTATTCACCCTCGACAAGAGCTACTTTCACATCGTTAACCACGAATACTTTACATGCATCTGTCAAGATTTCTTTGACATCATCTGTAAGGCTATCATACAAGTCTGTAAATGCTTGAATCTTAAATGTTTGAGGTGTTTGTCCTTGATACATATGCGTTCTGTTTGGAATCGAAGAAATCACTTTTCCATCAACCGATTCTACAATTGTATCATTGGCCATCACTACAGTATCCGCAACGTCATAGTTCTTCATCGCTTCAATATTATCGACAATCATACGATAAGAAACGAACGGACGAACCGCATCATGTGTAATCAATACATCTTCAGGTGAAAACGATCCGCTATTTTTGATGTCCGCAATAATACTTAAGATGCTATCATTACGATTTCCACCACCGCTAACGACACGGATTTTATCTTTATTCGTCAAAATGTGTTTGTCTAATAAATCATTGAAGTAGCTCACCCAGTTTGGATGGACAGCTACATAGACAACATCTACGTCTGGAACAAACAAGAACTTTTCCACTGTGTGAATAATAATTGGTTTGTTTCCTAATGGTAGAAATTGCTTTGGCATTTCTTGGATTCCCATACGAGTTCCGGTTCCACCGGCTAAAATCCCAGCATAAATCATTTTATACACCTCTTATTTCCCCTATTAAGGAGTTGTTAAATAATATAAATCTTCTCTTTGTTGTAGTAATGGATATGTTTGAACAGTTGGTTGTCCCATTAATTTACGAATCGAATTACTTACTCCAAGTAACACTTCATCCGTTGCATAAGAGTAATAAATTTGCTCTCCTGCATTGTTTGTTAATAATAACTGTCTTTCTTCGATAAATGTTTGTGATAAATTATTTCCTGCGATGGCAGGACCATATGTGTTTTTAAGGGCCATCACTTGTCCAATTGGCAAGTCCGTTTTCACGTTTTTACTTACCGCATTCAATAATTGCTCGAAGTTTGTAACAGAATTAAATGTCATCAATTTCTTAACGAGTTCCTCGATAACGATACGTTGACGTTTTTGACGTCCTGTATCTCCTTCTGGATCGTCATAACGCATACGCGCAAAACGTAAGGCACTTTCACCATCAAGCAGTTCAGTCTTTCCTTCAACGAAAGAACGGCCTTCGTACGTAAATGTAAGTGGACTTGTCACTTCAATTCCACCGACAGCGTCGACGAATTCCATTAACCCTTCCATGTTAATTTGCACATAGAAGTCAATCGTTGTATCTAACATCTTCTCAACTGAATTAATAACCATTGGGGCCTTTCCATAAGCAAAAGCGTGGTTCAATTTATCATAACCACCCGTTCCTACGATTTCAGTGTAAGTATCACGAGGCAGACTCAATAATTGAGATTTCTTCATTGATGGATTAACGGTTAATAGTAGCATCGTATCTGAACGTCCATCTTCTTCCGTACGTCCATACGCGCCATTATCAATCCCTAATAATAATATGTTAATTGGTTTTGCGTTTTTAATAATGTCGTTTGCTTCTTGCTCTGTACGGTTTCCGACATCTTGAGTAATCGTGTTAATCGTATGGTTAATTCGACTTGCGTAGTAAGTTCCCACTACTGCAATAATAGCTAGTAACAGAATTAAAATGAAACCAATACGTCCACGTTTCTTTTTCTTTTCTTGACGTCTCCCTTGTCGGGTCCATTCATTTGATTCGTTCATATTTACACTCCAATACTTTTAAGGGTTTTGTTTTTGTGTAGGTTGTGTTGGCGCAACAGGCCCTTGGGTTGTAGGAGCTGATCGCGTCGGTTGTACAGGCTGCGGTTGCTCTGGCGCAGCCGTCGCTTGTGATGCCTGAGTTGCTGGTGCTGTTGGTGTCACAGCACTACTTCCGCTACCATTATTAGATGGATTTGTCGGTGCAACATAGTCGTCATCATCATTACTGTTGTTATTGTAATTGTTATTATTGTAACTATTGTTATAATTTGGCGTTACATTTGGTTCTACGTAAGTATCCCCTTGTTCTTGTACGTTCGAATTATTTTGTGGAGCATTTTGCTCAATATTGACTGATGACTGCGTTTCTTTTGTCTCGATATGTTTCAATTCAGTAATTTCTTCTAAATCAAGAGATTTTCTGATGACATTTGAAACACGAATTTTTTCTGCTTCTGGAATGACAAAGTAATAAATTCCATTGATCATCGATCCATCCCCATTAATCGTATCCGATTCAAAATGTTGGAGAGCTTCTTTATGCGTTTGAGCAATTTGGAATAATTTTTCTACTGTAAAGTTTGTTTTTACAGAGTTTTCTAATGTTTTGAGAATTTCTTCGTATTTCGTTACAGAACCTAAAGTCAATAATTTTTCAACTAATTTTTGAATTACATATTGTTGACGTTTTTGACGGCCTGTATCTCCTTCTGGGTCATCATAACGCATACGAGCGTAACGAAGTGCGGCTTCCCCGTCTACATGACGTGAAACCCCTTCAGTAAATGACTCATCTTCATACGTAAATGTTAACGCTGGGGTAATTTCTAATCCACCCACTGCATCAACAAGACCCATCAATCCATGCATATCTACAGTTACATAGTAGTCAATTGGAACGTTCAGCATATTTTGTACACTGTTAATTGAGAATTGTTCTTTCCCAAACGCATACGCATGGTTAATCTTGTCAAAAGTACCATATCCGATAATTTCAGTATAAGAATCACGAGGAATACTAATCATTGTGGTTTTCTTTAGTTTTGGATTTACCGTAACAAGAAGCATCGTATCTGAACGACCTACTTCCGTATCACGACCATACGCTCCATTATCAATTCCTAATAGAAGAACCGAAAAACTGCTATCGTCTGTTAATTCTTTCTCACGTAATTGGACGGTTTCTACCTTTTGATGAATCGCATCTTCCGCTTTAGAAATACGACTCCATGCATAAGCAGCACCTGCGATAATTACAGCGCCCAAAGCCAGTAAGACCGTTAAAATAACTCTCCTTATTTTTTGATTATTTCTTTGTTTTCTTCTATTTGAAATTTTTTCTTCATTTACTCTCATTCATTCCACTCCAATAACTATACAATCAGTTTATTATACCATAGATTTGCTTGAATTCATGAGTATTTATAGGAATTTTAAGATTTATCTTCTGAGTCAAAATACTCTTTTTTAAATTCAAAACCAAAGATCCATCCTTTAATCGTTCCAATACCATATGCAAAGTGAATGGCAATCATAATGAATGGAATTAGTAGTAATGTTGGATTGAATTTTTGCTTAGAAATTTCAAAAACAGACAATCAT
>CAURMP010000030.1:0-13345 GCA_963526005.1 uncultured Streptococcus sp. | reverse complement strand
TTAAGCTTAGAGAGTTTCTCTAGGCTTTTTTATTTTGCATGCTTTATAATGATTGGGACAGAGAAAATTGGAGGCAAGTATGAAAGTTATTGTAATTGGTGGAGGAACGAGCGGGCTGATGGCATCGGTCAGTGCGGCGATGCATGGCGCTGAAGTCGTGTTGCTTGAGAAGAATCCAACCCTTGGAAAGAAATTATTGCATACGGGTGGAACGCGTTGTAATGTGACGAACCGTCGTACCCCAGAAGAAATCGTGAAGCACATTCCGGGAAATGGCCGCTTCTTATATAGTGCCTTTTCGCAATTTGATAATCAGGATATTATTCAGTTCTTCGAGAGCCGCGGCGTACGCTTGAAGGAAGAAGATCACGGGAGAATGTTTCCTGTGACCGATTCGGCTAAGACGATTCTGGAGACGTTTATTCAGGAGATTAAGAAGCTAGGTGTCAAAGTGCGTACGAACGTGAAAGTGAAGACCATTCGTGTCAGCGATGGAGCTGTGCGAGTGGTGGAGCTTGATAATGGCGAGCAGCTTGAAGCTGATGCGGTTATCCTAGCAACAGGCGGGAAATCTTATCCAAAGACGGGTTCGACAGGAGACGGATATGGCATTGCGAAAGTGGCTGGCCATACGATTACACCGCTCTTTGCGACAGAAGTTCCGCTAACGAGTGGCGAAGAGTTTATCCAAAAGGGCATTCTTCGTGCGTTGTCGCTTCGTAATGTGGCGCTTAGTGTCTTAAATGGCAAAGGAAAGCCTGTTGTGACACATCAGATGGATATGATTTTCACGCATTTTGGAGTGAGCGGTCCAGCCGTCCTACGTTGTTCAAGTTTCGTGCATCAAGTGCAGGAGAAAGAAGGCGAGAAGGAAGTCGTGATGAGTCTCAATGCATTGCCGGATATGAGTGAGTCTGAAATTGATGCGCAATTTCGTTCGTTTGTGGAGGATGCGCCTCTGAAATCGATTAAAAATCATTTAAAAGGGTTACTTCCTGAACGTTATGTAGAATTTTTACTAGCAAGAGTGGGGATTAGTGACCAAACAGCTGTGAATCGTTTAAGTGAGGCCAACTGGGCACAGATTAAAGAAGCTCTGACGAATTTCTGCTTTACTGTCAATGGCTCATTGCCGATTGAGAAGGGGTTTGTGACAGGTGGAGGTGTTCATTTGAAAGAAGTGAACCCGAAAACCTTAGAGTCAAAATTAACCCAAGGACTGTATTTCTGCGGAGAGCTTTTAGACATCCACGGGTACACCGGTGGGTACAATATCACCGCAGCCTTTGTAACGGGTTACGTTGCCGGTATGCATGCATCTTTAGGGTATTAAATTTCTAGAAAATTGGGATTAAACATCACAATTTCTTCATAAAACTTGGTTATAGTAATTGTATTCCCAAATAAGAATTATTTACTCCCAAGTAAATAAAACTCTATCCTTTTTTCCTCCCGTTTCTGACGGGAGGTTTTTTGTTGTATAAAATAAAAAAGTAACTGAACACACCGTGAATTTATGCTACAATAGGCCTATTGACAGTGTGAGGAGTTTGTGATGGCAGAGAAGAAATTAATGGAGAAGGTTGTACGAAAAGTACTACACTCATTTCCAAAAGTGAATATGCCGGACCCGTTTGTCCCTTATCCGATTCCGTATCCGCCGCTTGCTAAGAGTCGTTTTGAGATTTTCGTGCATGTGGCTGAGCGTGGCAATGGTCCGCTGGGGCACGTGGATTTATGTATCGATGGCTACGTCTATTCTTATGGGAACTATGATGAGCGCGACTTGAAGCTCGGGGGCTGGATTGCAGAAGGCGTTCTGATTAAAGCGCCGCGCGAGGAGTATATGCTCTTTTGTAAAAACCACTACCAAAAAGCGTTGCATATTTATACGATTGATGTGACGGATGAGCAGATGGATAAGATTCATGCGTACTTGGCGAAGATTTTAGAGCCGACGACGCTGTGGCAACCAACGAGCGAGGCGGTGTACTATAACCCGACCTTTGACCGCTTTGAGGAAATGTACGTGTACTTTATGGCGCAACAGATGGATACCGTGTTCTATAAGTTCAATCGTTCGAAATTCATGACGTATAATGGTTGGACGAGAAACTGCGTTAGCTTTGCGGATCATGTGGCAAAAGTGCTGCATGAAAGAGAGTTGCGTGCCAAAAATATGGTCTTCCCAGCGCAATACCATAAACGTCTCCAAAAACTCCTAAAGAAAAACTCCCCGCTGATTACAAATTATGAAGTGTATTAGTCTATAAAAATTGGTGAATTTATATGAAATGTTCAGTGAAATTATATGAGCCATTATATACATTGAAGACTATAGATGAGGGTATCTGGATTGTTGATGGTGAAATTGTAGAGATGAATTTTAAAATTACTCAAGTGCCATTTAGCACTCGAATGACAGTGGTGCGATTGGGAAATAATGACTTATGGATTCATTCTCCTATTCATTTAACACCGCAGTTGCGAAGTGAAATTGATGAGCTAGGTCATGTGAAGCATATAGTTGCTCCAAATAAATTGCATTACGTATATATGGAAGAGTGGAGTCAAGCCTATCCGGATGCGAAACTTTGGGCGACAAAAGGATTGGAGAAAATTTTTGACAACTCTCCATCTATCCAAAGTTATACAATCTTAGATAAAACAATCGACATTAGCTGGCTAGACGAAATTGATTATCTTCCGTTTGAAGGAAGTGCTGTTATAGAAGAGTCAGTATTTTTCCACAAAAAGAGTAAAACGTTAATTCTAACGGACTTGATTGAGAATATTGAAGTTGGAGAAGAGTGTTCATGTTTGCATCGTTTCTTGTTTAAAATAGGGGATAATGCATATCCAAATGGCCATACTCCAAGAGATTTAAGAATGACATTCTTTTTTAATAAGGAAACAGCGCAAAAGTGTTATCAACAAATAAAAGCGTGGAATCCTGTCAATGTTCTATTTGCACATGGAAAATGTTTTATTGGAAATGCTGAGGAAAAATTACCACAGGCATTCTTTTGGTTAGAGAAAAAATAAGCTACCTTGTAGAAAAACAAGGTAGTTTTTAGTTTGAAAGCGAAAGAGACCAACAGAATCTTAAATTTTTCATTATTGAAATTCGGAGTTTAAATCTGTATACTATAATAAGAATTGAATAATTCTAATTAGAAAAAATGGAGGTAATCATAATGATTAAAGAACTTATTAGTTTAGGAAAATTTGCTAAAAAATCAAGTGTATTTGCGGGAGGCGTTTTATTTGGATCGTTAGGATTAAAACTATTAGCGAGCAAAGACGCAAAGCATGTATATGCTAAAGCGGTCGCTACTTCTTATAAATTAAAAGATGGTATTGACGCAACTGTTTCTACTGTAAAACAACATGCAGATGATGTCTTAGAAGAAGCAAAAGACTTATATGCTGAAGAAAAAAGTGCAGAATTAGTAGTAGAAACTAGTGAAAAATAATGAAGTTTATTATTAAACATCAATCAAACTCTAGAGTACGTTTAGAACTCCCTTTTACATGTCCGCATTCAGTCCAAATGTATTTAGAGGAACTAGCTTGCACAGTCCCAGGTATTGAAAAACTGCACTTTTATAAAGATTTAAAACATGTAGGAGTTTATTTTACTCAAGGGAAAGTTCAACAAGTTCAAAGGTTTTTATCTTTGATTCAAATGGAGAACGTAATTGAAAAACAAAATGAAGTCCAGTGGCTAGTAGCTTCTTCACCATATGATATTATTTCAACGCATCTCTATAGAAGAATGCTTTCAAAAGTCCTTCTTCCTACACCTATTCGTATGGGATGGATACTTATGAAAATGGTGAAGTTTGGAAAGGCTGCTTTCCAATCAATTTGTGAGAAAAAACTATCTATGAGTTTACTCGATTTTGTGGCGATATCAACTTCTATGGCGATGGGAGATCATAAGACTGCAGATATGATTATGTTCCTATTAAATTTAGGAGACGATTTAGATGATTGGTCCCAAAAGAAATCGATTGAAGAGCTCGAAAAAAACTTAACAAATAATATTTATGAAATATGGATTGAAAAAGAGGGCGAGCGCTTCAAGAAAATGAGCAATCATGTTGAAGTAGGAGATATCTTCGTTGCAACAGAAGGTCAAGAAATTTACTTTGACGGAATAGTTGTCAATGGAAGAGGCTACTTAAATGAAAGTTCATTAACAGGTGAGTCTTTCCCTGTCTCTAAGAAGATTGGGGATATGGTCTACGCTAATACAGTTGTAGAGCATGGCGAACTATTAGTAGAAGTGACGAATAAGCAACAAAACTTACGCTTGCAGCAAATTGTTCAGCTGATTAAATCGAGTGAATTTCATCAATCGAAACAGCAAAAGCAATTAATGGAAAAAGCTGACGGATTAGTGAAATATAATTTCATCGGGATGGCGCTGACTTATTTATTCACACGCTCAGTCTCTAAAGCACTCACTTTCCTATTAGTGGATTATTCATGTGCGTTAAAATTATCTTCACCAGCAACTTATTTAACAGCCATTAAAGCAGCTTCTAATCAGGGAATTGTCATTAAAGGATCTAATTCTTTAGATGAATATGCACAAGTTGATACTTTTGTTTTTGATAAAACAGGAACATTGACAACTGGAGTTCCAAAAATTCAACGAATTATTGCGTATGAAGGATATGATGATGAGGAAGTTTTACGAATTGCAGCTTGTTTGGAGGAACATTTTTACCACCCGATTGCGACGGCTGTTGTTAAGAAGGCAGAAGATGAGGGGATTGAACATGAGGAAATGCATGGGAAATTAACTCACGTAGCTTCAAAAGGAATCGTATCATCGATTGATGGAAAAAGAGTCGTCATCGGAAGTTTGGAATTATTAGAAGACGAGAAGACGATTATTTCCAATGAGCAAAAAGCAGTGATTGAAGAATATAGCCAAAAATACAACTTACTTTATTTAAGTTATGACGGAAAATTAATTGCCATTTTCCTTATTGATACTCCGTTAAGAGGAGAAGCGATTGCATTATTGAAAGAGTTAAAAGAAAAAGGAAAACAGATTGTACTTCTTACAGGGGATACACAAAAACGTACAGAAACAATTTGCTCGCTGATTCCATTTGACAGAGTATATACACAAGTGAAGCCAGAACAAAAGCATCAAGTAATTGAGCAGCTTCAAGAGGAAGGTCATCATGTTTTGATGATTGGAGACGGAATTAATGATTCTGCCGCACTCTCTCTTGCAAATGTAGGTATTGTTATGGCGGGTGCTTCAGATATTGCTCGTCAAGCCAGCGATATCTTATTCTTAAATGAACAATTAACGGGATTAGAGGTTTTGGAAAATATAACCGAACAACTAAATCGCCAATTAGATGCCAATTTAAAACATACAGTGGGTATTAATTCGTTCTTAATGGGATTAGGTTTGATTGATGTTGTTTCTCCTAGTCTATTAGCGGTATTACATAATGTGACCACAACGTTCATTATCGGTAAGAGTTTGACGTATATTCAATAATAAAATAAAAAGCAAGGCGGATTCACCTTGTTTTTTATTTTTGTTTCAGCTGATTACAAATTATGAAGTGTATTAAAAGAAGCTACCTTGGAAACAAGGTAGCTTATATTTTTTATTGCAGTTATTCTGTGTAGTTGAACTCGGGCTCACAGGACTGAAAAACTTCGCACTGTGAAGGCTTGATTCCTGAGCGCTCTTCGCAGTGGTTTATTGACTTTCTTTTCATCACTCGTGATTCAAGAAAGTCTAATAAACTTTGCGGGCGAAAGACTACGAAGCAAAACGGACTCACACTGTGAATCCGTTTTTTGCTTCTGTCTTTCTGCCTCGTATCCTATAGTTGAGTTCTGGCTCGTAGCTTTCGCGTTCCTTTCCGACAATTATCCGCACGTCCTTATCGGACGCTTGCGTTAATTTCGGTAAAGGGTCGAAAGCTGACCACTCGCCCTCACATCCTGCTATTCATACCCGCCACCAGCAACACCAAAGTATTCTTCGAGAGAAAGGCCTGAGTTATAAATATCCGTTGCCTTGTCTCCTACATAACGCAGGTGCCATGCTTCGGCTTGGTAACCTGTGATGGCTTCCTTGCCGGGTTGGAATCGGACGATGAATCCGTACTCGTGGGCATGCGTATGAAGCCAGTGGATGGCGTCGCTATACTCTGGTCCATCGAGTAGATTTCCATGGGTATCGAGAATATCGAAGGCGAGCCCTGTTTGGTGTTCGCTATATCCTGGGCGAGCAGAGTACGTGTCTGCGGCGGCTTTTCCTTCACGGGATACATAGTCGTTATAGAGTTCGGTTTGATATTCATAGGAACGATATCCGCTGTACGTGTCGCTAATCGGATAGCCGAGTTCTTGCATGCGTTGAATTAACGCGCGCACTTGTTGGCCAGCCGTTGGATCTTCGCCGGGCGCGTAAGTCGACGGTAGCGCGTGTTTTTTATTGACGATGATGTCATACCCAAGGGAAAGGTCAGCCATGCCACTTGCAGCCTGCGCTTGCGTAGTAGCTTCAGTCGCAGAAGTCGCTTCAGAAGAAGCCTCTGTACTTTGAACCGTTGTTTCCGTTGCTGTGGTTGTACTTGTTGTCGTGCTCGTTGTTTCTACAGTAGTCGCCTTTGAACTCGTGGTTGTCTCAGCGGGAGTGTTCTTGCTCGAACAGCCAAGGAGAATGAAGCTTAGTGCAACTGCTGGTAAGAGTTGTTTTTTCACATGAATCATCCTTTCTTTGTCACTATAAGTGTAGCATAATTCCGAAGCTTTGGGCGGTATTTTTGTGAAAAATTAAGCTCTCATTAAAAAACGAACAATGAAAGATGAAACTTCCATGAATTAACAGGATTTTCTGTAGAAAAGCTTGCTTTTTCTTTTAAAAGTGGTATATTATTCGTTAATAAATTCAATCACTGGAGGTTTGAGCTATGTCAAAATGGGAAACAAAATTTCAAAAAGAAGGGTACACATTCGATGATGTTTTACTAATTCCAGCGGAGAGTCATGTCTTGCCAAATGACGTGGATTTACGCGTGCAATTAGCCAAAAACATTCGTCTCAATATTCCTTTAATGAGTGCAAGTATGGATACTGTCACAGATTCAACAATGGCGATTGCGATTGCGCGTCAAGGTGGATTAGGCGTGATTCATAAAAACATGTCAATTGCAGAACAAGCAGAAGAAGTTCATAAAGTAAAACGTTCAGAAAGTGGCGTTATCATCAACCCATTTTTCTTAACACCTTCCCATAAAGTACAAGATGCCGAAGACCTCATGGCAAAATACCGTATTAGCGGTGTCCCAATCGTAGATGACCTAGAAACACGTCACCTCGTTGGGATTTTGACAAACCGTGACTTACGTTTTATCTCAGATTATTCCATTTTAATTGACGAAGTAATGACAAAAGAAGACCTCGTAACCGCTCCAGTCGGAACATCATTAAAAGATGCCGAAGCGATTCTTCAAAAACATAAAATCGAAAAACTTCCTTTAGTAGATGACAACGGATGCCTTGCTGGTTTAATTACGATTAAAGACATCGAGAAAGTGATTGAATTCCCGAATGCCGCTAAAGACGAACATGGACGTTTACTCGTAGCCGCAGCGGTTGGAATTACTTCAGATACATTCGAACGTGCAAAAGCATTGCTAGACGCAGGTGCGGACGCCATCGTGATCGACACTGCGCATGGTCATAGTGCCGGCGTAATCCGCAAAATTAAAGAAATTCGCGAAACATTCCCAGATGCAACATTGATTGCCGGAAACGTAGCGACAGGGGAAGGAACACGTGCCTTATTTGAAACAGGTGTGGACGTTGTAAAAGTCGGAATCGGACCTGGTTCTATCTGTACAACTCGTGTCGTTGCCGGTGTAGGGGTTCCGCAAATCACAGCGATTTACGATGCCGCAACGGTTGCAAAAGAATTTGGCAAAGCGATCATCGCAGACGGCGGGATTAAGTACTCAGGAGATATCGCCAAAGCTATCGCAGCGGGTGGACATGTGGTCATGTTAGGAAGCATGCTTGCTGGAACGGATGAATCTCCAGGTGAATTCGAAATCTTCCAAGGACGTCGCTTCAAGACATACCGCGGAATGGGTAGTTTAGCAGCGATGGAAAATGGGTCAGGCGACCGTTACTTCCAAGCGAAAAACGAAGCGAACAAACGCGTACCAGAAGGAATCGAAGGTCGTGTAGCCTACAAAGGTTCTGCGGCGGATATTATTTTCCAAATGGTTGGAGGATTGCGATCTGGTATGGGGTATGTTGGGGCGCATAATTTAGAAGAGCTTCGCGAGAATACGCAGTTTGTGCGTATGAGTGGTGCGGGTCTAAGAGAAAGCCATCCGCATGATGTTCAAATCACTAAAGAAGCACCAAACTATTCAATTTCATAAAAGATAAAAAAAGCTATTAACCGAAGGTTTTTGGATATCTTCATAATAGCGATAATAGCTGTACCGGACTGAGCCTAAGGTCTCAGTTCCTCTCGACTCTCAAACTGCCTCTAGGGAATAAAATCCCCAGAGGCAGTAATTCGTTTCGAGTACACTCGCTATTATTGCTATTATAGAATCCAAAACCCGGTTAATAGCTTTTTTTGGATAGTTCAGCAGGGAATGAGACAGAACATCATGTGTGTCTTTCACCACTCACGACAAACTGGTATTCTCTTTGAGAGGGAGGGGAGATAGGACAGGGTGTGTGCGTTTCACGGCTAATAAAGTGGTGTGTGCTTCCAAACTAAAAACACAAAAGTTTCGGAGCTTTACTATTGAAGAATTCGGAAAATTTGGGAAAGTGGTACTTATGGAATCTGTGCTTAGAAATGCGATAAGAGTGCGGTTTTTGGAGTGGTGGCGTTAAGTTTTGGTATGGAAAAGGTTATGAAAAAGGAAAATTAGTTGTTTTTGGATTGCTCATCGGTTATGATGTACATGTTTCTGAAAATTTATGAAAGCTTTGGAAGGAAGCGACAAGGATAGCGCCAGGCCTGTTTGAAAAAGCAGGTGACGAGGAATGAGTTTATCGAAATACTCGGCGGATGACTCAAGGCAGTGCAGTCTACAGTTTCATACAAACCATTTTCGCAAGGGAATGACAAAATTGGAACGGCACCAGAAACATAATCAAAATTACAATAAGAAGAGGCGCCAATAGGACCTCTTATAAAAGGAGTTAAAAATTATGTGCGGAATCGTAGGATGTATTGGACACGACAGAATTCAAACTGTAGTGTTAAACGGATTAGAAAAGCTTGAGTATCGTGGATATGACTCAGCAGGATTATTTATTATGGACGAAGATGGATCAACACAATTAGTAAAACGTGTTGGACGTATTCAAAATCTTCGTGATGCAGTGGATGAAGCTATTCCAGCATTTGCAGGGATCGGGCACACTCGTTGGGCAACACACGGACCAGCGACAGAAAACAACGCTCACCCTCACCAATCACAATCAGGTCGTTTCACATTAGTGCACAACGGCGTAATTGAAAACTATGACGAATTGAAAAAAGAATTCTTAAGCGACGTTGATTTCAAATCTCAAACAGATACTGAAGTTGCCGTAAACTTAGTAGAATACTTTGCAAACAAAGAAAACTTATCAGGAAAAGAAGCTTTCCGTCGCGCGTTGAAAGAAATCCGCGGATCATTCGCTTTCGGTTTATTAGACAGCGAAAAACCAGGCGTTCTTTACGCAGCGAAACATAAGAGCCCATTATTAGTAGGGGTTGGCGAAGGTTTCAACGTAATCTGTTCAGATGCAATGGCAACAATCGCTGAAACAGACCGTTACATCGAAATCAAAGACGAAGAGTTAATCACTTTAACAGCTGACTCTGTAGAAATCGAAACAATCGACGGCGAACCAGTAGAACGTGCACCATACGTTGCAGAATTAGATGCAGACGATTTAGAAAAAGGGGCTTACCCTCACTACATGTTGAAAGAAATGGATGAACAACCAGTTGTATTACGTAAAATCATCCAAAACTATCAAGACGAAAATGGTCAATTACAAGTCGATAAAGAAATCCAAGACAGCATTTTAGCAAGCGACCGCATTTACGTGATTGCCTGCGGAACAAGCTACCACGCAGGATGGGTAGGTAAAGCGTTGTTAGAACAACTTGCTGGAATCCCAGTAGAAGTTCACTTAGCAAGCGAATTTGCATACCACCAACCATTATTATCACAAAAACCATTCTTCATTTTCTTATCACAAAGTGGAGAAACAGCGGACAGCCGTCAAGCATTGGTAAAAGTAAACGAGCAAAACTTCCCATCATTAACAATCACAAACGTGAAAGGGTCAACTCTTTCTCGTGAAGCAAGCTATACTTTACTATTACACGCAGGTCCTGAAATCGCCGTAGCTTCAACAAAAGCTTACACTGCACAAATCGCAGTAATGGCCGTTTTAGCAGACGCATTACGAGCTTCTAAAGGCTTAGAAGCTCCATTCGACATGAAACACGACTTAGGTGTCGTTGCGGCTTCAATCGAGAGCGTATTATCAGACAAACAAGCCGTTCAAGACTTAGTCAAAGAGCACTTATTAGAAACTCGCAATGCTTTCTACATCGGTCGTCACTTAGACTACTATGTAGCGATGGAAGCAGCGTTGAAATTAAAAGAAATCTCATACGTGCAAACTGAAAGCTTTGCCGCAGGGGAATTAAAACACGGAACAATCGCCCTTATCGAAGAAGGCACTCCAGTTATCGCATTATTAAGCGAACCAGTAGTAGCAAGCCACACTCGCGGAAATATCCAAGAGGTGAAAGCTCGTGGCGCTGTCGTAACAACAATCGCGATGGAAGGTGTTGAGCAAGAAGGCGACGATATCATCGTTCCAGCGGTGCCAATCTTATTAGCACCAATCGTATCAGTTGTGGTAACGCAATTAATCGCGTACTACACTTCTCTAGGCAAAGGCTTAGACGTGGATAAACCGCGTAACCTTGCCAAGTCAGTAACAGTGGAATAGAAAAAATGGTGGACGGCTGTCCACCATTTTTTGTTTTCGAAGGATGCAAAATCCATATGAAAAGAGGGGATATAGCCCAAAGGGCTTATGAATAAACTCCAGACCGAAGGGATGTCTCTATAGTAGCTACAATAAGGGCACCGGACTGAGCCCAAGGTCTCAGTTCCTACCAAGCTTCAAACTGACTCTACGGGTTTCACCCTAGAGTCAGTAATTCACATTGGTTGCACTCCCTTATTGTTGCTACTATGGAATCCCTTGGTCTTCCGTTTATTCTTCGCCTTTGCACCTTATTTCAAATGGATTTTGCCTTCATTCGAAAGAAAGGGAGAAGAGAAAGAATAAGTTAGATGCAGAGGACGTTATCTCTGCAGGGTACTGTGAGAAAGAGATATGTGGAAAATGGTATTATGTATGGTATATTCAATATGAATGTCACTCATATTTTCTCTATTGTTGTTATATTTAATAAATACGTTTAGAATGAAGTTTGTAGGAAGGGGAATATAAATGTCAAAAGTTACATTAAAAGACATTGCAAAGATAGCAAATATTTCATCTGCAGCGGTATCTATAATTCTGAACGATAAACCGTCTAGAATTTCTGAAGAAAAGAAAGCTGAAGTGAAGAAAATAGCGTCAGAGTTAAATTATCGTCCTAATAAAATTGCCAGAAGTTTGTTAAGTACAAGTACAAAAACAATTGGAATACTTATTCCAGATATTGAAAATCCTTTTTTCTCGAAGCTTGTTAGAGATATTGAACAAAAGATGAGTATTGAAGGTTATTCAACTTTGATTGCAAATAGCAATGATCTGTATGCGAGTGATATCCATCATATAAATGAATTTTTAGATCGTCAGGTTGATGGAATTATAGCATGTGTTTCAAATGAAACCTATTTACATATGGAAGAGTTTCAAGCATATTTAGAGAGTATCGAAGCACCTTTGGTATTAGTTGATAGGTTAATATCAAATGTAAAAAAGAGGCAAGTAGTATCTGATAATAAACTGGGTGGATATATAGCAACAAAGTTTCTTTTAGAAAAAAATATACAACATCTTGCTGTAGTAACAGGAGGAAAGAATTCTTTTATTTCTAACGAACGCTTAAAAGGTGTAAAGCAAGCTTTAGATGAGATTAAACTGAATATTCCAGTGGATTTTTTTGAAGGAGATTTTCATTTTCAATCTGGATATGATATAGGAATACATTCGAATATCCTAACTGAAAACACAGGCGTCTTTTGTTTTAACGATTTGATGGCATATGGCTTGATGAAAGCCAATAGAATTAAAGATGCAAAAAATATAGAAATTATTGGGTATGATAATTTGGCTTATTCAGATATGTTTGGAATTAACTTACCGTCAATAAATCAAAATATACAACAGCTAGCGGAAAATGCAGTGTTGATGCTTCAGAAAAGCATAAAAAATGGGAACGAATATGAGGTGTTGTACCTAGAGCCCAGTTTATAAAAAGGATGAGATGTACATTCTCATTCTTTTTTTGTTTAGCTATTGACAACGCTACCAATTAGAGAGATAATTATTTTACAAAAGTGGTTAAACGTTTAACCAAACCTTAGAGGTGACCTGATTTGGATATTATCTTAAATGAATTAACTGCTGAAGAATATTTATTTATGCATGAGCTGGTAGGTTTTTATTTATATTCTGTTGAGGATGTCGTGAGTGCTTTAGAACAAGACGTTCTCGATGTTAAAGTTTTTTACGAAAAACAACTAGTTGGAATAGGGCGAGTTGTCGGAGATGCTAGAATCGTATTTTTTTTAAAAGATATTATTGTTCATCCTAAATTTAGAAATAAAGGAGTGGGTACTATCGTTGTAAATACTTTGTTAGAAAGAATCCGATTAATATGTTGTGATCACGCTTATGTTGGATTAATGAGTACGGTAGGAGCTGAAGGTTTTTACGAGAAATTTGGTTTTATTACTCGACCAAATAATCACTTTGGAAGTGGAATGGTGATGTATGTTGAAAAATAAAATATATGTTATTGGAAGTATTAATATAGACGAAAAAATAAGTATTGATGCTATTCCTAAAGCAGGAGAAACTAAACATGGAAAGGATTATCATATAAGTTTCGGAGGTAAAGGAGCAAATCAAGCGATAGTTGCAGCTTCGTTAGGAGCTAATACTACCTTCTTAGGAAGAGTAGGTAAGGAAATTCAAGGTGAAGAAGCAATTTCGGAATTAAAAAAATACGGGGTTAATGTAGATAGTATCATTCTGGACGATGAACCAACAGGGAGAGCTCTTATTATAGACG